>JBAZOW010000129.1:0-10111 GCA_041648495.1 Patulibacter sp.
GTGCCGATCTCGTCCTCCAGCCGGTGCGGACGCCGCTCCCGCGACGCGCTGCTGGATGCCGGTGCCTCCGACGCCCCGGCGGCCTCACGGGTGGTGCGACGACGCTCGGCCGAACGGCGGGCCGGCGAGTCCTGCCGCTCCGGCCGCGACGGCTTGCGGCTCCCGAGCCGCGGCAGCCGCTCGATCACGTTCTTCAGTCCGCCCCCGCGCCGGTTGGGCTCGAGCGTCGGGGCGTCGCCCACGCCGACGCGGATCCAGCCGGCGAACAGCGCCTGCGGGATGCAGAGCTCGCAGACGTCACGGCGCTCGCCGTCGCTGAGGAAGACCTCGGGCGCCTCGCCGCGCAGCAGATGGCGGCCACACATGGCACAGACTTCGTAATTTCCCGCGGTCGCCACCGACCGAGCCTAGCAACGGGCCGAGCCGCTCGGGACGCGGTCAGGCGCTGCCGTTGCCCTCGATCGTCAGCCGCGAGCGCAGCCGCAGGACCGCCTTGGAGTGCAGCTGCGACGCGCGTGACTCGGTCACGCCGAGCACTTCGCCGATCTCGCGCAGGGTCAGGTTCTCGTAGTAGTAGAGCGCGACGACCACCTTCTCGCGCTCGGGCAGCCGCTGGATCGCGCTGCCGATCTCGTCGCGCAGCGACTGGGCGGCAACCGCGGCGACCGGGTCGACCGCATGGGTGTCCTCGAGGACCTCCAGCAACGAGACCGACTCGCCGCTGCCGTCGCCGGCCGACCACATCTCGTCGAGCGCGTGCATCCGCGACTGCGCGACCAGCAACAGCGACTCCCGGAACTCGTCCACCGTGATCCCGATCTCGTCGGCGATCTCCTCGTCGGTCGGCACCCGGTGCAGGCGGTGCTCCAGCGCCGCGTGGGCACGTTCGATCTGGCGGGCGCGCTGGCGGACCGAGCGCGGCACCCAGTCCTCGGACCGCAGCTCGTCGATGATCGCCCCGTGGATCCGGGTCGCCGCGTAGGTCTCGAACTTGACCTTGCGGTCGGTGTCGAAGCGGTCGACGGCGTTCGCCAGGCCGAGCAGGCCGTAAGAGATCAGGTCGCCCTCCTCGATGTGCGGCGGCAGGGTCGACGCGACGCGGCCGGCGATCCACTTGACCAGCGGCGCGTAGGCGACGATCAGCTTCTCGCGCGCAGTGACGTCCTGGCGCTCCTGCCAGCGCTTCCAGAGGTCGCGGAGGTCCTCGGTGGTGCGGGGTGGTTCAGGCACGCGGATGGCTATTACGATAGGCGGCCTTCAGCCGACTCGACTCCACGTGTGTATACACCTGCGTGGTGGACAGGCGCGCGTGTCCCAGCAGCTCCTGGATCGCGCGCAGATCCGCGCCGCCGTCCAACAGGTGCGTGGCGAACGAGTGCCGGAGCGCGTGCGGGTGCAGATCGCCCGGCAGGTTGGCCTCCCGCACCCAGCGGTCCATCCGCCGTCGGACGTCGCTGGTCGACAGCCGGCGGCCGCGTCGCGACAGCAGCAGCGCCGCATCCTCGGTGCCCGCGTCGTCGGTCGTGGCGAGCGTCGGTCGTCCCCGCCACAGGTACCGCCGGATCGCGTCCGCGGCCGGGTCCCCCAGCGGTACGGTGCGGGTCTTCTCGCCCTTGCCGATCACCCGGATCTGGCGCTCCTCCAGGTCGACCGAGTCGTGGTCCAGGCGGACCAGCTCCGCCGCGCGCAACCCGCAGCCGTAGGCGAGCTCCAGCATCACCCGGTCGCGCAGGGCGAGCGGATCGCTGTCGGCGGGGATCCCGTCGAGCAGCCGGTCGGCCTCGACCGGCTTGATCACCCGCGGCAGCCGGCGCGGCTTGCGCGGCCCTGGGGTCAGCTCGGCCGGGTTGCCCGCGACGATCTCGTGGCGCTGCAGCGTGCGGAACAGCGAGCGCAGGGCGGCCAGCGCCCGGGTCACCGTCGACGCTGCCGAGCCGCGTTCGGTCAACGACTGCGTGTAGCGCCGAACGGTGCGGACCTCGACGTCGGCCGGCCCCAGCGTGCCGCGCGCCGCGCACCACCGTGCGAACCGCTCCACGTCGCCGCCGTAGGCCAGCCGCGTCTTGTCGGCGACGTCCTGGCGGACGAGGTCGACGGCGAAGGTCCCCAGGGCGGTCGCCCACGCGGCCGGGAGGGCGGCGTCGCCCGGCACGGGCTCCGTATCCTGTTCGCTTGTGGGCACGTTCTTCATCGATACGGACACCGGGCGGATCGCGACGTTTCGGCAGCTGACCGCCGCGGGCCTGGCGGATGCCACGACGGCTCCGCCCCGCCCGTGGCACAAGATCCAGGCGAGTCCGGACGCGTCAACGCTGTGGTACGCCGCCCTGCGCAAGCAGGAGCGCGGTATTTGGCTCGGTACCTTGACGTTTCGCCACGGTGACCACCATTCCTTGCTGCTCGAGCAGGGCTGGGAAGAGGTCTCACTCGACGAGATCGTCGCCTTCGGACCGGCCGCCTCGAACGAAGTCAGCGAGCGCGACGAGGAGCTCGCCGACGCGGTCCGGATCCTCGGCGAGCTGGCCGAGCTGGACGACGAGCAAGGCTCGTAGGCCCCGGCTCCGCCGGAACCCGCTGGTCGGCCGCCCAGAGCGGGCCGCGAGAGGTCAGGGCCCACCACCGGTGGGCCCACCTCAGACGATCCAGATCGGGGTGCTGACCGGAACCCGCGGGTACAGATCGATCACGTCGGGGACGTGCATCCGCAGGCAGCCGTGCGACGCGTTGGTGCCGATCGAGGAGTCGTCGCTGGTGCCGTGGATCCCGACCCCGTCGTAGATCCCCATCCAGCGGGCCTTCAGCGGGTTGTTCGGGGCGCCGCCGGGCACCACCGTGCCGGCCAGGTCGCCCGCCCAGTCGGACTGCGGCACGTTCCACGCCGGGTTCTCGGCCTTGTTCTGGATCGCGTACCGGCCCGCGGGGGTGTCGTTGCCGGCCTTGCCGACCGAGATCCCGTAGGTCTTGACCGGCTTGAGGTTCTTGTAGAGCGTCAGCTTGAACGTGCTGCGGTCGGCCACCAGCGCGGTCTTGTACTGCGCGCGGACCTTGGCGGTGCTGATCGTCGGCTGCCGCTTGATCGTGGCCGCCCGTACCCGGCTCGGCGCCGAGGGGTTGAGCAGCGCCTTGCGGACGCGCGAGGCGACGCGGTCGCGGTTCAGTCGCCGCCCGTCCTGACCCTTCGTCAGCTTCAGCTTGGCCCCGACGAGCTCGACCGAGGCGTCCTTCGGGTTCCGGGCGACGCCCTTCTGCACGCGGTCGAGCAGCCGGGTCAGTCCGGCCTTCGAGTACGTGCTGCGCGTGTCCAGGTCCCGCTCGGTCTTCTCGCCGGTCACGCGACGAAGTACGCGGGAGAACGCGTTGCCGGTCTCTCCCAGCTTGACGGCCTGATCGATCGCGCCGTCGAAGTGGACGCGGATCTTCGCCGCCGCCGGGGTCAGCGTCCAGGTCCGTCCGCCGTGGGTCACGCGGATCGGACGGCTCATCTGGCTGAGCAGCTCGCGGTCGACCCGCTGCTCGGCCTGCTCGCCGGTCAGGCCGCCGACGTCGACACCGCCGATCGTGACGCCCTTGGGGATCTTCTTCGTCCCCGCCGCGTCGGCCACGAGCACGGTACCGCCCATGATCAAGAGCGCGATGAGGACGCTCGAAAGCGCAATTACGATCCGTTTACTCATGGGGGTCGAGCCATGGTAACGGTGTTATCGGCGGTTGTGGGGCGACGCAACCGTTGTGGCTAGGACATGTGTCCAGCGTCCACGCCGAGACGGGCCTTCCCGACGCTCATCGCTCGGCCAGCACCAGGTCGATCTCGGCGATCAGCCGTACCCGTCGCGGACCCGCCTGCTCGTGCGCCCGCAGCGCTCGCAAGGCGTCGGCGTCGAGCGACGGCAGCAGCGCCAGCAAGGCGTCGGCGTCGAGCGCCGCGATTCCATGCCGCTGCTCGTCGGCGGCGGGGACCTCGGGTCGCTGGGCGGACGGGCTGTAGCGCAGGAACGCCTCGACGTCCGCGTCGTAGGCATTGTCCGCGGGCACGGATCCCGCGCTCAGCGCCAACCGGCGCCGTCGTCCCGGGACGACGGTGGCCAGCGCCTCGCGGGTGGTCGAGCGGTACGCGAACCCGGTCGCCTTGAGCTTGCGGTTGTCGATCCCCCGACCGTGCCGCAGCAGTCCCGCGATGTCCTGGGTGAACCGCAGTCCGGTGCGGTGCAGCAGCCGCGACAGCAGGCCCGTCCCCCACGGCGGCAGCACCGGGGCGTGGGTGACGCCGAGCGCGCGCAGCGCCTCGGTCAGCGCGAGGGTGCCGTCGGCGGCGACCAGGTACTCGCCGTCCAGCCCGGCGACGACGACGTGTGCGGCAGCCCGCGCCAGGTCGTCTTCGTGCACGACCTGGACGGGGGGATCGAAGCCGAGCACCGTCGGGAACAGCGGCAGCAGGTCGAGCGCCTGCAGCAGGCCCGCGCCGGCGGGACCGACCGGGTCGGCGGTGCGCAGCACCGCCAGCCCGAGCTCATCGCGACCCGCGGCGACCGCCTGCGCCCGGGACTCCAGCTCGGCGAGCGCCCGTAGCAGCGGACTGCCGCCCTCGCGCGACGCGAGCGGCGTCTGCTCGGTGACGAACCGCGGCAGGTCGCTATCCCAGCCGTAGCGGTGCGTCGAGGACAGGACCACCAGCCGCCGCACGCCGCCCTCGGGATCGCCGCAGAGATCGAGGATCCGGTCGCTGCCGTCGGACAGGTCGACGAGCGCGGCGTGGTCGAGCGGCGCCAGCGCGGCGGCCGCGCGCACGTCGACCACCACGTCGATCGCCGCGCCGGCCGCGACCCGGGCGAGCTGGGCGTAGTGGTCGCGGAGCCGCACGAACTCGGCCCGCTGGAACGGCGCCGGTGGTGCCTCCGCATCGACCGCGATGATCGTCTCGATCGCCGGGTCGGACTCGAGCGCGGCGACGATCAGGCCGCCGATCCGCGAGGCCGCGGCGGTAACCAGGACGCGCTGCCCGGTGGCCGTGCGGTCGGTCATCGGACCCACCGCGAGCGCCGCGCGCGACGCATGTCGTCCAGCTCGTGGCGCAGCCGTCGGGCGACCGAGAGCGCGATCCGCTCGGTCTCCCCCGTCTCGTCCCCACGAGCATCCGGCGTGATCGGCGACAGCACGCGCAGGTCGACGGCGCCGGGCAGCAGCGCCGCCGCGGAGAGCGATCCGAGGGCCGGCACGCCCAGGCCGAGCGGCAGCTCGCGGCCCCCGGGCAGCGGCAGTCGCGCGACCACGTGGGTCTCGTCGTCGATCCCGCGCGCCACGACCGGGACCACCGGGACTCCCGCCTCGATCGCCGCGCGCAGCGCCGGATGCCGGGCCAGGTCGCCCTCGACCGCATCGTCGTGCAGGCGATCGGTCCGCACGCCGATGACCACCAACTCGTCCTCGTCGGCCAGCAGGCGGCGGACGTCGTCGGCATGGGCCGCCACGACTCCGGCGCGCTTGAGCGCGACGGCGAACCCCGGGTGGTCGAGCAGCTCGGGATCGGCGCACGGACGCGCGTCGCGCCGCTGCGGATGCTTCTCGCGCAGGGCCTTGGCCAGCAGCGCGGTGACCGGCGACGCGGTCCCGCCGCCGTTGACGATCAGCAGCGCACCGCCCGTGGCCGGCACCCGTCGCGGCTGCTCCAGCCGCGCGCGGTACCAGTATTTGTATGCCGCATCCCAGAGTGTCCGGTCGAGGGTGCGACTGAGGCGCTCCGAACGTCCCCAGTCGTCGAGATCGCGGTCGGTCTCGACGACGGGAAGGTGCTCCGGGCCGCGGGTCATCGCGGTCCCGGGACGCGCTTTCGGAAGGGCATCATCAGCTCGCCGGTCATCGTCAGATCGTGACGGCGCCCTCGCTCGCGCTGCCGACGAGCTTGGCGTACTTCGCCAGGACCCCGGTCGAGTCGGGCGAGACGACCGGCTCGTAGGCGGCCGCGCGCTCCGCGATCTGCTCGTCGGTCAGGTCGACCGACAGCTCGCGGTTATCGACGTCGATCGTGATCTGGTCGCCCTCGCGGATCGCCGCGATCGGACCGCGGTGGAACGCCTCCGGCGAGACGTGCCCGACCGAGAACCCGTGCGTCGCGCCGGAGAACCGACCGTCGGTGATCAACGCGACCTCGCCGCTGATGCCGATCCCCGACAGCGCGCTGGAGACCGCGAGCATCTCGCGCATCCCGGGGCCACCGGTCGGACCCTCGTTGCGGATCACGATCACGTCTCCCGGCTTGATCCCACCCGAGGTGACGACCTCCATCGCGGCGGCCTCCTGCTCGAAGACGCGCGCGGGACCGACGTGGCGGCGCCGCTCGTGCCCGGAGAGCTTGACCACGCAGCCTTCCGGTGCGAGGTTGCCCCGGAGGATCGCCAGACCGCCGGAATCGCGCAGCGGATCGTCGAGCGGGCGGATCACCCGCTGCCCCTCCTGCTCGACACCCTGGTCGGCGAGCTCGCCGATCGTCGGACCGGTCACCGTCGGCTGGTCCAGGTGCAGCTGCCCGGCCTGCTTCAGGCGACCGAGGAAGACCGGCGTGCCGCCCGCGTGCCACAGGTCGACCGCGTTGTACCTGCCACCCGGCAGCAGATCGCAGAGCAGCGGCGTCGAGCGCGAGATCCGGTCGAAGTCGTCGATGTCGAAGTCGACGCCCATCTCCTTCGCGACCGCCAGCAGGTGCAGCACCGCGTTGGTCGAGCCGCCGGATCCGGAGACCGCGGCAACCGCGTTCTGCAACGACTCCTTGGTGATCAGGTCGCTCGGCTTGAGGTCGCGTCGCAGGACCTCCATCGCCAGCTCACCGGTCTTGAACGCGACCTCGGCCTTGCTCGGCGCCTGCGCGTGGACCATCGCGGCCCCGGCGGGGCTGATCCCCATCGCCTCGAACGCCATCGCCATCGTGTTGGCGGTGAACTGCCCGCCGCACGCCCCGGCGCCCGGCGACGCGGCGTTCTCCAGCTCGTCGAGCTGCTCGTCGGTGATCTTGCCCGCCGCGTGCTGGCCGACCGCCTCGAAGACCGACTGGATCGTCACTTCCTGCCCGTGCAGGTGACCGGGCGGGATCGACCCGCCGTACAGCATCACTCCGGGGATGTTCAGCCGGGCCAGCGCCATCACGGCGGCGGGGATCGTCTTGTCGCATCCCGTGATCACGACGAGTCCGTCGAACAGATGACCACGCGCGACCAGCTCGATCGAGTCGGCGATCACCTCGCGGCTGACCAGCGACGTCTTCATCCCGCTGGTCCCCATCGTGATCCCGTCCGAGATCGCGATGTGGTTGAGCTCCATCGGGGTGCCGCCGGCCGCCCGGATCCCGTCCTTGACCTTCGCGGCCAGCACCCGGTGGTTGAAGTTGCACGGCATCGTCTCGATCCAGCCGTGCGCGACGCCGATGATCGGCTTGCTGAGCGCCTCGTTGTCGAAGCCGATCCCCTTCAGGTAGGTCCGCGCGGCGGCGCGCTGGGGACCTTCCGTGACCTGACGGCTGTTGCGCTTGAGATCAGGGGTATCGCTCGAACTGGCCATCTGAGGGAGTGCTCCTGCGGCGGACGCCAGGCGCCCGTATCGGGGTGAGGACCTACGCGAGGTAGGGCCTTCGAGACTAGATGATCTCCGTTTCGGGAGCCGGCGGGATTCGAGCAGCGGAATCCGTCGTCGCCCGGCGGGCCGCGAGGCGCGACCCGCCAGTGCGGCAGCCTGTGGGCGAGCGCGGTCAGCCCGCGTGACGGCCGCGCGGCGGGGCTTCGAGCACTCGTGCCCGCGCGCTCGCCGCCGCCCGCTCGGTCCGCTCGCGCTCCCATTCGCGCAGGCGCCAGAGGTCGCGCCGGATCCGCCGTCGCGACGTCTCGCTGCCGGGCGTCGCGATCCGGGCCGCCGCGATCACGCCGTGCTCGTCGCCGGTCAGGGCCATCCAGTGCGCAAGCACGTCGTCGCTCGGCGACAGCGTTTCGGTCGCCCCGAGGTCACCGAGCTGAACGCGGCACTCGCCGAGCAGCGTGGTGGTCTGCGGCAGGTAGACCACGTAGGGCTGGTGCGGGTAGAGCAGGTAGGCGTAGGCGACGCCGGCCGGCGGACGACGCCCGGACGGCGCGGGCGCGCGGCCCTGGCTGCCCCAGACGCGGACGAATCCGAGGTCGCGGTACATCTGCCAGGCGTCGCCGTCGAGGCAGGTGCGCAGCAGGTCGCGAGCTTGACGCTCGGCCTCGCGGCGGGCCTGGCGGCCGGCGAACGGACGCGGCCGGCGCACGTCGCGCACCGTCCAGCCGGTCGCCGTGACGGCCAGCGCCACCACGAGCGCGAGCGAGAACCCGAGGACGACGGCGAGCGCGATCATGGCACGGCCACGCGATCGGTCTCGGAGATCTCCGCGGCGTCACGAGCGGCACGCTCACGCAGAGCCGGCAGGTCGAGCACGTCGACCGGCCCGGCACCGACGCCGACGTCCCGCAGCCCGCGCCGCACGGCCTGACCGGCGACGCGACGCGCCACCGCGGCCGCCCGCTCCAGGTCGTCGCCGAGCGCCAAGCGCGCCGCCAGGGTGCTCGAGTGGGTGCAGCCCGACCCGTGGGCGGCTCCGTCCGGGTAGCGCTCCCCCGGGAAGGTCGTCACGCTGCCGTCGGCCTGCAGCAGCACGTCGTGGGCCTGGCCGCGGTGGCCACCGGTGATCAGCACGTTGCGAGGGCCGAGGGCGGCGACCGCCCGGGCCACGTCGACGACCAGCTCGTCGGTCGCGTCGGCCGAGAGCTCGCCCGCACGGCCGGCCAGGACCAGGGCCTCGGGCAGGTTCGGGGTCACGACGGTGACCAGCGGCAGCAGCTCGGTCACGAGCGTGTCGTGCGCGCTCGGCTCGAGCAGCCGCGCGCCGGACTCGGCGACCATCACCGGGTCGAGCACGATCGGGACGCCCGCCGGCAGCAACGACAGCGCCTCGGCGACGGCGACGATCGACTCACGGCGCCCGACCATGCCGATCTTGACCGCCGAGATCTCGATGTCGTCCACGACGGTGCGGATCTGCCCGATGATCATCTCGGGCGAGACGGGCTCGATCAGCGTCACCGCGACGGTGCTCTGCGCGGTCAGCCCGACGATCGCACTGGTCCCGTGCACACCGGCGTTCGCAAACGCCTTGAGGTCCGCTTGGATACCGGCGCCCCCGCCCGAGTCGGACGAGGCAATGGTCAAGCAGACGGGGGTCCGATCGCTCATGGACTACCGAGGCTACCGCGCGCGGACCCGGTCCGAGCGAACTCGACCGGATCACGGTGTCATCCCGTCGTCGCCGGGCCCGAAGGCGCCGGCCGCGACCAGGCTGATCGTCCCGCTGAAGTCCCGTCGCAGGCGCCCTCGGGCCTCCAGATCCGCCAAGCACGCCAGGACCTCGGCAGGGTCCTGACCGACGAGCAGCTGCTCGATCGTCTTCGGTCCATCGGTCAATCGTTCGCCGAGCGCCCGCGCGAAGCCGTCGAGCCCGGCCAACGGATCGGCGGCGGCCAGCGGCAGGATGGCCTGGCCGCCGCGATCGCCCAGCAGCCCGCGCACGTCGTCCGGTTCGAGCAGCACGCTCGTTCCCGGCTCGTCGCGCAGCAATCGGTTCGACCCCGCGTAGGCGGGCGACGCGATCGATCCGGGCACCACCCCGACCGGCCGGTCCAGATCGAGCGCGAAGTGCGCCGTGCTGAGCGACCCCGATCGTGACGCCGCCGCCACGACCACCGTCACCTCGGCCAGCGCGGCGATCAACCGGTTGCGCGCGGGAAACCCCCACGGACGAGGCGTCGTGCCCGGCGCCATCTCGCTGAGCACGACGCCCTCGCGGCCGATCCGCTCGTGCAGCGCCCGGTGGCGAGCCGGGGACGCCCGCTCGGGGCCACCGGCGAGCACCGCTACGGTCGTCCCGCCGTCGATCTCCGCTCCCGCACCCCCGACCAGCGCGCCGTCGTGCGCGGCCGCGTCGATCCCGAAGGCCATCCCGCTGATCACCGTGACCCCCGCCGCGGCCAGAGCGCCGGCGAACCGGTGGGCGACCTCGCGTGCCTCGGCCGGCGCCTGGCGGGCACCGACGATCGCAACGGCGGGTCGTAGGCCGTCA
>JBAZOW010000130.1:0-10073 GCA_041648495.1 Patulibacter sp.
GGAGGGCCGAGTGGGCGGCCTTCGCCAGCAACCACGTCGCGCGGGTATTGACGGCGAAGATGCGGTCCCAGTCCTCGACCGAGCAGGACATCAAGCTTGCGGCGCGGTTGATGCCTGCGCAACTGACGAGACCGTCGAGGGTGCCGAACCGCTCCACGGCGGAGCGCACGGCCTCAGCCGGAGCATCGACGGAGCCGAGGTCGCTCGCCAGCGGAAGCACCTCGGCGCCGAGGGCCTCGAGCTCGCTGACGAGACTTTCGAGCTCGGGCGTCATCCGGATGTCGGCGGCCGTGATCCTCGCGCGCTCCCCGCGGTCTGCGGCGTCCCGCGCGATTCGCAAGCACGTTGCCCGCCCGATGCCGCTGGCGGCCCCGGTGACAAGTACGTTCATGAGAGTTCTTCCATTCGGTGGTTCGGGACCCTGCGGTCACGTCGAACTCGCCGGAGTCGGCCGGTTCGGTCTGCCCCGACACATCGGGGTGCGCCGAGGCGCGGGCGGGCGGGTCTACGTGCGTGGGCTCGTCGTGAATGTAGCCCAGCGTTTCAATTCGCGAAACAGTATTTCCATATGGTGGACCGACGGCGTTTCTTCGCTCTGGTTCGCGGCGCAATGCCCCGTCGTTGCGTGATTCGTGGTCGAGATCAGCTTCGGGTTGATGCCGGTTCTCACGATGTGCAATCCCCATTGCGAATCCAAGCGACAGGGGACTAGTTTCGTCGGAGGTGGACGACACCGAGCCGTGCAGGCTGGTGCTCGTCCGATCAAACCGACGACAGGGGCTACGATGACCGCGAGTCATGCGATTTCGAGTGAGGAGATCGATCAGAGGCTGAGCGACTTGATCGAGTCGCGCCCGGAGGCGATCGCCCGGCCGTTCGCCCTCTACCAGGACATGCTGGCCCTCGAGGAGCCCTATCGGTGGGGTCCGACCGTGGTCGTGTCGCGGATGAGCGACATCCGGATGATCCTCAAGGACCATCGCCGCTTCAGCAATCGTGCCCACGCCGTCGGTAGCCGTCCCGAGGCCCGGCGGGCCGCGATGCAACCGCACGAGCAGGCCGCGTTCGACGAGGTGACCGAGTTCGAGGAGCTCATCATCAGTCGTACGGACGGCGCGCAGCATGCACGCCTTCGCTCGATCGTGCAGCGCGCCTTCACGCCGCGCAAGATCGCGATGCTGGGCGATGAGACCCAGGCCTTCACCACGGCGTTGTTCGATCGGATGGTCGAGCGTGGCGAGACGAATATCGCGGCGTCCGTGACGCAAGAGCTTCCCGTGATGATGATCTGCTCCCTGCTGAACGTGGACCAGGCCGAGGCTCCCCTGATCCAGGGCTGGAGTGCCAAGATCGGGAAGAATCGAGGCGCGGCGGTCGTCGCGGATCTGATGGGGGCGCACGAGGCGCTGAAGGAGTTTCGCGCCTACGTGATCGAGAAGATCGAGCACCACCGGCGGTTCCCGGACAGCACGAACCTGGTTTCGACGCTCATGGGCGCTTCCGACGACGAGCGCCTCTCCGAGGACGAGTTGGTGGCGATGGTCCTGATCCTGTTGTTCGCGGGCGCCGACACGACGAAGGCGCTGCTCGGAAACGGCACCCTGGCGCTGCTCTCCGATCAGGCGCAATGGGAGCGTTTCCGCGACGATCCGGACGAGGCGGTCGCCGGGTTGACGGAGGAGCTGATCCGGTTCGTGAGCCCGGTGCAGACCCTCTGGAGGGTCACGACGGAGCCGGTCACGTTGCACGGCGTCGAGATCGAGGCGGGCACGACGATCCTGTTGCTGATGGGCGCGGCGAGTCGCGATCCTTCCCTGTTCGAGGATCCGGATCGCTTGGACATCGACCGGACCGAGAGTCGGGACCACATCTCCTTCGGCCACGGCACGCACTTCTGTCTGGGCACCTCGCTGGCGCGCATGGAGTGCGGGGCGTACTTCACGGAGCTCGCCACCCGCTTCCCCGACGTGCGCCTTGCGCAGGACCCCGAGGCTGTCGAGTGGGGAGGCAACATCCAGTTCCGGTGCATCACCGGCCTCGAAGTCGACCTCGGGGAAGAGCGGCGCCGGTAGCGACGCGCAGGATCGCGGCGACGAACGCGGCCTCGGTCGCGGGACTCAGCGCGACGCCGGCTCGGGCTGCGTCCGGCCGGCGGCGGCGATCACCTCGTCGTAGACCACCGCCGTCTCGCGGGCGATCTCGGCCCAGTCGAACCGCCGGATGTGCTCGGTCGAGCGGGCGATCACGTCCTGGCGCAGGTCCTCGTCGGTCAGCAGCCGGACCATCGACCCGGCGAGCGCCTGGGCGTCGCGCGACGGGAACCGCATGCCGACGAAGCTGTCGGGCACCACCTCGCGCAGGCCGCCGGAGTCGGCGACGATGCACGGGCACCCGGACGCCATCGCCTCCAGCGCGACCAGCCCGAACGGCTCGTAGATCGACGGCACCACCGAGAGGTCGGCCACGCGGTAGAGCGCGTGCAGCACGTCGTCGCCGACCCAGCCGAGGAACCGGCCGTGGTCGTCCAGACCGAGCTCGGCGGCCTGGGCGTGCAGCTCCTGCTCGTGGGTCCCGGACCCGGCGACCACGAACCGCACGTCGCCGACCCGGGCGATCACGCCGTCGGGACCGGCGAGCGCCTCGAGCGCGTGCTGGAAGCCCTTCTCGTAGACCAGCCGGCCGACCAGCACCACGAGCCGCTCGTGGGGCGCGGCGTACTGCGCGCGCAACGCCGTCAGGTCCCCGGACGGCCGCAGGTCGTCGGGGTCGATCCCGTTGGGGATCACGGTGATCCGTTGCTCGTCGCGCCCGAAGACGTCGGCGACGTGGCCGCGCATGTAGTCCGAGCAGGTGATCACGCGGTCCGCCCGGCGCGCCATCCAGGTCTCGATCCCGTGGATGTGGCTCTGCGGATGCTTGTCGACCCAGCCCTGGTGGCGGCCGAACTCGGTGGCGTGGATCGTCGCGACCATCGGCACCGCGGCGTGACGGGCCAACCGGTCCGCGGCCGAGGCGACGAGCCAGTCGTGGCCGTGGATCACGTCGAACCCGTGCTCGGCGATCAACGCCAGGCCGCGGCCGACCATGTCCTCGTTCATCCGCGCGATCCACTCGATGAACGCGTCGAGCTGGTCGGGACGCTCGGGCTCGGGGACCCGGTGGATCACCGGAACGCCCTGTACGCCACCGGCGGCCGCTCCCGACACGCCGTCGTGCTCGCCCCGCGTCAGCACGTGGACATCGTGTCCGGCGAGCGCCATCTGCGTGGCGATCTTGTGGACGTGGCGGGCGAGTCCGCCTTCGACGATCGGCGGGTACTCCCAGCTGAGGATGAGGACGCGCATGCGGTTAGACCTGCAGGGGAACGCCGTCGAGGTACGGAGCGAGGTTGCGGAGCCCGGCGGAAGCAGACCCTAGCGCGTGCAGCTCGGCGACCAGGGACTCGGCGTGCGCGGACGCCCGCATGTCCGGATACGCGCCGGCGGTACCCCGCGTGCGCAGGAACGCCCAGTCGCTGGACTGGACCGCGAGCAGCTCGCGCCAGGCCCGGGCGGTCGCCCGTCCGCCGGTCGCGACCACGTCGAGCTCCAGCCGCCGGGCCCTCCAGGCGAGCTCGGCGACCGCGGCGCCGCTCCAGGTGCTGAGGTCGCGCGGCGCGCCCCAGGTGGTGGTCGTCCGCGCCTCGCGCGGCAGCGGGACGGGGGGCAGGTGGGCGGCCACGGCGTCCGCGTGGAGCAGCTCCAGCCCCTGCGCCGCGGCCTCGTCGAGCACCGCCTCCAGCCACCAGACGCCCTCCAACCACCAGTGGCCGAGGAACTCCGTGTCCAGCGCGACGGTCGCGACCCCGCCGTCGGCCAGCCGCTCGCGGGCGGCCGTGACGAAGCGGGCGGCATCGTGGCGGGCCGCGGCCCGCGCGCGGTCGGCGGACCAGATGCTGCCGTCGTTGGCCCACGGCATCAGGTCGAAGGTGCTGCGGCGGTGGGTGTCGCGGTAGGCCGCGCCGGCCGGGAACGCCCCGTCGGCCCAGACCAGGTCGATCAGCCGGCGGTCGATCGGCAGCAGCGTGGTCCCGGCGTCGGTCCGGTACGGCTGCAGCTGACGCGGGTCGCCCGATCCGAGCCGGTCGGTCAGGTCGACGCAGGTGGTCGCCACGCCGGCGTCGCGCAGCGGCCCGTCGAGCGCGGGGGAGTAGGCGCACTCCGGCGACCAGAAGCCGCCGTCCCAGCGGCCGGTCCGGCGGCGGTGGCTGCCGATCCCGCCGGACAGCTGGGCGCGCAACCCGGTGGGGCTGGCCACCAGCGGCAGCACGGCGTGGGTCGCCGACGACGTCCAACGGGCGTGGCGGAGCAGACCGGCGGCCAGGTCGTCCGCGCCGTCGAGCGCGCGGTGGGCGTCGCGGTACCACTGACGCTGCCGGCGCAGGGCCTCGGCCTGGTCCGGGAACCCGTGCTCGACGAACCCGGCGATCTCGCGGCCGTAGACGTCCTCGCGGACCACGTCGAGGAATCCGCGGGCCCGATCGGCGGCGCCGGGGGCCTGCAGCTGGTCGATCAGGACGGGGGTCGTCGAGAGCGTGACCCCCGGGGCCGATGGATGCCGGTCGAGCAGGGCGACCAGGGGCGCGTAGCTCGTCGCGTGGGCCTCCCACAGCCACTCCTCGCCGAACGGCCAGGTACCGAAGCCCTCGACGTAGGGCAGGTGCGAGTGCAGGACGATCGCCAGCCGCCCCGCCCGCGACGACCGTTCTCCGGCCCGCGGGGGACCGGCGGGCCGGGCCGTCACGGCCGGAGCACGGCGACGAAGTCGAGGGCGCGGTCGAGATCCGCACCGTCCCGCTCCGAGCGCAGCACGAAGTCCGACGCGGCGATCGCCGGGGTGAACCGGTCGTAGAACGGCTTGGTGATCCGCAGCGCCTTGTGGACGCGGTCCCAGGCCAGGCGGTTCAGCGCCAGCTCGTGCAGCCACAGCTTGCGGGCGTGGTAGACGCCGAAGATCTCGACGTGCGAGAAGTGGGCCCGGCACAGCTCGCGGTACTCGTCCGCGCGGTACTCCTTGATGTGCCACGGGTTCTCGGACTTCTCGGCGCCCTCGGGCGCGAGCGTCAGCAGGTTGGGCGTCGAGACGTAGGCCTCGCCGGTCGGGCCGATCAGGGTCTTGATCCGCTCGAGGATCGCGCCGGGGTCCTCGACGTGCTCGATCGTCTGGAGGAAGGCGACCGCGTCGGTCCGCTCGTCGAAGGTCTCGACCAGCGTCCGCACGAAGCGGATGTTCGGCCGCTGGTAGCGCAGCCGCGCGTGCTCGTAGGCCTCGGGGTTGGCGTCGACCCCGACCGCCTCGACCGCGCGCTGGGCGAGCACGTTGGTGCCGTAGCCCTCGCCGCAGGCCAGGTCGACGACGCGTCGCGCCCCGACCCGCTCGGCGATCCACTCGTAGACCACCAGGTGGCGCCGGAACCAGTAGTTCTCGGCGGGCACGTCGGGCAGCGTCCGCTCCCCGGTCAGCGCGAGCGGCGGCACACCAGGCGGCTGGTTCTGCTGGAGGAAGTGCGGCGGCTGCGCAGACATCGAAACGTCAATCTATAGGCGCCACGTAGACTTCGGCGGCTCATGACGCCATTTCCGACTTCCGGTAGCGCCGCTGCCGCGCCCGAAGTAGCCGCGGAGATCCGCGACGTCAACACCCGATACCACGACGGTGCGGCCGCCCAGTACGACGCCAAGTGGGGCATCGACTGGGGCGACGTCGGGGCCGGGCAGGTGCTGCAGAAGATCGAGAAGCTGCTCGGGACGCCGATCCCGCGGTTCGAGCGGTCACTCGAGATCGGGGCCGGCACGGGGTACTTCTCGCTGCACCTGCTCAAGCAGGGCGTGATCGGCCGGGCGACCGCGACCGACATCTCCCCGGGGATGATCGAGGTCCTGCGCGACAACGCCGCGACGCTCGGGCTGAACGTCGAGACGGTCGTCGCCGACGCCGAGCAGCTGCCGTTCCCCGACGACCATTTCGACCTGGTCTGCGGCCACGCGATCCTCCACCACATCCCGGACCTGGAGCGCGCGTTCTCCGAGTTCCACCGCGTGCTGCGGCCCGGCGGCGTGATCGTCTTCGCGGGCGAGCCGTCGCGACTGGGCGACCGGCTGGCGGTCGTCCCCAAGCGCGCCGCGCACTACGCCGCGCCGCTCTGGCGCCGCGCCCTCAAGGCCCGTCCGGCGCAGCACGGCCACGACGACGGGGGCGAGGAGAACCACGCCCTGGAGTCGCAGGTCGACGTCCACGCGTTCGTGCCCGCCGAGCTGCGCGGGCCGATCGAGCAGGCGGGCTTCGGGGCCGTCAACGTCCGCGGCGAGGAGCTCGCCGCCGGCTGGTTCGGCTGGTTCAACCGCGGCCTCGAGTCGACGGCCGACGACGCCGACGTGCCGTGGGGCTGGAAGAACTACGCGTTCCGCGGCTACCTGCTGTTCCAGCAGCTCGATCGCAAGCTGCTCGAGGGTCGGTTGCCCGCGGGGATCTTCTACAACCTGATGGTGACCGCGAAGAAGTCCGCGTAGGCTGCGGCCGTGGCGATCGACACGACCTCCGACCCGACGCCGGTCGTCCCCGGAGAGGGACTCGGCCCCGCGCCCGACGTGCGTCGGCCGCCGGCTCCGGCCCGGGGCGGGGCGCTGCACCTGCTGCGCCATGCCGCCCGCCACGGCATGCTCAAGCCGCGCTACGCCGTGCTGGCCTACCGGGCCCTGCGGCTGAAGCTGAAGTACGGCAAGCGGGTGCAGTTCGACGGTCCCGCGTTCATCTGCTCGAAGGTCCACTTCGAGATCGGTCCGAACGCGGTGGTCCGGTTGGGACGCTGGTCGTGGCTCGGCGACGGCACCAAGATCCGCTGCCACGAGGGCACGATCGAGATCGGCTCCAAGAGCGTGATCGGCCAGGAGTGCACGCTCTCGACCTACGAGCGGATCACGATCGGCCGCGAGTGCATCGTCGCCGACCGCTCGATGTTCATCGACTTCGACCACTCGGTCGCCTGGGTCGACGCGCCGATCCGTACTCAGGGGATCTACACCCGCCCGGTGACCGTCGGGCACAACGTCTGGATCGGCTACGGCGGCTGCGTGCTGCGCGGTGTGACGGTCGGCGACAACGCGGTGCTCGGCACCTACGGCGTGGCGACCAAGGACATCCCCGCGAACGCGATCGCCGCGGGCGTGCCGGCGCGGGTCGTGCGGATGCGCGACGCGCCGCAGCGGATGATCTGGGTCGACTGAGGACGTTCCGCCGCGGCGCTTCGCCGGCGGCTCAGAGCAGCGGACCGAGGAACCGCTGCAGCGCGTCGCGGAGCCGCTCCAGCCCGGGCGACTCCATCGGTAGGTGGCCGCAGTGCTCCAGCTCGACGAGGCTCGTCGGGCCGGCGATCCGACGGAAGAACGGCAGGCTCAGGGCGGTCGGCGTCCAGCGGTCGTCGCCGGGATGCGCGAGCAGCACCGGGCCGTGCCGCCACCGCTCGGGCGTGATCGCCGGGCGGTAGGCGAACCACGACCGTAGGAAGCCGACCGCGATCCGGTTGCCGGTCCCGCGGTGATCGGCGAGCAGGGCGCGCGCGACCCGGGGGTCGTTGGCGATGCCCTTCGCGTTGGCGACCAGCGGCAACGACAGCCGCAGGCCGTCGAGCCGTCGCGGCGTGGCGGACAGCAGCGCGGGGATCCGCGAGCCCAGCGCGGCGAACCGGGCGACCCCGGCGCGGACCGCCGGATCGCTCGGGTCGAGCAGGTTGGTCGCGACGACCGCGGCCACCGATCCCGGGGCCAGCGAGGCTGCGACGTCCCAGGCCAGCATCCCGCCGAGGCTCATCCCGAACAGCGCGACCGGACGGCCGGTCCGCTCGTGCTCCGCGCGGACCAGGTCGCCGACCAGTGCGACCCAGACGTCGTAGCGCCGCATCGCCGCGGGGGCGTCGGTCAGTCCGTAGCCCGGCAGGTCGGGCATCACCGCCGAGCATCCGGCGTCGGCGAGCATCCGCCCGGCGCTCGAGAGCAACCGGCCGTGGCCGCCCGCGCCGTGCAGCACGACGACCGTCAGTGGACTGTCGTCGACCTCGTAGCGGTCGAGGTGGACCGACGCTCCGCGCCACACCCAGCGCGACTCGTCCGGCTCGTGGCCGAGCGTGCGCATCGGCTCCGGCAGCAGCGGTTGCACCAGGCGCCAGGCGGGGTGGTCGTCGCGGTAGGTGGCGGTGCCGTCCATGCCCGAAACGCTGCCCGACCGCGGGGTCCGCGACAACTCGCGTTCGCCGCGGGCCACGCGGGGGAGGAGAACGGCGTGGGCACCGGGGGTTCGAGGCCTTCGGCCGGATCGTCGGGGCAGGGCCGTTCAGGTTCTCGGGCCGGTCGCGTCGGTCGTCGTGCCGAACGATGCTGCGACGGGGGAACGACCCTGAGGCGCGGGTCAGCCGGTCAGGTAGGCGAGCAGCATCCGCCGCAGCTCGCCGACCGCGACCGCGGTCGACACCTCGTCGGACGGGCGGACCACCACGCCGTGGATGGCCGCCTCGGTCGTGCGCACGATCAGCGCCGCGGCGGCGGCGAGGTCGGGAGCGGTGACCTCGGGACAGGACGCCAGGTACTGCCTCACGGCAGCGGTGATCGCCTGCTCGTCGCGGGCCAGCCGGTCGCGGAGGCCGACCGGGCGGGGTGCGTCGTCCAGCAGCACGCGGTGCAGCGCCGGGCGGGCGGCGTGCAGCTCGACGGTGACCCGCAGCAGCCGGTCGATCCCCTCCGCGACCGGCGGCGGGTCGCGGAGCAGAGCGCCGAGCACCGGCTGCAGCCGCGCCGCGGCGTCGTCGAGGTGGTCCTCGATCAGCGCCAGCAGCAGCGCGTCCTTGTTCGGGAAGTACTGGTAGAGCGAGCCGATCGAGACGCCGGCGCGGTCGGCCACGCGGTTGGTCGTCGTCTGCTCGTAGCCGAGGCGCTCGAAGGTCTGGGCGGCCGCCTCGACGATCGCCTCGACGGTGGCGATCGCGCGGTCCTGGACGGGGATGCGACGTTCGCCGGACACCGGGCGATCCTAGATCAGCCGGACGGTGGGGAATCGGCGGCTACGGTCGCAGCTTCGGCAGGACGTTCTCGACGCCGCCCCACGGCAGCGGGCCGGTCGGCGGGTCGGTGCCGACCGATCCGCTGAGCGCGCCGGCGATCAGCAGCCAGGCGGTCGCGACCACGGTCAGGCCGCTCAGCACCACCGCGGTCCGCGGTGCGCGCTGCCAGCCCCAGCCGACGAGGGCCGCGACGACGGGCAGCGCGACGGCCGCGCCCGGGCCGCCGAGCCAGTTCAGCTCGGGCCACGGCGAGAGGATCGCGAAGGGGATCGTGCTCGCCGCGAAGACGAGCAGCAGGAACAGCGCGATCACCTCGACGTGGATCTCGTCGGCGAACGTCCGGTACAGCCGGGTCCGCCGCCAGCGGACCAGCCGCCAGCCGGCGACGCCGACCAGGCCGAGCACCGGCGCCCAGCGCAGCAGCCCGTAGTCGCGATCGATCAGCAGGCCGAGCGGGGCACCGAAGATCCGGGCCGCCACGTGGCCGACGTCGTCGAAGAACGTCGGCAGCGACCAGCCGACCTCGGGGAACCACGGCGTCGGTCCACCGAACATCCGGTCGTGGACGGTGATGTAGATGAACGCCGAGATCAGCAGGATCTCGAGCGCGACGAATCCGGTCAGGCCCCGACGCCGGCGCCGCATCCAGCGGATCAGCGCGGCGGCCACCAGCAGCGCGACCGGCGCCAGTGGCAGCCACAGCCACGGCAGCAGGGCGGCGCAGGACGCGCTCAGCACGGCGTACCGCCAGCGCGGCTCGTCACGCACCGAGAGCGCGGCGGCGACCGCGCCGGTCAGCAGCAGCGCGGCCGTCGCGGTCGGACCGACCTGGGTCGCACCGAGCACCGCCGGCGGCGAGATCGCCACCAGCAGCACGCCGCGGGTCGCCCACGGGTCGGGCACCACCCGCCGTGCCAGGCCGATCGCCACCACGAACGCCGCGGCCAGCAGCAAGGCGCCCCACAGCTGGACCGCCAGGCGACCG
>JBAZOW010000131.1:0-9916 GCA_041648495.1 Patulibacter sp.
GTCGTAGTCGCGGGCCTCGAGCACCAGACGGACCTCGCTCTCGACCGGCTCGCCGTCGTCGCCGGGCAGCGACACGATGACCCGCTCGTCGCCCTCGGGATCGACGCCGCTCCAGACCCGCACGAACGGGTTGCTCTCGCGCTCGTGGCCGATCGTCGACGGCTCGGCGTGGCCGGAGACGACGACCGTCTCGTCGGGCAGCGCGAGCAGCGTGTCCATGATCGACGCGCGCAGGTCCTCGAAGGTCGTGTGCCCCGGCGCGCGGACGCCGGCGACGGACTCGCGGAACAGGGTGTCGCCGGTGAAGACGTGGCCGTGGCCGACGAAGCTGAGCATCCCCTGCGTGTGGCCCGGCGTGGCGACCGCCTTGAATTCCAGGTCGTCGCCGATCCGGATCGTCTCGCCGTCCTCGATGTTCTTGGTGTAGCCGGTCGCGAACTCCTCGGCGAGCGGCTGCTCGAAGGCGTGGATCATCACGTCGACCTTGCCGACCCGGTCGAGGATCTCCTCCAGCTCCGACACGTGGTCGTAGTGGTGGTGCGTCAGCAGCACGGCGGCGGGGGTCATCCCGTGGCGCGCGGCCGCCTCGGTCATCTTCGCCGCGTCCGCGCCGGCGTCGATCAACGCGCACGGACCGCCGGGGAACCCGACGACGTACGAGTTGCCCACGAAGCTCGGGATCTCGATCCGTTCCACGACAAGCTCGGCCATCGTCCGATCGTCGCAGATCGCCGCGCGGCGCTCGTGACCAGCGGATGACCAGCCGACCGCTGCCGCCCGCCCCCGCCAGACCGTCGTCGGGCCCGGCCGACCCGATCGATACCGTGCCACCCATGGCGGCTCTGCTCCACACCTGTTACCGGATCGGCGACATCGACCGGTCGATCGCCTTCTACTCGGCCCTCGGCTTCGAGGAGATGCGGCGGATGCCGATCGGCGACTCCGCGACCAACGTCTTCATGGGGATCCCGGGCGACGGACCGCGGCTGGAGCTGACCTACAACCACGGCGTCAGCGAGTACGAGATCGGCAGTGGCTACGGGCACATCGCGATCTCGTCGCCGGACCTGGAGGCGACCCTCGCGGCCTTGGCCGCGCAGGGGATCGAGCCGGAGAAGCCCCCGTACCGCGTCCGCGAGGGCGGCTCGCTGCTCTGCTTCGTCCGCGACCCGGACGGCTACCGGATCGAACTGATCGAGCGCGCCGAGAGCGACTGATGGCCCCGCTGGTCGGGGCCGCGGCCGCGCGCTGCGCGGTCGTCGACCTGGGATCCAACAGCTTCCGGCTGGTCGTCTACGCGTCGGACCTCTCGGCGACCGACCTCCCCGGCGGCGCCTGGTGGCGCGCCGGCGAGATCTACGAGCCCGCCCGGATCGGCGCCGATCTGGGGGCCGACGGCACGCTCCAACCAGCCTCGATCGAGCGAGCGCTGATCGCCACCGAGCTGTTCGACCACTACTGCCGCTCGCACGGGCTGACCGGCGATCTGGTCTCGGCGGTCGCCACCAGCGCGATCCGCGAGGCGCCGAACCGCGCGACGTTCCTCGACCGGGTCCGGGCCACCACCGGCCTGGAGCCGCAGGTGCTCAGCCAGGCGGCGGAGGCCCACTACGGGCATCTCGCCGCGATCAACTCGACGACCCTGCGCGACGGCGGCGTGCTCGACATCGGCGGCGGATCGCTGCAGCTCGTCCGCACCGCCGACCGGCGCGCGACCGACGTCGGGTCGTGGCGGCTGGGCGCGGTCCGGATGACCGAGCGGTTCCTCTCGGGGTCCGGTCCGACGCCGGAGGACCAGCAGAAGGCCCTGCGCAAGCACGTCCGCAAGGTGCTCGGCGAGAGCGACTGGACCAGCGGGCTCGGCGAGCGGCTGGTCGGCGTCGGCGGGGCGGTGCGCAACCTCGCCGCCGCCGCGCAGCACCGTCACGGGTCGACCGACCTCGGCGTCCAGGCGGTCCAGGTCCGCCGCTCCACGCTCGGCTCGTTGATCGAGGAGCTGGCCGCGCTGCCGGTCGCCGAGCGACGCACCGTCGACGGGGTCAAGCCGTCGCGCGGCGACGTGATCCTGGCGGCGGCGATCACGATCGACACGGTGCTCGAGCACACCGGCATCGACGCGATCGAGGCCACCGAGTTCGGTCTGCGCGACGGGATCTTCCTCGAGCGTCAGCTGACCGATCTGGACGGCCTGGACGGGCTGCCCGCGTACCCGGACGTGCGCGGCGCCGCGGTCGAGAACCTGGCCGCGCGCTACGACGACGACCGCCCCCACCGGCGCCACGTCACGCGGATCGCGCTCGAGCTCTACGACCGGCTCGGCGCCTGCGGCACCCACGCCGACGACCCCGGTGAGCGCTCGTTGCTGGAGGCCGCCGCGACGCTCCACGACATCGGCACCGCGGTCAACCACGACGACCACCACAAGCACGGCCGCTACCTGGTCGTGACCAACGGCCTGCCGGGGTTCTCGCCGCCCGAGACCGCCCTGATCGGCCAGGCGATCCGCTACCACCGCAAGGGCTCGCCGACGATGAAGCCGTTTCGCGCGCTGGCCCGCGAGGGCGACGACGAGCGGCTGCTGCGGCTCGCCGCGGTGCTGCGGCTCGCCGAGGGTCTGGACCGTGGCCATGACCAGGCGGTGCGCGCGGTCGAGGTCACGCGCAGCGGCGACGACGTCCGGCTGCACCTGGCGACCGGTGCGACCGGCGATCCGGTCGCACGCTGGGCCGCCCAGGGTCAGGCGGCGCTGGTCGAGCGGGCGTTCGGTGTCCGGCTCACGGTCACCGACGGCACGGTGTAATCCGCGGCGGGTGGGTGTCCGACGAGGGCCGAGCCAATAACCTGGTGACGATGCGCCCGGCACCGAACCTCCTCGCGCGCGGCCCCTGGGCCCCCGAAGACGTCTCGTTCGCCTGGTCCGACGAGCCCTACGTGCCCGCCCCCGAGGCGTCCGCCGACGCCGACCTGGCGATCGCCGCGTTGGCGGCCCGCGACTCCCCGAGCCACGACGGCTTCTCGGCACGGATGTCGTCCCACCGGGTCGACGCCGACGGCCGGTTGCACCTGGAGCTGCAGCCCGTGCGCTGGGCGCTGCGGCTGCTGCCCGGTGGCGCCGCCCGCTCGATGACCGGCCAGTGCGTGGTCCGCAGCCACGACGGCCGCTGGCTCGCCGGACGCCGCGCCGACTGGGTCGCGACCTGGGCCGGCCGCTGGACGCTCGGCGCGGCGGGCGCGGTCGACCCGCGCGAGTCGCCGATGCACACCCTCCGCCGCGAGCTGCAGGAGGAGTGGAGCGTGACCCCCGAGCGACTGCGGGGCGACGCGCTGATCCTGCTGCCCAACGACATGGTGATGTTCGCCGGCGTCGCCTGGCTGGCCCCGGGCGCCGAGGTCGAGCGGGACGCCGAGCACGACGAGCACGAGTGGTGGCCGGCGGACGTCGACGCCTGGCCCGACCACGCCGAGCCGACGCTCCGCGCGCTGGCGCGGCTGGTCGAGAGCAGCGAGCGTTGAGCACCCTGGGTCGCATTCCGACGTCGGTCTCCAGCCGCCGCCGGATCAGCCCGTCGTTCCGCACCCTCAAGTGGCTGTCGTTCGCCCACTCCGCGATCTACATCGGCCTGATCACGCTGTGGATCAGCGACACGGCGCCCGGCGTGAAGACCATCCTGGGCTGGGGTCACGGGTGGGGATGGATCCTGATGTGCGTGTTGTGCGTGCTGGCGCTCCGCGCCCGGGTGATTCCGCTGTGGCTGGCGGTCTGCGTCGCGGTGATCGGCGCGGTCGGACCGTTCGTCGGATCGATCGGCTTCCTCGTCGAGGAACGTCGACACCCGGCTCGCCTGTCCCGCTGACGGAGCCCGGCGGGTGCGGACGCCGTCGTACCTACCGTCGGTAGCTGCGGCGTGCCGTCGGTCACACGTCGCAGTACCCGTAACACCGCACAGAACCGGGCGCTTTTGCTCGATTGTGAGGCGAACTCCCTACGGAATCCCAAGTGCTAGGTTCGTTGTCTCATGGCGGCAGGCACAACGGTCCAAGTCACGCTCCCCCAGATGGGCGAGTCCGTCGCGGAAGGCACGGTGCTCGAGTGGCTGAAAAAGCCCGGAGATCCGGTCACCGAAGGTGAGGACCTCGTCGTGATCTCGACCGACAAGGTCGACGCCGAGATTCCGGCGCCCGCGTCCGGCGTCCTGCTGGCGTACCTCGCCGAAGAGGGCGAGACCGTCCAGTCCGGCTCCGTCGTCGGCGAGATCGACACCTCGGGCTCCGGGGACGACTCCGGATCGTCGGACTCGAGCTCCGGCGAGTCCGGCAGCAGCGAGGGCGGCTCGGGCCCGTCGGACACCGAGGTCGCGGGCGCGTCCGACACGTCCGGTGACGCACCGTCGACCGGCGACGACGCCCCGAAGTCCGAGGGCGAGCTCGTCGACATCGTCACGCCGTCCGCCGGCGACTCGGTCACCGAGGCCACGCTGCTCGAGTGGCTCGTCGAGGAGGGCGCGTCCGTCACCGAGGGCGAGGACCTGCTCGTCGTCTCGACCGACAAGGTCGACATGGAGCTGCCCTCACCCGCCACCGGCGTGCTCGAGAAGCGCCTGTTCGGCGACGGCGACACGATCCACCCGCAGGAAGTGATCGGTCACGTCCGGGCCGGCGCCGGGTCGTCCGCCCCGGCCGCGGCTCCGAGCGAGAAGACCGACGACGACGCGGCCACCGCCTCGTCGTCCAACGGCAGCGGCACGATTCCCGACGACGCCAAGATCACGCCGGTCGCCGCCCGCGCCGCGTCGGTCGAGGGCGTCGACGTCGGCAGCGTCCGTGGGACCGGCCCGAACGGCCGGATCACCAAGGACGACGTGCTCAGCGCCCAGAAGAACGGCGGCCGCTCCGCCGCCGAGGTCACGCGCACGCCGATCCGCGGCGGCGCCGCCGCGCTCGCCCGCGGGATGGAGGAGTCGCTCCAGGTCCCGACCGCCACGTCGTTCCGCACGCTCGCGATCACCACCCTCGACGGCCGGCGCAAGCAGCTCAAGGCCGCCGGCAAGAAGGTCTCCTTCACCCACCTGATCGGCTACGCCGTCGCCCGTGCGGCGACCGAGCAGATGCCGCCGATGGCCTACACCTACGAGCCGGCGGAGGACGGGGACGGCGCGCCGATCCTCGTCGACCACGGCCAGGTCAACCTGGGCATCGCCGTCGACGTCGAGCGCCGCGGCAAGCGGACGCTGATGGTCCCGGTGATCAAGGACGCCGGTCGCCTCGGCTTCGACGGCTTCCTCGACGCGTTCAACGACCTGATCGCCCGCGCCCGCGACAACAAGCTGACCGCGGACGACCTGCAGGGCGCCAACGTCCAGCTGACCAACCCGGGCGGGATCGGCACCGTCGCGTCCGTGCCGCGGCTGATGAGCGGCAACGGCACGATCGTCGCCACCGGCTCGATCGCCTACCCCGTCGGGCTCGGCGAGATCGGCGAGGCGATCGGCGCCGAGAAGGTCATGACGATGACCTCGACCTACGACCACCGGATCATCCAGGGCGCGCAGTCCGGACAGTTCCTGAAGACGGTCGAGGAGTACCTGCAGGGCGACCACGAGTTCTACGAGCAGCTGTTCGCGGACCTCGGCGCCGACCTCGGTCCCGCGATCGAGGCCCCGAAGCCGACGCTGCAGGCCGCGAGCGCCCCCGCCGTCTCCGGCGAGGCCCCATCGATCGAGCTGCTGCAGGGCGTCCAGGCCGCGACCTCGCTGGTCCGCGCGATCCGCAGCCACGGCCACCTGCTGGCCAAGCTCGATCCGCTGGAGACCCCGTCGACCGTCTCCCCCGAGGAGATCGCCCGCGAGATCGGCGTCGACCTCGAGAAGCTCGGCCTCAGCCCCGACCTGCTCAAGCAGATCCCGGCGTCGATCCTGCGCACCTTCGTCGGCGGCGGCAAGACGCTGGCCGACGTGCTGCCGCTGCTCCGTGACACGTACTGCGGAACGACCGCGTACGAGGTCGAGCACATCTCCGACAACGACCAGCGGATCTGGCTGCGCGAGAAGATCGAGTCCGGCGAGTTCCGCCAGCCGCTCTCCAACGAGAGCAAGAAGAGCCTGCTCGAGCGGCTGATCCAGGTCGACGCCTTCGAGCGGTTCATGCAGAAGGCCTACCTCGGCCAGAAGCGCTTCTCGATCGAGGGCCTGGACATCACCGTCCCGGTGATCGACGAGCTGATCCAGCTCGCCGGCGCCCGCGCCGGCGCGCAGGAAGTGATCATCGGCATGGCCCACCGCGGCCGGCTGAACGTGCTCGCCCACAACCTCGGGCGGCCGTACGACGCGCTGTTCACCGAGTTCGAGGGCGGGTCCGCGATCGCCGCGGCCAAGACGGTCACGCAGGACCTGCAGGGCGGCACCGGCGACGTCAAGTACCACCACGGCGCCACGGGCCGCTACGAGCTGCCCGACGGCAAGTCGATCGGCGTCGTGCTCGAGAGCAACCCGTCGCACCTGGAGTTCGTCAACCCGGTCGTGCTCGGCGCCGTCCGCGCCGTCCAGACCGACCGCAGCCAGGCCAGTGGCCCCCGCGACGGCGACATCGCGCTGCCGATCGTGATCCACGGCGACGCGGCCTTCCCCGGCCAGGGCGTCGTTGCGGAGTCGCTCAACCTGCAGAGCCTCGAGGGCTACAAGGTCGGCGGCGCGGTCCACCTGATCTGCAACAACCAGGTCGGCTTCACGACCGATCCCGAGGACAGCCGCTCGACCCGCTGGGCGTCCGACCTGGCCAAGGGCTTCGACCTGCCGATCATCCACGTCAACGCCGACGACGTCGAGGCCTGCATCAACGCGGCCCGGCTGGCGTTCGCGTACCGCCAGGAGTTCGGCCAGGACGTGCTGATCGACCTGATCGGCTACCGCCGCTACGGGCACAACGAGTCCGACGAGCCGGCCTACACCCAGCCGTTGATGGCCGAGACCATCAAGCAGCACCGGCGGGTCGCCGAGCTCTACGCCGAGCGCCTCGTCGGCGAGCAGGTGATGGGTCAGGACGCGATCGACGCCAAGCGCGACCAGCTCAACGCCGAGCTGACCGAGCTGCACCAGGGCGTCAAGCGCAAGGTCAAGGAGTGGCAGGACGCCGGCGGCGGGATCGACACCCAGGCGACCGGCACCTACCTGATGGACCGCTCGCGCTCCGAGGAGCCCGACACCAAGGTCGACGCGCAGACGCTGATCGGGATCAACGACGCGCTGCTGACCGTCCCCGACGACTTCCACTGGAACACCAAGCTGCACAAGCAGCTGGAGAAGCGCCGCGAGGCGATGGGTCCCAACGGCGGGATCGAGTGGGCCCACGCCGAGGCGCTCGCCTACGGCTCGCTCGTCACCGAGGGGATCCCCGTCCGCCTGACCGGCCAGGACGCCGAGCGCGGCACGTTCTCGCAGCGCCACCTGGTGCTGCACGACGCCAAGGACGGCAGCGGCTACGCGCCGATCAAGCACCTGCCCGGCGCCACCGCGCCGATGGAGCTGCACAACAGCCCGCTGTCCGAGGTCGCCTGCCTGGGCTTCGAGTACGGCTACTCGCAGGAGGCGCCCGAGGCGCTCGTCCTCTGGGAGGCGCAGTTCGGCGACTTCATGAACGGCGCGCAGGTGATCGTCGACCAGTTCATCGTCTCCGGCCTGGCCAAGTGGGGCCAGACCTCGCGCCTGACGATGCTGCTGCCGCACGGCTACGAGGGCGCCGGTCCGGAGCACTCCTCCGCCCGCGTCGAGCGGTTCCTGCAGCTGGCGGCCGAGGGCAACATGCGGATCGCCAACGTCACGACGCCCGCGCAGTACTTCCACCTGCTGCGTCGCCAGGCGCTGATCGAGAAGCCGCGCCCGCTGGTCGTGATGACCCCGAAGTCGCTGCTGCGCCTGCCGCAGGCCCGCAACCGGATCGCCCACCTGGCCGAGACCCGGTTCTTCCCGGTGCTCGGCGAGCCCGGCGTCGACGCCTCGGCCGTCACCCGCCTGATCCTCTGCACCGGCAAGATCTTCTACGACCTCCGCCAGCACGAGATGCGGGTCGACAACCCGCAGGTCGCGATCGGCCGGATCGAGATGCTCTACCCGTTCCCGGAGGAGGGCCTGCGCGACCTGATCGGCGCGTACCCGAATCTGCGCGAGGTCGTCTGGGTCCAGGAGGAGCCGCGCAACATGGGTGCCCGCGCGTTCATGTCCCCGCGTCTCCAGCAGATCCTGCCCGAGCACCTGGCCTTCGGCTACGTTGGCCGCCCGGACCGGGCCAGCCCGTCGGAGGGCTACCCGGCCGCGCACACGATCGAGCAGAACCGGATCGTCAAGACCGCGCTGGACGTGTCCGCCCCCGTGTCGCAGTTTCCCAAGCGCTCCCCCGGCAACCGCTGAGGCGGCCGGGGACGCTTCGCATCTCGCCACGGGCGAGGCTCGGCAGTACGTCCGTACAGCTCTCGCCTCGCCCCCGGCGACCTGCTCGGTCCGCGACCACCTCACCCGGTCGCCGTCGGAAACAGGTAGCGCTCAGCGCGCGGTGATCGCGCGCAGATACGCGACCAACTCGGTGAGCTGCTGCTCGCCGAGGTCGTCGAAGCTCGGCATCCGGCCCGCGGGGAAGCCCTCCGCCGTCTCGGCGTCGGGGTCGACGATGTCCTCGCGGAGCTTGGCCGCCGAGCGGCCCGGGACGACCTGGTCCAGGTTCGGGCCGAGCCGTCCGGTCGCGTCGGCGTCGGCCAGGGTGTGGCAGCCCGCGCAGCGGTCCGAGAACAGCTCGCGGCCGCGTTCGAGGACCGCGCCGCTGACCGCCGGCTCGTCGGCGCCCTCGGTTGGAGCGTCCTCGGTAGCGGTCGGCGGCGTGGTGCCGCCGCTCGGCGCGGTCGTCGTCGTGCCCCCGCCGCTGGGCGCCGTCCCGGCGTCGTCGTCCCCGCCTTGCCCGATCCCGACGATCACGCCGCCGAGCACGATCGTCACGACCACCGCGGCTACGACCCGGGCCATTCCGTCACGCCGGGGCCGGCCCGAGACGTAGGGCGTCCCCTCGCCGAGCAGGGCACCACCGGCCGCGATCCCGCCCCCGAGGGTCAGCACGATCGCCGCCATCTGGGCCAGCAGGGTGAGCAACGCCTGGCCGTCGTAGCCCGACTCCTCGAACCCGAACAGGCCCGTCGTGCGCGTCAGCACGAGCGCGACGATCGACCCGAAGCTGATCGTCAGGCTGCCGACGATGAACAGCAGCGGTCGGCGCGCCAGCAGCACCAGGATCACCAGCAGCGAGCCGATCGCGTTGAGCAGGAACAGCACGCCGATCGTCGAGATCTCGCTGTACCCCTGGTGGTAGAGGTGCGCGTGCTCGTACGCGCCGACCGCGACGGCGATCGCCGCGGCGACCAGCAGCAGCGTCGGCAGCGGGGCGAGGGCGACGGGAGCGAGCCAGCGGCGCATAGTCATAGTCATACCCGCCACGGCGGCGTCGCGGACGCAGTCGACCGGAGCATCGGCGCGAATCGCCGTGACCACCCCCGAATCGGCAGGGGTCACGCCGTCTCGCCGCGTCAGTCCGTAGCATGCGACGGTCCATGGCTTCCGAAGCAGATACACGCGAGAAGACCGCCACCGCCACGGTGCTGCGCGCAACCGAGCGGCAGGTCCGTCTGCTGCTCGGCAAGGCCGACGGCGACCGCGAGGTGACCAAGCGCGTCGCGGTTCCCGCCGACGTGCGTGAGCACCTCGAGGGTGCCAAGGTCCCGGTCGTGATCACCGGCACCGGCGAGAAGGCCAAGGTCGAGCTCGCCGAGAACTGGGCGTCCGCGGTCAAGAAGCCGGCCGCCAAGAAGGCCACGCCGGCGGCCAAGAAGCCCGCCGCCAAGAAGGCGCCGGCGAAGCCGGCCGCGAAGAAGCCGGCCGCGGCG
>JBAZOW010000132.1:0-9789 GCA_041648495.1 Patulibacter sp.
CACGAGCCGGTCGCGGTGGACCGCCTCGGCCGGCGATCCGGGCAGCGCCGTGAGCACCTGCTCGGTCCGCTCGCCCATCACCCGGCGCAGCGCCCCGACCGCGTAGCCGCTGATCCCCTTGGCGACGATCCGGCCGTCGTGGCGGATGTCGACCGCGTCGCCCGGCTTGAAGTCGCCCTCGACCGCGATCACGCCGACCGGCAACAGCGAGCTGTCGGCCTGGGTCACGGCCCGCGCCGCGCCGCCGTCGATCTCGATCGTGCCGTGCGGCTGCTTGGCGTAGCGCAGCCAGAGCTTGAAGCTCGACCAGCGGGCCGGGCCGGCGACGAACCGCGTCCCCTCCGGCTCCCCCGCCAGTACCCGGCGCAGCGCCTCGGGCCGCAGCCCGCTCGCCACCACGGTCGGGATCCCCGCCGCTCCGGCCATGTCCGCGGCCAGCGCCTTGCTGCGCATCCCGCCGGTGCCGAGGCTCGAGGTCGTCGCGCCGACGTCGTGCTCGGTCAGCGCCTGCTCGACGTCGTGGATCTCCTCGACCAGCCGGGCGCTCGGGTCCCGCCGCGGATCCGCGGTGAACAGGCCGTCGGTCGAGGTCAGCAGGACCAGCCGGTCGGCGCCGAGCATGATCGCGATCTGCGCCGCGAGCAGGTCGTTGTCGCCGAAGCTGATCTCGTCGGTGGTGGTCGTGTCGTTCTCGTTGATCACCGGGACCGTCGCGAACGCCAGCAGCTGCGTCAGGGTGCGGCGGGCGTTGACGAACGCCTCGCGGTCCCCCAGGTCGTAGAGCGTCAGCAGGACCTGCGCGGCGAGCAGGCCGTGGCGCGCCAGCAGGTCATCCCACTCGCGGAACAGGCGCCCCTGGCCGACCGCGCTGGCCGCCTGCAGCTGGTCGATCGCCGACGGCCGCTCCGGCAGCCGCAGGGTCGCGATCCCGCGGGCGATCGCGCCGCTGCTGACCACGACGATCCGCTCGCCGAGAGCGTGCCGCTCGGCGATCGTCGCGCAGATCGCGGCGAGGCCCTCGTGGCGGAGCGCGCCGCCGTCGTCGGCGACGACGCTCGACCCGAGCTTGATCACGGTCAGGGACATCACGCAAGAGGGTAGTCGGGACGCCTCCCCCCGGGCCTGCGAGGAGCTCAGTCCTCGACGAAGCCCTCGTCGCGCAGCCACTCCCGCGCGACCTTGTCGGGCAGCACGCCGTCGATGTCGACCCGCGAGTTGAGCGTCTGCATCTGCTCGGTCGTCAGCTTCGCGGCGATCGGCTTCATGATCTCCTCGATCTGGGGGTGCTTCTCGAGCACGTCCTCGCGGATCGAGATCGCCGCGTTGTACGGCGGGAAGAACTTCTCCGGATCCTTCAGCAGCTGCAGGTCGAGGCCCTTGATCCGGCCGTCGGTCTCGAAGACCTCGCCGAAGGTGCACGTGCCGTTGGCGGTCTGCGAGTAGATCAGCCCGGTGTCCAGGCGCAGGATCCGGTTGGCGGGGGCCTTGAACCCGTAGGTCCGCTGGACTCCCGGCATGCCGTCCGGCCGGTTGGCGAACTCCGACTCGACGCAGAACGTCAGGTCCTTGCCCTTCGACGACGCGATCAGGTCCTTGACCTGGGCGAGCGAGTCGATCCCCAGCTCCTCGGCCTTCGAGCGCTTGATCGCGAACGCGTAGGTGTTGTTCAGCGGCGCCTTGTCGATCCAGGCGATCTGGTTGTCCTCGCGATCCTCCTTGGCGACCGCGTCGAACTGCTTCTCGGGATCGACGATCGGCTTGTCGTGGCCGAAGTAGGTGATCCAGGCCGTCCCGGTGTACTCCCAGTAGGCGTCGATGTCGCCGCGGGTCAGCGAGTCGCGAACCGCCTGCGAGCTGACCAGGCCGGTCTGGTCCCAGACGTCGGCGCCCTGCGAGCGCAGGTACTGGACCGCGATCTGGCCGAGCACCTTCTGCTCGGTGAAGTCCTTGGAGCCGAAGGCGATCTCGGCCCCCTTCAGCGGCCCTTCGCCGCCCCCGCTGTACTGGCCCGCGCAACCGGCGAGCGCGAGCGTGGCGGTCGCCAGCACGGCGACCGCTCCGCGGCGACCCGACCCGCGGGGCCGGAGGGCGGCGGAACCGGTGATGGTGCGTCGCCCGCTCATGCCGCCCCCTCCCGCCGCAGACCGCGCGGACTCAGGTAGCGCTCCGCGATCGCCGCCAGCCAGTCGATCATCACCGCGAGCGCGGCCGCGAAGACCGCTCCGGTGATCATCACGGCCTGGCGCTGGTTCTTGATCCCGTCGTTGACGATGTCGCCCAGTCCTCCAGCGTTGACGAAGGTCGCCAGGGTGGCGGTGCCGACGAGCAGCACCAGCGCGGTACGGATGCCCGCCAGGATCACCGGCACCGCCAGCGGCAGCTCGACCCGGGTCAGCACCTGGACCCGCGAGTAGCCCTGGCCGCGGGCCGCGTCGAGCAGCCCCGGGTCGACGTTGCGGATCCCCTCGACGGTGTTGCGCATCACGGGCAGCACGGCGTAGAGCACCAGCGCCGCGTACGGCACCCAGGTCTTCAGGCCGAAGATCGCGACCAGCAGCACGAGCACGCCGATCACCGGCGCGGCCTGGCCGGCGTTGAAGATGCCGTTGACCACGCCCCCGACCACCCGGCTCGTCGTCCGCGTCAGCAGGATTCCGAGCGGGATCCCCACGACCAGCACGATCGCGGCCGAGATCCCGACCAGCTGGATGTGCTGCAGCAACGCGTCGGTCACCTTCGAGCCGAAGGCGGTCGCCGAGGTCGCATTCTCGTCGGCGGTCAGCGAGGCGATCGCGATCCCGTCGGTCTGCTTGCCGATCAGGACATAGAGCAGCCCGAGCGCGACGACCACCAGCAGCGGCGTGATGATCAGCTGTCGGCGTCCTCCGCTCACGCGCCCTCGGCCTCCCGCTCCGTGGCGGCCTGCTCGCGCGCGGCCCGCTCGTCGTCGAGCAGCTTCTGCGCGGCCTGCAGCTCGCGGCTGTCGAGCTCCCCGGTGATCTCCGCCAGGGTCTGAACCGGTGCCGCGTCCTCCTGCTCCGCGACCGCGGTGACGTGGATCTCGTCCAGCGCGTCGGTGACCTGGTCCAGGCGGACCGTGCCGATGTAGGCGCCGCGGTCGTCGACCGCCGGCACCACGCCCGTGCCCGAGCTGAGCATCTCGTCCATCGCGTCGTGCAGCGTGGTCGTGGCCATCACGACGCCCTGCACGGCCTGACCCTCGAGATCCGGCCGGCCCGGACGGTCCTGCAGCTCGTCGCGGTGCAGCCAGCGCTGGGGCCGCTGGTGGTTGTCCAGCAGCAACGCGTAGTCGTAGCCCGTCTCGCCGAGCTGGCGGAGGATCTCGTCGTAGCCCTCGGGCTCGGTGAACGCCGGGTAGCGCTCCAGTTCGAGGTCCTCGACCCGCACCAGGTGCAGCCGCTTGACCGCCGCGCCGCCGCCGATGAACGAGCGCACGTAGCGGTCGGACGGGTTGGCGAGGATCTCATCGGGCGGACCCTGCTGGGCGATCCGCGAGCGCTCGCGCAGCACCACCACGCGGTCGCCGAGCTTGATCGCCTCGTCGATGTCGTGGGTGACGAAGACGATCGTCTTGCGGACCCGCCGCTGGATCTTCAGCAGCTCGGACTGCAGCCGGTCACGGGTGATCGGGTCGAGCGCGCCGAACGGCTCGTCCATCAAGAGGATCGGCGGGTCGGCCGCCAGCGCCCGGGCCACGCCGACGCGCTGCTGCTGGCCGCCGGACAGCTCGCGCGGGTAGCGGTTGGCGAACTCCTCCTCGTCCAGGCCGACGAGCTCGAACAGCTCGCTGCTGCGCTCGTCGATCCGGCCCGACTTCCACTTCAGCAGTCGCGGGACCGACTCGATGTTCTGCCGGACCGTCAGGTGCGGCAGCAGGCCCGCCTGCTGAACGACGTAGCCGATCCGCCGCCGCAGGTCGTCGGTCTTCATCTTCGCGGCGTCGGCGCCGCCGATCAGGATCCGGCCGCTGGTCGGGCGGACCAGCCGGTTGATCATCCGCATCGTGGTCGTCTTGCCGCAGCCGGAGGGCCCGACGAAGACGACGATCTCGCCCGCGGGGATCGTCAGCGAGAACTCCTCGACCGCGGGGGCGCCGCTGCCGGGGAACTGCTTGGTCACCGCCTGCAGGTCGATCTCGACGGCGGTGCCGGCCGCCATGGCCTCGCGCAGCTCGCGGCGCGAGCTGGTCGTCGATTCGGTGCTAGACACGGATCCCCCTCGAGATGGTGGCCCGCCCGAGCAGGGCGAGCAGGGCGTCGAAGATCAGCGCGATCAGGATCACGCCGACGGTGCCCACGATCACCTGATTCAGCGCGTTGGCGCCGCCGAGCTGCGAGAGCCCGGAGAAGATGAAGCCGCCGAGGCCCGGGCCGTTGACGTACGCGGCGATCGCCGCGATCCCGACCACCAGCTGGGTCGACGTGCGCAGACCGGCCAGGATCACCGGCCAGGCGATCGGCAGCTCGACCTTGTAGAGCCGCTGTATCGGTGCCATGCCGAGCCCCCGCGCACTGTCGAGGACCATGCCGTCGACCTCGCGCAGGCCGGTGATCGTGTTGCGCATGATCGGCAGCAGCGCGTAGAGCACCAGCGCGATCACGACCGGGGTCACGCCCAGGCCCATGATCGCCAGCAGCACGCCGAGCAGCGCGAACGACGGGAAGGTCAGGAACAGCCCGGCGACCGACAGCGCGAAGCTCGCGACCGGCGGCCAGCGGTAGGTCAGGACGCCGAGGCCGACGCCGATCACGGTCGCGATCGCCATCGACAACGCGACGATCCAGACGTGGCCGAGCGCGAGCTGCAGCACCGAGTCGGCGTTGTCGCCGACGTACCGGAAGAAATCGCCGATACCGTCGAAGATCGATCCGAGCGGAGGAACGGTCATCGCTCACTCCTGCGTGGGGGGCGACTGCGGGTCCATCGACCTCGGTCGACGGGGACAGGGGTCGGGCTCAACAGCGGTCAGTCCTAACAGGCACTGAAATAGGGGCTACCCAGATCCCGTGATCGCTACACAGACGATTCGCAGATCGGCCGGTCCTGTGTCCTTGCCCACACTTGCGACGACCGCGTCGGGCATACCCGGACCGATGTACGCAACCCGGGGATCGGCGGTCCGATTCGCCGGGATCCGCCGGGGTCCCCCGCGCGCCGGGTCGGGCGGTCCGATCGATCGGGCGTTCGCGTCCTGCGCCGGTCGCGGCGACTACGCCTCGGGGTCGAACTCGAAGGCGACGCCGGCGATCTCGACCTCGTCGCCCGGCTCGAAGCCCTTCTCCTGCAGCGCCTCGATCACGCCCATCCGGCGCAGGCGGCTCTCGACGTACTCGAGCGCCTCCTCGTTGTCGATGTCGTGACGGGCGATCAGGCGCTTGATCCCCGGACCGGTGACCCGGAAGCTGCCGTCGCGGTCGCGGATGACCTTCCAGTCGCGCTGGGCGGACGGCGTGTAGGTCCGGTGGTCGGCGAGCGGCTCACCGCCCAGATCGACGGCGGCGACGGCGTCCTGCAGCGGGACGGTGCGCAGCAGCAGCGCGCGCAGCTGATCGATGCCCTGTCCGGTCGCGCTGGAGATCACGAGCACCGGGACGTCCGGATCGACCGGGTCCTCCCACTCCTCGCGCTGCGCGTTCGGGACGTACGACGGGTCCCGCTCCACCTGCTCGGCGTCGAGCCGGGTGCGCCAGTGGAGGCGGGCCTCCTCGGCGACCTCCGGCGGCACCAGGTCGGCCTTGCTCAGCACCAGGATCCGCGGCAGCCCGACGAGTCGCTCGTCGTAGGCGGCGATCTCGGCCTCGATCGTCTCGTAGTTCTCGACCGGGTCGCTGCCGTCCTGCGGTTGGAACTCGAGCACGTGGACGAGCAGCCGGCAGCGCTCGACGTGGGCGAGGAACTCGTGACCGAGCCCCTTGCCCTCGCTGGCGCCCTCGATCAGCCCGGGGATGTCGGCGAGGATCAGCTGACGCTCGTCGCCGTCGATCGTGCCGAGCACCGGGGACAGCGTGGTGAAGGGGTAGTTGGCGACCTTCGGCCGCGCACTGGTGATCCGCGCGAGCAGCGACGACTTGCCGGCGTTGGGCACGCCGATCAGCCCGACGTCGGCGAGCAGCTTGAGCCGCAGGTCGATCCAGCCTTCGTCGCCCTCCAGCCCGTTCTCGGCGAACCGCGGGGCCTGGCGGGTCGGCGTGGTGAACCGCGCGTTGCCGCGCCCGCCCGAGCCGCCCTTGGCGACGACCACCCGCTGGCCGGGGACGATCAGGTCGTGGACCGTGCCGTCGATCCCCGTGACCTGGGTCCCGGGCGGGACGTTGATGACGAGGTCCTCGCCGTCGTGCCCCTTCTTCATCGCGCCTTCGCCGTGTCGGCCGCGCGGGGCCTTGTAGTGGCTGCGGCGCGCGAACTGCTGCAGGTCGCGGAACGAGTCGTTGCAGACCATCTCGACGGTGCCGCCCCGGCCCCCGTCCCCGCCGTCTGGACCACCCTTGGGCACGTTGGCCTCACGGCGGAACGACATGCTGCCGTTGCCACCGTGCCCACCCTGGACGAAGATGTGCGCGGTATCCGAAAGCACCGGCCCATGGTCGCAGGTGCGGGCGGATCGGGCCGCTGTGGGGCGGTGGGGTCATCGAGCCACCGGGAACCGATCGCGTTTCGGCGGGTGGTCGGAGTCAGACGCGGGGTCGCGACGCAGCGCAGCGGGGTCGAGGACGCGGCGGGTCGGGTCGGGTCCCGGCGAGCCGGTGAGGTCTCGACTCGCTATCCGGGTTCCACGCTGCACGGTGCCACCGGGGCGGGCACCGTGCAGCGAGCAACACGGCCGACTCAGCGCGCCCGCGCAAGCGCCGCGGCGACCACCGCCGCCACCATCTCTGGTGTTTCCTTGATCTGCCGCCGGGTCACGCGGAGCACGCGGTACCCCGCGGCCTCTAGCGCCGCGGACTTGCGTCGATCGCGCTCGAACGCTTGCCGGCTGCGGTGCGCTTCGTACCCGTCGACCTCGACAACGAGCCGCTCGTCCACCCAAAGGGCGTCGACTTCGTAGCCGATGACGTGGACGTTCGTCCGCGGAAAGGCCAGCCCCGCGCGCTTCAGGACGCCCCGGAACGCCTGCTCCGCCTCGGAGCGGGTGAACGCCGGCTCGAGCTCGGCGTCGAGCAGTGCCGTGAGCGCTCGCGCTCCGCGCCGCTGCGGGTGGCGCGCGACCACGTCCCGCAGCTCCCGGTCCGACGCCAGCCGGCGGTAGCGAGCTTCGGCCACGAGTCGTTCGAAGTCCGGGACGGACTCGGTGTCGGCCAGATCGAGCAGGGTGCGCGGCGCGGCCGTGATCCGCAGACCGTTGCGGATCTCCGTATCGGCCGGGTCCAGACACGACAGTCGATGGGTGCACACCCCGATCCGCGACGCCGTGCCGCCCACGGGACTGCTGATGTGCACCGTTTCCGAGACGGGCCGCAGCCCGAGAATCCAGGCCGCCGACGAGTGGCTCAGAGCGCTCTCGGATCCGCGCCAGAGCAGCGCCGCCATCTCGCGTCCTCCGACGGCCAGCGCCTTGTGCCCGACCGCGAGCACGCGGGGCAGGACGACGTGGAGCCGTCCCGAAGTGATTCGTCTCGCGATCGCGGACCGGCTCAGGCCGATCGCCAGCAGCTGGTTCCGGTGCACCACACCGCGCTGACGCGCAGCCAGCGCGGCGACTTTCACGTCGACCGGCTCCGCGGTGCCGATGCCCAGGGCGGCGTCCGTCGAGAGGTTCGTTCGGACCCGGTCCATCACGCGCTCCCCACGCGGAGCGGGTCGTACGCTGCAAGGCCCCCCGATTTGGCGAGCCGCGCAGCGCAGAACTCGGTATGCGGGTCGTACGCTGCACGGTCCTCGAGCGACGTCTGCCGTGCAGCGTGGAACTCGATACGCGGGTCGTACGCTGCAAGGCCCCCCGATTCAGCGAGCCACGCAGCGCAGAACTCGGTATGCGAGTCGCCCTCTGCGAGGTCGCCGGATCTGCTGCGCCGTGCAGCGTGGGACTTGGGGAAATCGGGCGGGCGTCGACGTCGCATCCCACGATCGTGCGGCACGGACGGCGAACGATTGCCGTTTGCACCGGATCGACACTGAACCGTAGGAGACCTGTCGCTGACCCGCAGAGTCCTACGGCGCAACGCACCGCGCAGACGGCTGTTCGGCGCGGCGGCCAGGCCTCACGCCGGGACGTCTCGTCTCGCCTCGCACGCCGGGACGCCTCGCCTCTCACGCCCGGACGCCTCGCACCGGGTATCCCGCTTCTCACGCCCGGGCGTTTCAGCTCACGCCGGAACCGCATCCGGTCGCCAGCCGAACCAAGACGGACCTCGGCGGCAGCCGAGATCCGGAGCAACCCGAGCGCTGCTCAGTCCGCCTGCATCAGCTGGCTGACCACCAGACTGGCGACCGCTGCCACGCCGGCGAGGGCGGCGGTGCCGTAGACGCCGCTGCGCGGGAGGTCGCGGGATGCGGCGACCGTCGAGATCAGGTCGGTGATGTCACCGAACGCGCTGGTCCGGGCCCAGCGGTGGCCGCGCTCGGGATCGCCGGCGGTGTGGACCTGAGCCATGCCGATCACCGCGTCGCGGATCCCCAGACCGCGCAGCGCGACCTGGGCGCCCGGGCTGGTGCCGGACTCGCCCAGCCACGACTCGCCGACCTTGGCGGGAACGGCCAGCAGCGCGGCGCCGAAGGCGATGCGGCCGAACCCGATCGCACGGGAGGCGTTGGCGGCGGTGAGGATCGACATGCCCGGAGGCTACCCGCGTGGGGGCCTCGTCAATCGTCGTCGTCGAAGCATCCGACCGGCCGAACGAAGGACCGTACCAAGCCACCGGATCGTCACTCGCCGAGCGGAGCGTCCAACTGCCCGCGATTCCCGCCGCCGCGACGCCGCCGGCAGCGTCCGGCCGATCACCACCCGCCCGCCTCCGATCCGACGGCGGTGACGCCAGCGACAGCGACGCGAGCGACGACGACAGCGACGACGACGACGACGACGAGCATCGGCATGGCGCGCGCCTGTCCACCAACGACGACGGAACGACGACGGCCCGCCGAATGGCGGGCCGTCGGTCCTGCAGGCCGCGCCGGGGCGCGACCGAAAACGTGCTGGGCTAGGCCGCTGCGGTCTCCTCGACCGACTCGACCGGCTCGATCGTGACGACGCGACCGCGCCAACCACGGTTGAACGTGACGATGCCCTCGGCCTTGGCGAAGAGCGTGTCGTCCTTGCCGATGCCGACGCCCTTGCCGGGCTTGAAGCGGGTGCCACGCTGACGGACGATGATCTCGCCGCCGGTGACGACCTGGCCGCCGAAGACCTTGACGCCCAGACGCTGGGCGTTCGAGTCGCGACCGTTGCGAGAGGAGCCGAGGCCCTTCTTATGCGCCATGAGTTCTGGTGCTCCTTCGAGTTCGACCGCTAGGCCGAGATCGAGTCGATCCGGATGCGGGTGAGCGGCTGACGGTGACCGGTGGTCCGCTTGTAGCCGCGCTTCGGCTTGAACTTGAAGATCCGGATCTTCGGCCCCTTCGTGTGCTCCACGATGGTGGCGCCGATCTTGGCGGACTTCAGGGCGTCGGCGCTGATCGAGATCGTGTCACCACGAACGAGCACCGGCTCCAGCTCTACCGCGGCGCCAGCTTCGGCGTCGAGCTTCTCGACCAGGAGTTCCTGGCCCTGCTCCACGCGGTACTGCTTGCCACCGGTCTTGACGATTGCGTACATACGGCTCACTCGGACGA
>JBAZOW010000133.1:0-9749 GCA_041648495.1 Patulibacter sp.
GCGCCGCGCGACGACGCCTGCGACGCACCCCGTGAGCTCCGCGACGTCGTCCCCCGAGCCCGACCCCGCCGTGGACCAGCCGCCGGAGGCCCGCGAGGCCCGCGAGCGGATCGCCGATCTGCCGTCGGAGCTCGGCGTGGCGCTGCGCCCGATCCTGCCGGACGTGGCCGACGAGATCCTGACCGCGATCCGCCAGGAGGTCGACGAGTACCGCCGGCCGCTCGAGGGGCGGTTCGGCGACGCGATCCGGCGTGGGGTCGAGTTCGCGCTCGGAGAGTTCGTCGCGATGCTCGAGGACCCGTCGCGGCCGCCGGCGGGGACCGAGATGATCGAGCAGCTCGGACGCGGCGAGGTCCGCTCCGGCCGCACCCTGGACGCGCTGCAGGCGGCGTTCCGCTGCGGGGCGCGCGTCGCCTGGCGGCGCTTCGGCGACGCCGCGCGCGCGGAGGGAGCCGACCAGCGCACGCTGATCCGGCTCGGCGACGCGATCTTCGCCTACATCCATCGGCTGGCGGCGCTCTCGGTCGCCGGCTGGGCCGACGAGCAGACGTTGCGCGCCGGGGCGACCCAACGGTCCCGCGACGCGCTGGTCCGCCTGATCGCCTCGTCGACCCGGGTGCCGACGGAGGACCTGGACGCCGCCGCCCACGCGCTGGCGTGGACTCCACCGCGCGAGGTCGCGGTCGTGGTGCTGGCGGGCTCGGAGAACGCGGGGGACCTGCTGCGGATCGATCCCGGCGTGGTCGCCGCGGCCCGGGACGGCGCGGTGGTCGGGATCGTCCCGGTGCCGACGGCGCTGGCCCGGGTTCGCGAGGCGCTCCAGCGCGAGCCGGCGGTGCTCGGCCCGACGGTGCCCTGGGCGCGGGTCGGCCGCTCGTACCGGCGCGCCCGGTCGGTGGCCGCGCTGGTCGACGCCGGGCGGATCGGGACCCCGAGCGCGCCCGGCCTGGTGCTCGCCGCCGATCATCTGGCGGACGAGGTCGTCCACGCCAATCCGGAGGCGGCCGAGGACCTGGCCGCGACGGTGCTCGGCCCGATCGACGCGCTGCCCGAGAACCGCCGGGCGCGGCACCTCGAGACGTTGCGGGCGTGGTTGGACTGCCGCGGGCACGGGCCGCGGATGGCCGAGGTGCTGCACCTGCACGCCCAGACCGTGCGCTACCGCGTGGCGCGGCTGCGCGAGACGCTCGAGGTCGACCTGGACGATCCCGACGACCGGTTCGCGGTCGAGCTGGCGCTGCGCTGGCGGGGGACCACGACCCCTACGGATGGGCCTAGGGCGTTCGGCTGAATTGAACACACCTATCGACGTTCGGACACGGGCGTCCGGGAGTTCGGAACGTCCGGGTGTCGCTGTGGGTCGATGCGTCGTGTGATGTGCCGCACGCTTCGCCGTGAACGTGTACGTTTGCGTGAGTCACGGTCGTTTTCGCGCAGCCTGCGCGGCGGCCGCAAGCGACCGTTTCGCGTCCCAACCACGAGGTGATAGTTCCCGCCATGCGCAAAATCACGTTCCTGCTTCCCGCGGCCGCCGCGGCCGCTCTGTCGGTTTCGGCCGTCGTTCCCGCGATCGCGCAGTCGCCAGAGCCGGTGACCACGATCTCCGGTTCCGCCAAGGTCAACCCGAACAAGGCCGGCACGAAGGCCAAGCCGCAGTCGGTCAAGCTCGACATGAAGGGCGAGCTCTCGACCACGGGCGAGGACGGCCTCAACAAGCCGGTCGTCCAGAAGATCGAGATCCTGCTGCCGAAGGACGGCTACTACGCCGGCGGCAAGCTGCCGAAGGGCGTCAAGGGCAAGGTCACGCCGAAGTGCTCTGAGGCGGCGATGCTCGACGGTCTGCCGGTCGACAAGTGCCCGAAGGGCTCGATCGTCGGCAACGGCAGCGGTGAGGCGTGGGCCGACACCGTCAAGACCAAGGTCAAGCTGACGCTCGTCAACGGCGGCGCCAACATGATCTACGCCTTCACGGAGCTGACCAACCCGGCGGTCGTGCAGCTGCCGGTTCCGGGCAAGATCCAGAAGCAGTCCGGAAAGTGGGGCTACAAGGTCACGTTCACGATCCCCGAGGACCTGCAGGTCGTCGCCGGCACGCCGATCTCGCTGATCAACCTCAAGGCCAAGACCACGGCGAAGAACTACATCTTCACCACCGGCTGCCCGAAGGACAAGAAGTGGCCCTACGAGGTCACCTCCTACCAGAACACCACGGCTCCGGCCAAGTTCGCCTCCTCGACGCCCTGCAAGTAAGCACGGCGTAGGGCACCGCGGCTGGGGCTTCCCGGGAAGCCCCAGCCGCGGGAGGGAGAAGATCGACGAGGGCGTCGTCACTGAGGTGACGGCGCCCTCTGTCGTTTCGCTACTGCAGGTCCCGCAGCTCGTCGCTGCCGAGCGTGGCGTAGGCCGCGATGCCCAGCGCCCGTACTTCGTCCAGGACGCGCCGCATGTTCTTGGCGCGGGGGACCAGGGTGACCGCGTGGCCCCGGGCGATCCAGGCCCGCTTCTCGGTCAGGATCTCCGTCGCGGGGGCGTCGTCCGTGTAGACCAGCGCGATCCGCTGCGGGCCCGACGCCTCGGGGTCGGGAGCCAGGTCGACCAGCCGCTCGAAGCCGAGCGAGAACCCGCAGGCCGGCACGTCGCGCCCGAGGAACCGTCCGACCATGCCGTCGTACCGGCCGCCGCCGCCGATCGAGCTGCCGCTCTCGGGGTGCTCGACCTCGAAGATCGTGCCGGTGTAGTAGCCCAGGCCGCGCACGAGGGTGGGGTCGAAGCGGACCACGCCGGGCCCGACGAGCGCCTCGACGCCCGCGACGATCGTGCGGTGGTCGTCGAGCGCCACCGTCGCCTCGTCGCTCGCGTCGAGCAGGGTCGCGAACTCGTCCGCGTCGATCGGGCCGGACGCGAACCGCTGCAGGTGGCGGCCGAGGGTGGCGGCGACGCCGTCGCCCAGGTCGAGCTCGTCGAGCTGCTGCTGGACCTGCTCGAGCCCGATCTTGTCGCGCTTGTCGATCACGACCAGCACCGCCGCCCGCCGCTCGTCGGCGACGCCGGCGCTCTCGAGCAGCGCCTTGAGCAGCCGCCGGTCGTTGATCCGCACCGTGGCCCCGCGGACCCCGAGCGCGTCGAGCGCGGTCAGGGTGGTGGTCACCAGCTCGGTCTCGGCCAGCGGTCCCGGCTCGCCGATGATGTCGATGTCGCACTGGGTGAACTGGCGGAAGCGGCCCTTCTGCGGGCGCTCGGCGCGCCACACCGGGGCAATCTGGATCAGCCGGGCGACGCGGGGGAGGCGGGCGTGCTCGCTGGCGTAGAACCGCGACAGCGGGACGGTCAGGTCGTAGCGCAGGCCCAGGTCGCAGAGCTCGTGGACCGCCCCGACCGCGTGCGCGTCCTCGACCGACAGGCCACGACGCTGGATCGCGAAGATCATCCCGACGTTGTCGCCGCCGTCGCTGCTGCGCAGCCGGTCGAGCGGCTCGACCACGGGGGTCTCGATCTCGGCGAAGCCGTGCTCCGCGTAGACCCCGCGGATCGTGCTCAGCAGCCGGTCGCGTCGGGCCTTGTCGGCGGGCGCGTAGTCCCGGAACCCGCGCGCGGGCGATACGTCCTTGCTCACCGGGGCATCATCGCATTCCCCTGGACCAGGCGGCGGACCCGAGCTGATGCGGATCCGGCCCCGGGGGTGGGCGACATCCGCATCAGCTCCGGCGGGCTGCGGGGCTAGGCGGCGTCGGAGAGCGGGGCACCCTGCGGCGCCGCGGCCGGCGTCGCGCCCGGCATCTTCTTCGCCTGCTGCTCGCGGCTGATGTAGACCGGCTTGGACATCAGGCCGACCGCGACGCAGCCGCGGATCAGCAGCGCCGACAGGTCGACCTCGTACCAGCGCATGCCGTGGCTGGCGGAGCGGGGGAAGGCGTGGTGGTTGTGGTGCCACGACTCGCCGAGCGTGAGGATCGCCAGGACCGGGTTGTTGCGCGAGTGGTCGTCGACGTCGAACCGGCGGTACCCGGAGAAGTGGCAGATCGAGTTGACGGACCAGGTCACGTGATGGATGAAGAAGACCCGGACGAGCCCGGCCCAGACGAAGGTCTGCAGGCCGCCCATCAGCGTGCCGTAGAACGCCCAGCCGGCGAGGAACGGGATCACTAGGCTGATCAGCGCGATCCACGGGAACCAGTTCGAGATCCGGACGAGGCCCTTGTCGCGGAGCAGGTCCGGGGTGTGCTTGCGGGGCCAGCCGCGCTCGATCTCGGTCGACCAGAGCCAGCCGACGTGCGCGTGCCAGAGGCCCTTCAGGCCCTCGCCACCGCCGACGTGCGGGGAGTGCGGATCGCCCTCCTGGTCGGTGTGGGCGTGGTGCTTGCGGTGGTCGGCGGCCCAGATCAGCGCGGGACCCTCGACGGCGGTCGACCCGGCGACCACGAACGCGTAGCGGACCCACTTCGGCGCCTGGACCGCGCCGTGGGTCAGCATCCGGTGGTAGCCGACCGTCACGCCGAAGGCGCTGACCAGGTACAGGCCGACGAGCATCGTGATGTCGAACCACGTCACCGCGGAGTTCCAGAGCATCGCGATCGCGGCCAGGACGCCGATGAACGGGACGGCGACGGCCACGATGTTCACGTAGCGGGTCGCCTTCGACATCGTCTTGTGGGGGCGTACCTCGGACATATGCTCATGGTATGCGCGCCTGTCCCCCCGAATCTCCGGCGAGAACGCAAGGTTCTCCCGCATTATTCATCGGAATGTGAGCGAAATGGCCGATTCGGCGGTTGAGCGGCCGTACACCTGAGGCGGTGCGGCCGGGCCGGCGGTGGGCGGACCGGACCCGGTGGCCGTCGGTGCGCGGCACGCCTCGAGGACGACCGCGCACCAATCCGGTGGGCAGACCCGGGTCAGCCTCGTGAGACGCGGCGCAGCTGCAGCGCCAGGCCGATCTCGGCGCTGCCGCGGAGCAGGAAGCCGAGGCCGGCGAGCAGGGCGACCGTCTGCAGGCCGATCACCGGGTCGACGACCAGCACCACGCCCGCGGCGATCCCGATCACGCCGAGCAGGATCCGCCAGAACCGGTGCCGCTGCTCGTGGAAGCCGGCCACCAGGTCGCCGATGCCGGTCAGCATGAACCAGAACGCGACCGTCAGCAGCACGGCGGCGATGCCCGCGCCGGGCCGCACGAAGCAGATCAGGCCGGCCAGCGTGGCGACGAAGCCGAGCAGCACCGACAGCGTCTGCCGCCCGGCCGAGCCCTCGCCGGTCAGGCCGGTCGCGATCGTGGCGACGCCGGTGATCATCAGCGAGACGCCGAACAGCAGGCCGAGGAACAGCACCGTGGCGCCCGGCACGGCCAGCGCGAGCACGCCGACGAGGACCGAGAGCAGGCCACTGATCAGGACCAGCCACCAGAGCCGTGGAGCCGGTCCGTCGGTGCCGGTGACGACCACGCCGCCGTCGATCGGCGGGGCACCGGCCGGTGCCGGGGAAGGGGAGGAGGACATACGGGCCTTTAGCGGTGGGAGGGAACGTCGACAGGCTATACCCGTGAACCGCGGATTTGCGGGAAGAATGCGCGGGATCGGGGGGCGGCGTAGGATCCCGCCATCGCACGCCTGTCCGTCCGCTCCGACCACCCGCGGATCGGCCGCACGCTCCAGATCCTCGGTCTGGTGCTCGCGGTCGTCGCGCTGCTGCTCACGGGCCTGCGCTTCGCGGTACTGAACGAGGACCGGTTCGTCGCCGGGGCCGGCGCGGCGCTGACCGCCGAGCCCGTCTCCGACGCGATCGGCCAGCAGCTGACCCGGCAGCTGATCGACGCCGAGCCGGACCTGGTCACCTTCGAGCCGCTGATCGACAGCGGCGTGTCGGCGGTGGTGCGCTCGGGGGCGGCGCGCAGTGCGGTCGAGGTCGCCGCTCGGCAGCTCTACCGCACGGCGGTCGACGGCGACGCCGACACCGCGGTGCTGCGACTCGGGACCGTCGGGCTGCTCGCCGTCCAGTCGGCGCGCAACCTGAGCCCGGAGATCGCGGAGCAGATCCCGACCTCGGTCGACCGCGCGCTGGTCTCGCTCGAGGGCGGGGACGCCGCCGACGCGATCGGCACGGTCACCGACGCCGCGCACGCGCTGCGGCTGCTCTCGTGGGTGGTCACCGCGCTCGCCCTGCTGGCGCTCATCGCTTCCGTGCTCGTCCGCCGCGACCGGGCCGCCGCCGGTTGGCAGGCCGCGCTGACGCTCTCGGGCGCGGGCGTGCTCGCGACCGTCCTGCACTTCGTGATCCGCGGCACGCTGGTCGACCGGGTCACCACGTCGGAGACCCGCGACGCCGGCTTCGCCGTCTACGACGCCTTCCTGGGCGACACGGTGTCGATCGCGACGGCGACGATCGGCGTCGGGCTGCTGCTCGTCGTCGCGCTCAGTGCGCTCGGCCGACGGGTCTCGCTGACCACGAGCGTCCGCGTGCGCTGGGCCTCGATCCTGGCGTCCAACCGCGGACGGCGGGTGAGCGGAGCCGTCGTGGCCGCGATCGGGCTGCTGGTGCTGCTCGACCAGGACACGTCCCTGCGCCTGCTGGGGCCGGTGGTCGGCCTGGCCCTGATGGTCGTCGGGCTCGAGGCGCTGCTGCGCTCGACGCCTTTCGCCGACGAGCTCGCCAGCGCCCAGGCCGAGCACGACGCGACGGCCGAGGAAGAGGACGAGGACGTCGACCGGGGCGAGGACGACGAGGACGCGTCATCCGGGGGCGGGCGCCGCCGCACGCTGGTGCGGGTGGGGCTCGCGGTCGCGGTGCTGGCCGTCGGGCTCGGCGTGATCGGCAGCACCGTCGACGAGTCGCTGCGGACGGTCTCCAGCACCGACTCGACGGCGTGCAACGGCTCCGAGGACTACTGCGACCTGCGCCTCGACGAGCTGGTCCTCCCGGCGACCCACAACTCGTTCGCCGCGGCGAGCGATCGGTTCGTCCTGGCCGAGCAACAGGAGGGCGTCGGCCCCCAGCTGCAGGCGGGGATCCGCGGCTTCCTGATCGACTCGTACCTGGCCAACGAGACCGACGGCGGCTCGGTCTACACGCGGCTCGACCTGAGCCCGAACAGCCGGTCCAAGATCGAGGACTCGATCGGCCCGGACGCGGCCCGGACGGCGATGCGGCTGCGCGGGCGGCTCGGCACGCAGGTCGACAAGGACGACGAGCCCGAGCTGTTCTTCTGCCACGGCTTCTGCGAGCTCGGTGCCACCCGCGGCAGCGAGCTGCTGGGCGCGATCCGCGACTTCCTGGTGGCGCACCCGCGCGAGGTGCTGGTGATCAGCGTCGAGGACCAGGTCCCGCCGGACCGGTTCGCGACGTTCGTCGAGGACGCGGGCCTGCTCGACCTGACCTGGAAGGGGCCGGTCGATCCGCTGCCGACGCTCCGCGAGATGATCGACTCCGGGGGCCGGATCCTCTGGATGGCGGAGGAGGACGCGGGGGACGTCCCGTGGTTGCACCAGCAGTTCGAGCTGGTGCAGGAGAACCCCTACGACAAGTCGACGCAGAAGGCCCTGCTGTCGGACGGCGGCTGCGCCGCGAACCGCGGCGAGGACGACAATCCGCTGTTCCTGCTCAACCAGTTCGTCACGACGATCCCGCCCCGGGCGTCGAACGCGAAGACGGTCAACGCCCGCAAGACGATCCTCGAGCAGGTCGAGCGCTGCGAGCGGGTCCGCGACCGCAGGCCCAACCTGATCGCGGTCGACTTCTTCCGCACCGGCGACGTCGTCGGCGCGGCGAACGAGCTCAACGACCGCACGGTGGCCGCGAAGCGCGACGAGGCCGGGGACGACGGGGACGGCGCCGCGGAGAGCGACGCCGGCTCGGGCTGAGCGCCGGCACGGCGCGGCGGTCGGCCGCCGCGCCCGCTCGGAAGCGGTTCGGCGACCGAGGTGCCGGGGAACCTACGAGGCCTGGGCCGTGCGCTTGGCCTGCTGGGCCGCGGCCTTCACGCACTGGCTGAAGGGCGTCCCCTTCTGGCCCTTGACGTGCTTCTTGCTCAGCGCCTTGCACGCGGCCTTCGGCGAGTCGGCCTTGCCGCTGTCGATCTTGGCGAGCGCGACGACGCACTGGCTGAACGGGGTGCCCTTCTGGCCCTCGACGTGCCGCTTCGACAGGCCCTTGCAAAGGACGCCGTAGCCGCGCTTCCGCTCGGCCTGGGTGGGCTGCTTCGCGGGGGCGGCGTCCGGGGACTCCGTGGTCGTCGCCTGCGGTCCGTGGGGCAGGCCGGCGGGCTGATCTGCGGTCGCGAGCGGCGCGGCGGCGCCCAGCGAGACGCACGCGGCGGCGGCGATCGCGATGTAGGTGCTCTTGCGGGTGGTGGTCATCGGTACTCCTTGTCTTGCCGAGCAGGTCGGCGGATCGATCGATCGCGGCGGATGCCGCGGAAGGACTACGTGCGTATGACGGGACGACGGCGCGGAGGTCAGGGACGACCGGACCGTCCGGCCGGCAGCGCTAGTACCGCTCGCGGCGCTCGTAGACCACGGGGCGTTCGTCGACCATCCGGCGACGGCCGGCGTAGACGGTGCTCCAGAGGAAGCTGAGGATCAGGCCGACGATGCCGACGATCATCAGGATGGTTCCGGCGGTGTTGATGTTGAAGCCGGAGGTGGAGGCCGAGACGGCGAAGCGCAGAATCGCGCCGATCGCGATCAGGAAGAGGGCGAATCCGTAGGTCATGCGGGGCTCGTTTCGTTCGGGGATGGCATGGGGCGAGCTCGCTCCCGGTGAGATCCCGACCGCCATCGGGTCCAGCGAGCTCGCCCCATGGGGTGAAGACGCGAGCGACGGGCGAAGGTCAGGCGCGACCGTGATCGAGGTACCCGGCCCGTTCCCGGCCCGTGCTGCGGTAGAACCTGACCCTGGGGGTCCCGGTGCGTCGTGGACCCATGGGCGAACGGAGGGCAGGGGCCGGTGAGACCAGCAGCCACGGCATTCTCGAAGCGGTCGCAGGCCGCGCAGGAGCGCCGCTCGGAGGCGCCGGGAGATCCTGCGGCCTTCACGGCGCTCTACGAGCGGCATGGTCCGGAGCTCTACCGCTACTGCCGTTCGATCCTCCGGCACGAGGAGGACGCGCACGACGCGCTGCAGAGCACGATGGCCAAGGCGTTCGTGGCGCTGCAGTCCGAGCAGCCCGTTCGGGACCTGCGCCCGTGGCTGTTCCGGATCGCGCACAACGAATCGATCTCGTTGATCCGGCGACGGCCGCTGACGGACGAGCTGGACGAGCGAGCGGCCGGCGCCCGCGACACGGTGCACGAGACCGTCGAGATCCGCGAACGACTCGTGCAGCTGCGGCAGGACCTGCAGGACCTGCCCGAGCGGCAGCGGGGCGCGTTGGTGATGCGGGAGCTCAGTGGCCTCGGCCACGAGGAGATCGCCGTGGCGCTGGGCACCACGCCGCGAGCGGTCAAGCAGGTCATCTACGAGGCGCGCAGCGGCCTCGGCGAGGCCGCGGAAGGCCGGGCCATGCGCTGTGAAAGCGTGCAACGTACCCTCTCGGACGCCGACGGCCGCACCGTCGGGAGCCGCCGGATGCGGGCCCACCTGCGCTCGTGTCGGTCGTGCCGGGCGTTCAAGGTCGCACTCGCGCAGCGTCCGGGGGACCTCGCCGCGCTGTCGCCGGCGGTGCCGCTGAGCGGCCTGGCGGGCGCCTCGGCGCTCGCCAATCTGCTGGGCATCGGCGGGGGTGCGGCAGCCGCCGGGGGCGGGGTGGCCGCGGTCGGCGG
>JBAZOW010000134.1:0-9705 GCA_041648495.1 Patulibacter sp.
CGACGTGCGGGCTCGACTCCGACGCGTCGGACCGGCCCGCCCCGATCGCCGAAGCCATCGATCCGCCGAGGAGCGGGCCGGCCACGGTGGGCAGATCGCTCGGGTCCAGCGATCCGTCGGCGTCCATGAAGCAGATGACGTCGGCGTCGGCGGCCTCCAGCCCGGCGAAGCAGGCGGAACCGAAGCCGCGCCGCGGCTCGGCGACGACCATTGCCCCATGTTCGAGGGCGACCCGCGCGGAGTCGTCCGTCGATCCGTTGTCGACCACGATCGCCCGGTACCCGATCGGCATGCGTTCCAACACCCACGGCAGCGATTGGGCCTCGTTCAGGACGGGCAGGACGACATCGGGCACGACTGCAACGTACACACCGCGACGAGTAGGCCGCGCCGCCGGGGGATCGCCGGGGCGGCCGGGTCGCGGTGCGGTCGGGACGGCCACGACCGTACCCTTCGGCTCATGTTCCTCGTCACCGGTGGCGCCGGATTCATCGGGTCGCATGTGGTCACGGCGCTGCTGGACGCGGGGCACCGCGTGCGCGTCCTCGACCTGCTGCTGCCGGCCGCCCACGGCAGCACCGACGCCGCGGTGCCCGCCGGGCTCGACCCGCGGGCCGAGCTGCTGGTCGGCGATGTCGGCGACGCCGCGACGGTCGAGCGGGCGCTGGACGGCGTGGAGCACGTCTGCCACCAGGCCGCGATGGTCGGCCTTGGCCTCGACATCGACGACATCGCCGCGTACGTCCGTCACAACGATCTCGGTACGGCGGTCCTGTTGCGGACGCTCGCCCGGACCGGGTTCGCCGGGCGGTTCGTCCTGGCGTCGAGCATGGTCGTCTACGGCGAAGGCCGCTACCGCTGCGCGGAGCACGGCGTCGTGGTTCCGCCCGCTCGGCGGATCGAGGATCTCGATGCCCGCCGCTTCGAGCCCACGTGCTCGATCTGCGGTGCGCCGCTGACGCCCGAGGCGATCCCGGAAGATGCCCCGGCCGATCCGCGCAACGTCTACGCGGCGACCAAGCTGCAGCAGGAGCATCTCGCGCGGGCGTTCTCGCGAGAGACGGGGGTTCCGGTGACGTCGCTGCGCTACCACAACGTCTACGGGCCGATGATGCCCCGCGATACGCCCTATGCGGGTGTCGCGTCGATCTTCCGCAGCGCGCTGGAGGCAGGGCGCGCGCCCCGCGTCTTCGAGGACGGCGGCCAGATCCGCGACTTCGTTCACGTCCGCGACGTCGCGCGCGCCAACGTCCTCGCCCTGACCGCCGACGTTCCGGTCCCCGGGGCGTTCAACGTCTGCTCGGGGACGCCGCGCACCGTCGGGGACATGGCGCGGGCGCTGCACCGTGCGATGGCGACGGACGCGACCGCCCCGATCGTCACCGGCGAGTACCGCCTGGGCGACGTGCGCCACGTCTTCGCGTCGGCGGAGCGCGCGGCCGAGGTGCTCGGCTTCACGGCCGTGGAGGACTTCGACGCGGGGATGGCGGAGTTCGCCGTGGCCCCGTTGCGGGGTGGGTGATGGTGGACTCGGGACGTGTCGTGCGCGCAACCGACGTGGTGATCATCGGCGCGGGTGCCGCCGGGCTGATGTGTGCCGTCACGGCCGCCGAGCGCGGGCGGAAGGTGCTGCTGCTCGACCACTCGAACAAGCCGGGCAAGAAGATCCTGATGTCCGGGGGAGGCCGCTGCAACTTCACCAACATGTATGCGGAGCCGGCCAACTACGCGTCGCAGAACCCGCAGTTCTGCAAGTCGGCCCTGGCCCGCTACTCCCCGTGGGACTTCATCGGCCTGGTCGCCAAGCACGGCGTGCCGTACCACGAGAAGAAGCTCGGCCAGCTGTTCTGCGACCACAAGTCGAAGGACATCCTCAACCTGCTCTTGGACGAGTGCGAGCAGGCCGGCGTCGAGCTGCACGTCAACACCGCGGTCGACGAGATCGAGAAGGCCGAGGACGGTTACCGGCTGAGCACCGACCTGGGGGACGTCTCCGCGACCTCGGTGGTGATCGCGACCGGCGGCCTGTCGATTCCGACGCTCGGGGCGACCGGCTTCGGCTACGAAATCGCGCGTCAGTTCGGCCACAGCGTCCTGCCGACCCGCGCCGGCCTGGTGCCGTTCACGACGTCCGGCCGGCTCAAGGAGCTGTGCACCGAGCTGTCCGGCACGTCGGCGGACGCCGTGGTCCGCTGCAACGGCGAGAGCTTCCGCGAGAACATCTTGTTCACCCACCGCGGCCTGAGCGGCCCGGCGATCCTCCAGATCTCGTCGTTCTGGAACCCCGGCGACACCGTCGAGATCAACCTGCTGCCCGATCGCGACGCGCTGGAGTGGTTGCAGGGGCAGCAGGCGGAGCGCCCGAACAGCGAGCTGAAGACCGTGCTCGGCGAGGTCTTCACGAAGAAGATGGCGTCGCTGCTAGCCGATCACTGGTTCGTCTCCAAGCCGCTGAAGCAGTACAACCCGGCCGAGCTGCGCGAGATCGCCGAGCAGCTCGGCGCCTGGCGGCTGGTGCCGGCCGGCACCGAGGGCTACCGCACCGCCGAGGTCACCCTGGGCGGCGTCGATACCCGCGAGGTCTCGTCCAAGACCTTCGAATCGCGCAAGAGCCCGGGCCTGTACTTCATCGGCGAGGTGCTGGACGTGACCGGCCACCTGGGCGGGTTCAACTTCCAGTGGGCCTGGGCCTCGGCCCACGCGGCGGCACAGGTCGTCTGAGCGGCCGCACGGGTGAGACCGGCGAGCCGGGTCGGTCACGAACCGGCCTCATCCCGGAGAGGGATCTGACCCCGGAACGAAGGCGGCCGCCTGGGCCGTGAGAAACGCCTTCAGCGTGGCCGGCGGTTCGCCGACGAGCTCGGCAAAGTGGTCGGTGACCTCGCCGGCCAGCGGCAGGGCCATCCGCTCGGCCATCTCGATCTTGTGCTCGGCGAGCCAAGGTTCGTCCCCGGCGGCTTCGAGCCCCTGGCGCATCACGTCGACGGGAATCGGCGCGTACGCCACGGCCTGGTCGAGCACGTCGGCGAGCGTTCGTGCGGTCAGCTCGTAGCTGATCGCTTCGGGGCCGGTCAACGCGATCATCGATCGCGGATCGGCCGCCAGCGCGGCGGCCGCCGCTGCGCGCCCGACGTCGTTGGCATCGACGAACGAGACGGACGGGTTGCCGGGAGGCCCCGGCAGGATCCCGTGCTCGACCGCGGGGGCCATGGCGAGCAGGTTCTGCATGAACACGTTGGGGCGTAGCACGACCGGCTCGGGCACCGACTCCCGCAAGCGCTGCTCGACGGCGACGTGGTCGCGACCGACCGAGGTCATCGACTCCTCGGCCGTGGCGACCGGACTTCCGGAGACCTTGACGACGCGCCGCACGCCGGCGTCGCGGATCGAAGCCACCGCGGCCTGCTGGACGTCGACCAGGTCGCGGCCGTGACCGGAGATCAGCACGACCGCGTCAACGCCTTGGAGCGCAGAGCGCAGCCTCGCGTCGTCCCGCAGGTCGCCGACCTCGATCGTCGTTCTCGGGTCGGCCTGGAGGAGACGCGCCGGGTCGCGGACGTAGGCGACGACCTCCACGTCGCCGTGGGGTAGGGCACGGAGGGTTGCCGCGCCCACGGTGCCGGTGGCGCCGGTCACGAGGACGCGCTTCACGGCCGGACCTCGGCCGCGACGTGACTGGTGACCGTCCCGAGCCCGGAGACGCCGACGTCCACGACGTCTCCGTCGCGCAGGAAGACGTTCTGGTAGCTGCCGATTCCCGCGGGCGTGCCGGTGGCGATGACGTCGCCGGGTTCGAGCGTGATGGTCCGGGAGAGCCAGGCGACGGACTGCGCGACGGTGAACACCTGGTCGCTGGTGTTGCCGGTCTGCAGCAGCTTGCCGTTGACGTGGGTGGTGAGTTCGAGGTCCTGCAGATCCTCGATCTCGTCCATCAACACCAGCGCCGGGCCGCACGGGGCGAAGGTGTCGACCGCCTTACCGGCGTTCCACTGCGGGCTCTGGATCTGCAGGTCCCGGGCGCTGACGTCGTTGAACGGCATGGCGCCGGCGACGTACTCGAGCGCCTCGTCCTCGGTCACGTGCTTGGCGCGTCGCCCGATCACGACCGCCAGCTCCGCCTCGTAGTCGACGTACTGGTCGTGTCGCTCGGGAAGCACGATGGTGCCGCCGTCGCCGAGCAACGAGTTGGCGTACTTGGTGAACCACGAGGGGTTCTTCGGCACCTCGAGGTTCGCCTCGGCCGCGTGGCTGTGGTAGTTGAGTGCCAGGCAGATGAGCTTCGCGGGATCGGTGATGGGCGCGTAGAGCCGGACATCGCGCCGGGCGACGCGCTCGGCGGCATCTTCGGCCCTCGATGCCAGCGTCGCGAGCTGGTCGCGGTCGTGCGTCGCCAGCAGCTCGCGCACACTGCTCCCGACCCCGAGGGACGTCAGCGGGACGATGGCGGCGCCCTGGTCGACGAGGACGCCGCCGGCGACGGTCTCGCCGCTGTGGTAGCTGACGAGCCTCATGCGTCGGGCGTGTAGCCGCCGCTGCGGGCGGTGGCGTGGATCTCGTCGAAGCTGTTCCCGCGGGCCCAGTCCTCCGCGACCTTGGCCGGGTCGACTCGCGACCCGAGCGGGTCGCCGTGGAAGTCCGGCGACGTGGCCATCCACTCCTTCGACGCCTTCCAGTCTCCGAAGCAGTCGACCTGCAGCTCGACGTGGTTGCCGTCGGGGTCGACGTAGTAGTAGGAGAACGTCACGCCGTGATCCAGGCAGAGCGCCGGCTCGATGCCCTCGTCGCGCAGCCGCAGATAGCTGTCGTTGAGCTGGCCGAAGTCCTCGTACTCGAACGCGGTGTGGTGCATGCCGGTGCGCATGTCGCGCTCGGGATCGTCGTTGAACCCCTCGAACGCGAGGATCGCGATGCGGTGGTTGGCGGCGTCGTTGGTCAACCACGCGCCCTGCTCGAACTGGTACGTGACCTCGGCGCCGACCACGGTGCGGTACCAGTCGATCAGGGGCTGCAGCCGGGCGGTCTTGAGGTTGACGTGGTGAAACGCCGGACGGTGGACGGTGGTGCTCATGCGATGCTCCGGGTCTTGGGGCGGTCGAGGATCAGGCCGATGGCCGTACGAAGGTGGTCGGGGGCGTCGAGGGGCGCGCGGCCGCGCGCTCTCCAGGCCACGTGGCCGTCGGGGCGCACGAGCAGCGCGCCCTCGTCGCCGAGGCCGTACGCGGCGAACTGCTCGGCGTCGGCGGTGAAGTCGACCCCGAAGCGGACGAAGGGGACGTCCGCAAGCGCGAGCGCGGCGGCCTGCTTCCAGCCCGTGGAGTCCGGGCCTCCGAGGAACGCCCAGCGGCCGTCCCACAGGTCGAGGGTGGAACGCTGCTCGCCGGCGACGTCGATCCACAGGTGGGGCGCGCGAACGCCCGGACGGCCGTCGGGCACGTAGGTCTCCACGTCGTACGGCGCGGGCCCGGAGCCGTCGTCGACGACGGCCGACGATTCCCGGTACTGGAAGCCGATCTCCTGTCCTCGGAACGCGAAGTGCGGCCGTTGCCGGGGGATGTTGGCCACGATCCGCTCGCGCACGGCCTGTCCTTCGGGCGTGTCGTCGTCGACCGCGGAGAGGTCGAAGCCGTCTCCCGCGAAGCTGATCCCGGTGTCGGCGATCGCCCGCGCGTTGTGCAGGCTCTGGGCGCAGTTGCTCAACCCGACCGGACGACGCTCCTCGTCGTAGCTGTCCAGCAGCCCGTCGCCGGCGTCGCAGCGCACCACGGCGGCGAGCTTCCACGCCAGGTTGTGGGCGTCCTGGATCCCGGTGTTCATGCCGAAGCCGCCGGTGTGGGGGAAGCGGTGCGCGGCGTCGCCCGCGAGCAGCACGCGGCCGGCGCGGTAGCGGGTTGCGACCTGCGCGGTGACCGTCCACTCGTAGGCGGCGACGATCTCGGTCTCGACGTCGGGATCGCCGATCGCGGCTGCGACGATGGCGGCGCACCCCTCGGGGGTGGCACTGGGCACGAGCTCGCGGGCGACGTTGAGCAGCCAGCGGTGGCGACCGTCGAGCGCGATCAGGAAGCCGGTGAAGGCCCGGTTGGCGACGTAGAGCAACACGCTGCTGCGGCCTTCGACGAGCGGACCCAGATCGGCGTGGAAGTACACGTTGACCTGCTGCGAGACGTCGGCGGGCCCCTCGAGGTCGATGCCGAGATCGTCGCGGAGGCGACTACGCGCCCCGTCGGCGGCGATCACCCACTGCGCGCGCACCGTCTGTGTCTGCCCGTCCGCGTCGACGAGCTCCGCCCGGGCGTGGTCCCCGTGGTCCACGAGGGAGACGACCTCGGTCCGGAAGCGCAGATCGACCGAGGGCTCCCGCTCGGCGCGCTCGCGGAGCAGCGGCTCGAACCGATCCTGCGGGCAGATCGCGGGGATCACGGGGGAGCTCGCGGCCTCCTTCATGACGCGGTCGATGTCGTCGAGCAGCAGCAGGCGCCCGATCTCGCGGCCGGCCAGGCTGGTGGTCCAGGTCACGCCGAGCTCCGGGGTGAGGGGCATCGCGTGGGCCAGGACCTCTTCCGCGATGCCCCACGCGCGACACAGCTCCATGCTGCGCACGTTCACGACGGAAGCGCGCGGATGGGGCCGCGTGGCGGCGTGCCGCTCGGCGAGCAGGCACGGGACGCCGTGGCGGCCGAGCTCGATCGCGGCCGCGAGGCCGGTCGGACCGCCGCCCACGATCAGCACCGGGATTTCGAGGGTCTCTTGCATTTGAAATGCGAGAATAGCGAGCGGCAGGGCAAATGGCCAGCCCGTAGGATCCGGAGCGCGTGGCGAGACGATCGAAATTCACGGACGACGAGCGCCGCGATGCCGTGCTGCGGGCGTTCGGCGAGACCGCGTCGCCGGGCGTGGTGGCGGCGGAGCTCGGGGTGAGCGTGCCGACGCTCTACCGCTGGGCGCAGGCCCCGAAGCCGTCGGAGCCGGCCGGGGACGACGCCGTCGCCCGCAAGCTGACCACGGCGGCGCAGGAGCTACTGCGGACCGCCAGCTACCCCGACATCACCGTCGACGACGTGGCACGCCGGGCCGGCGTACCCCTGCGCACCGCGTTCGAGCGCTACCCCGCCAAGCGCCTGCTGTTCGGTGCGGCCGTCGACCGGGCGGCGGAGGCGATCGTCGACCAGATGGCGTCCCGCGCCGCCGAGCGGGACTGGCCGGCCGATCCGCTCGAGCGGCTCGCGCTGTTCCTGGTCGTCAACAGCCGGGCGACCTACGACCACCCGGAGAGCCACGTGCTCTTCCGCGACCTCGGCGTGCCGATCGACGATCGCTACGCCGAGCGTTGGCACGAGGCGTTCCGGCTGGCGCTCACCGGCCTGCTCCGGGAGGCCGACGACGAGGGCGCGCTACGGCCCGGACTGGACGTCGAGTCGGCCGGCCACGTGCTGGCGCGGGCGATGCGGGGGCTCCACGTGGCCGTCTTCGACGGCGCCTCGAGGGACGCGGCGCTCGAGATGATCGGCCGACTGCCGCTCCTGGTCGCCGCCGAGCGCTAGCCGCTCGCCCGGGTCGGCGGCCTCGGTGTGTCGGTCCGCCGCGGTCAGCCGCCGGGCGGCAACGGTCGCTCGGCGACGGCGATCGCGTCGTCGAGCGGGACGCCCAGCAGCTGCAGGACGACGATCGCGTGCTCGGCGGCGGCGTTCGGCCCGGCCCGGCCCTGCAATACGGCGCGGACCACGCCCAGCAACGCGCCGCCGAGCGCGATCAGGGTCGCGGCGGTGTCGTGGATCGTGAAGCGCCCGTCGTCGATGCCGCGCTGCAGGTCGCGCAGGACGTACGGACCCAGCGCGGTCGAGACGAGGTCGTGGCTGATCTCGAGCCGGACCATCAGCCAGCCGATGTCGGGATCCTCGGCGGCCCGCTCGATGATCGTGCGGTGCGCGATCGCCAGGACCTCGGCCGCGTCCGCGACGTCGGTCGTGGAAGCCGTGATCGCCTTTCCGAGCTCGTCGGCCACGGCCTCCGCGACGGCCGCGGCGATGGCGGTCTTGCTCTCGAAGTAGTTGTAGAACGAGCCGAACCCGACGTCGGCCTCGTCGGTGATCTCGTTGATCCGCGTGGCGTCGACGCCCTGCCGGGCGAGCAGCGTTCGGGCCGCGGCGAGCAGCCGGCCACGCGTCTCGATCTTGCGCAGCTCGTGACGGCTGGGCGGCTTCGCGTCGGCGGGCAACGTCATCGGGTAGAGCGTACGAGGAGGGGAGGACACGGGTCGGAGCGCGGCGGCGGGTCGGCGGGACGACGCGCCGGACCCATCCGCGCGGACGGGCCACCAGCGTCGAGCAATATGTTGACGAAGTTATCAACATGTCGCTACGGTGGGGAACCGTCCCGTCTCTCGTCGAGCCCTCGGAGTCCCCAAACCCATGATCACGCGACCCCGAGCAGACGTCCCGACCGTCGACGGCGACCTGTACGGACCGTCGGCCCTGGAGGACTCGACTGAGCTCTTCACGCGGATCCGCGATGCCGGACCGGTCGTGTGGCTGCCCCGCCACCGGATGTGGGCGATCGGTCGCTTCGCCGACGTGCGCGCCGCGCTCCGCGACGACGAGCGGTTCGTCAGCGGTGACGGCGTCGCCGCCAACCCGATCGCCAACCGCGCCGGGCGCCTGACCACGCTCTCCAGCGACCAGGAGGTCCACGTGCGGCGCCGCAAGGTGCTGATGCAGTCGCTGGGGGCGAAGGCCCTCGGGCCGATCGAGGGCACGCTCGGGGCGCAGGCCGAGCGGATCGTCGACGCCCGCCTCGACGGCCGGCCGTTCGACGCCGTCGCGGACCTCGCGGCGGGGCTGCCCGTCAGCGTCGTGGCGGACCTCGTCGGCGTGCGCGTCGACAGCGACCAGCTGCTGGGCTGGGCGGCCGGCACGTTCAACGCGCTCGGTCCCGCCAACCGTCGCACGATCGCCACGCTGCGCGGCAGCCTGGGGCTGCTCCGGTACACCCGTGGCCTCTCCCGCGACAAGGTCGTCCCCGACAGCTGGGCCTCGTCGGTCTTCGACGCGGCCGACCGGGGCGAGATCAGCGCGGCGGAGGCCCGCACGATGGTGATCGACTTCGTCGCCCCGAGCCTCGACACGACGATCCTCGCCACGACCCATCTGCTCTGGCTGCTGGCCCGGCACCCCGACCGGTGGCAGCAGATCCGGGACGAGCCGGAGTTGATCCCGGCCGCCGTCGTCGAGGCCGTCCGGCTGGCGTCGCCGATTCGCGGATTCACCCGGAGGGTCGCGCAGGACACCGAGATCGAGGGGACCCGGCTGCGCGCCGGCGACCGCGTGGCGCTGCTCTTCGCGGCCGCGAACCTCGACCCCCGGCAGTTCCCCGACCCCGAGCGCTTCGATCTCGAGCGTCCCAAGGGCGCGCACCTGGGCTGGGGGAACGGGGCGCACACCTGCGTCGGGATCCACCTCGCCAAGCTCGAGATGCGCGCCCTGCTCGGCGCGATGGTGCCCCGCGTGCAGGCGATCCACGTCGAGACCCCGAAGCGGCTGCGGAACAACACGCTGCAGGGCATCAGCTCGATGACCGCGACGATCGAACGGGCGTGAAGACCAACATGCCGCGTGCCGTCCTAGTCGAGGAGCGCGTTTAGGACTCTTTCGTCAACAGGGTGTGGATCATCGGGAAGACGTGCTAGTCGACCTTCGCGGGCGCGGCGGG
>JBAZOW010000135.1:0-9649 GCA_041648495.1 Patulibacter sp.
AGCCCCAGGGACGTTCGCCGCGTCGCCTGGGGCACTCTTGGCGTTGTCAGTACGCGAACGAACGTAGCTGGACGGGATCGGGAAGCCAAGGCCGATTCGCTGGCGACGACCGACCCGCTCCCGCTGACGACGGCGCTTCGTGAGCAGCACCTGATCAGTAGGTGACTTCGACCTAGACGCGCTCACGTATCGGCAGGAGACTCGTCCGCCAGGTCGGCGGGGAACTCAAGAGTGTCGAAGAACTCGCCGTCGGGAACGTTCCGCGCCAGCAGCTGGTTGACCTCCGCGCCGGGGAGCGTCCTCGTCCCACGTGAGATCGAGGAAGGCGAGTCGCAGCGGACGTTGGACCGCGCCTCATCCGATGCATCGCGCTGATTGCCCTCCATGCTTTCAACGTACCGCCTGCACGCGTCGGACAGCCGAAGACAAAAGCCCTCGACCGCACAAGCCAATCTCGGTAACGTCTCCGCGTGGACAACCGGCGATCAGACCCGGCGAATGAAGCGCCCGTCTCGCCGCAAGAAGCAGCCGATCGGCTGGGGTTCTCTTGCCAGCACGTCATTCGCCTGATCCAGGCCGGCGAGCTATCCGCCAACGAGTTCCCTGGAACCCGCGGCTGGCAAATCCCGACCAGGTCGATCCTCGTCTTCGAAGATCGTCGCGAGGTCGCGCGCCAGCGGGCCGACGAGCACTCACGGGCGCTCGACCGGATCGGCGCACCGCTCGAGTAACCGAACGGCAGGGGCGCTCCTCTCCTCGCGCTATTGGCCCCGGGCTTGGTTGAGGCTTTCAAGAAGCCGACGGGCGTTGGCCGGCGAGTACAGCAGATGAGCGGTCTCTTGCAGCGCGTCGTAGCCGGTGCGCGAGATCAACACCGCACTGCCGTGACTGGACGTGATCTCGATCGACGTGCGGTCATCGTTGACCTGCTCGATGAGCGAGACGAGGTTCTTGCGTGCGTCGGAAGCGGTGATCGCCATTTCGTTTCCAGTGGACCTCGTCGCCCCGGCTCGCTCCATCAGTCCGGATCTCGATCAAGCAGCGACTCGTAGTCGCGGCCCCCGTAGTAGATGCCAAGGATCTCGACGGTCGTATCCGTCACCGCGAAGGCGATGGTGACACGACGGCGGAACCCGGTGGTCCGCATCCCCGGCCGGATGTCGTCCCTCGCCTGGCCAACAAACGGGATCCCGGCAAGGCTGTCGCAGAAGTCGAGGATCGCCGAGATGTAGCGCTCAGCGCGATCCGGATATCCGACGTCGGCGATCCAGTCGTAGAGGTCCGCCAGATGGTGTTGGGCTCGTGCGGCGTAGGCAACCTCGCGGGTCACGCGTCGCCTTCGACGCGCTTGGCGTGGCGTTGGGCGAGTTCCGCCCGCATCTGCTCGCCGGTGACCGCCTGCGACGGATCAGCGCGCAGTTCGTCGTACGCAGCGGCCGCCTCGGTACGCAGCCAGGTCTCGACGGCTTCCTCCTGGGCGAAGAGTGCCCGGAGACCGTCGCGGACGACCTCGCTCTCGCTCGCGTACGCGCCCGAAGACACGCGCTCTTTGAGCGCGTCGGCCATCGTGTGGGGAAGGGTGACGCTGAGCTGCCGGGTCGTGCGCATGATCGGACCTCGCCGACGGGATCTCCAGTACGACTCAATCCTACTCAGACCGTGCCAAGCTCTCAAACTCGACCTGACAGAGCCAGCCGCCGGTTCGAGCACCAGGTCCTACTGCCGCTGCACCCGGACGACAGCAATCGCCCGCCCAATCTGCGCGCAACCTGACCGACCAGCCCTCAGCTTCTGAGGATGCGTTCGCTCCTCAGGCAGGCCTCCCGCCCCGCGCGCTGCGCGCGCTCAACGGGAGGCCTCTGAACAACCCCCGGGGGCCAAGGCGTCTCAGCTGACGATCTCCGCGAATCTGCCAGCCATGTGGGCGACGACGGCATGGTCGTCCTCATTCTGACGCGCGAGCACGAGGGTACGCAAATCGTCATCGTCGAGCACCAGGACAAATCCGCGCCCCGCACTCGCTGCCTCACGGCACCGCTCGACGAAACGCGACTTATCCTCGAAGCTGCGACAGAGCAGCAGCCCAAAGCTGCCTCGGGTCGCAGCGGCGAAGCGTCCGGTTAGCTGGTCGAGTGATTCGTTGCCGAGATCGCCGGTGTAGTTTTTGCACTCGCACCACACAAACGGCTGCGGTGCGTGGTTCCGAACAAGCCAGGAGAAGAACCCGGACGTAGCGATGTTGGTGTACCGCAAGTCGACACGCTTTCTGCCCTGTTCAATTTCGGCTTCAAGCTTGACCCCGTCGAGTTCCCCATAGAAGAGCGCGGTTAGAAGGTCGCGCACGGCGCGATGGTAGACCGATGCCCCCTCTCTACCAGGCAGTACATCGAGTACCGCAGCGAGCATGCCGTCCCAGTCAACCTCGCCGCCGGCCAGAACTTCGAGATCCACCGGATCGTTCGGTCGGTTGCCCCGTGCGACATCTCTCCGGTAGTCGCTCAGGAGTTTTTCGTCAGATTCGGTGATGCGGGCGTTGGCACGCTTTTGGCTACCGTCCTGGCTCTTCAAGCGACCATCAGCCTCATCTTTTGGCAGGTAAGGCTTTCTCGTACCATCCTTGAGTACGCGCACAAGTCCGCGCCCTGCTGCAATCTCCTCGTCTCGGAATCGCTCGAGAATGTAATGCCTGTAGTACTGGCCCGGATCAAGCGTCAGTCGTTGCCTGACGATGGACTTGGGCACCAGGAGGATCGGCCCTTCGGGACCAACCGGCAGATCCACGTATTCGTCAGGACCCCAGTCTTCCGCCGCCGGATCCCAGATCGGTCCCGAGCGAACCCGTTCCGTCGGAACTCCGTGCAGGCTGACCTGCTCTTTCGTGTAGTCGATCAGGGGACGGCGGAGAACGTTCGTGCAAACATCCGAGACTCGGTCAAGCGATACGTGCTCGACGAGCAGCGCCGCCTCCTCTAGATCCACAAGCAGCCCGCTTTTGGCCGCCTTGCTTCCGGCGAGTGCGTCCCACAGCATCCCCGCGATCTTCGGACCAATGGCGCTACCGCGGCTGTCCTTTCGCCCGAAGCCGAGATGCGTCTCTTTCGGCTCTCGGAGGACCCGAAGCAGAGCAACGCCGGCCTCTTTGTCGTCTGCCTTCACGGTTTTCAGAACCGCAGAGAAGAAGCTCTGGAGAAGGCCGACGCACCCCTCCGCCCATTCGTCAGTTCTCCTACGAAGCGGGTACGGGTCGATAAAGAGGGTGACGTCCGTGGTGACATCGACGTCAACGAAGTCGAGGCCAGCTTGGCCCGACGTCAGGCCATAGTGCTCCGAGAACCTCATGCGGACACCCCGAGCGGCAACTCGTCTTCGCCCTCATCGTCAGGGTCGCCCTCCCTAGGCTCGGGAGCGGGCGAAGCAGAGAAGTGCTCTTCGTGTGCACGGATCAGATATCCGAGGTCCTCAGCAAGCTCGGACAAGCCGGTCTTGAGTTCTCCTCCGAGCACCCCTGATAGACCCTGCCGCTTGACCATGGGCAGCTCCTTGAGGTCCGATACGAGCTCCCGAAGTCCCCCGTCCCCGTTGACGAGCGCGTTCATCTTCACGACAAGCTCAGCCTCGGTCGGGGCCGCTTTGGAAACCGCCTGATGAGCCGTCGGGAACGCTTCAATCAGCATCTGCGTCGACCAGGCTTCGGGCTCCCCCGTCCCAAGATAGGTTTCGGGCTCGGTGGTGCCCGGCTGATAGCGCACAAGCGTCTGGCGCCCCGCCCTCAAATCGAGGATCGCTTGGGCCATCAGCCTTCGTCCTTCGCGATGACTCAGCATGCGCTCCAGAACCGCGTACGGTCGATCGTCACCCTTGGCTCCGAACGGCCGGGTAAGCGCCCCCAGAAGCGCAAGGGCCACCCCTCCCTTCGTTACCAACTCGGCGCATGCCGTGCCTCGGGATTCGGCCTGCAACTCGGCTTCGGCCTCCTCGACCAGAACCCCGGGATCCACCACCCGCGCGGGGAAACCAGCCGGATTGGTGGGACAGATCGGCGCGTTCGCGAAGAGATCGTTGAGTGTCGACTGAACGCTATCCCGATCACCACCGGAGAGTTGCTCCAGTACGGCGGCGCTCAGAACGGGCGCCAGAGAGGCCCTTCGCAGCTGGGCCTTGCGCATCGCGGCCCTGGTGGCTCGGCGCGCCGCATCGGTTCGCGGTCCATTGTCGTACCAGAGCCGCACGATCTCTCCGATGCGGTAGTCCGGTTCAGCCGGCTTGCCGTACCGCTCAGCAGCTTCCTGATAGCGCGGCCCGAGGAGATAGAGGTCGGCATCGCTAATGTCGCCATTGCTACGGAGTGCCCGGATGACTTCGTCTCGGGTGTCCGATGCCTGTGCGGCGGCTTCCCACTGCTTGGGTCCTCGCTTATGGAGATTGCCAATCAACTGCTGAACCGCATCAAGCACGGTGCTGCCCGAGGCGTAAGGGCGAAACCCAATCACGAGTGCCGCCGGCGCCACTAGCAGCCTCGGTGCTCGGTACATGCCGGTCCGCAGCAGCCGGTCAGCGGGCTCAGTGAGGAGCCGTTCCAGCTGATCCCGAAGATCCCGCTCAGCTGTAGCGTCCTCCACGAGGAGACCGGGAAGACGTCCGTCGAGCGCGGCACGCAGCTCTTCGAGAGCCTTGCGGCGCTTCGGGCTCAAGTGCGAGTCGTTATCCAGCAAGCTGGCGGCAGCCCGAGCTAGCTCACCGTGCGCGAGCGTCGCCCGTGATCCTCCGTCGATTGCCACCACCGTGCTCGTCGACGCGATCGTGCCTGAGTCAAGCTGCCAACGCGCGGGGGCGAGGAGCAAATCCTCTTCGATTCCCTCACGACCGATCATGTCCGACAGCGACGCCTGCATACCCTCCACGATCGATGCGGTATCACGAGCCGACGAGACGAGTTCTTCGATGTCGATCGCATTGAAGAGAAGGCGGTGGTCACAAGAGGGGTCAGCCTGTAGGTCGGTCGGCCCCCATGGAACTGCCACGCGACCATCCGCACGCGCATTGGGGATGTGCACCTTGGCGCGTGCGCGCGAATTCAGCGGAGACGGGATAAGCCGTGTGAGCAGGACGCTCCCTCTCACGAGGAACAGCTCCCCTGCGTCCACGTGCTTGACCTGCGGCCGCTCGAACTGTCCTGCAACCTGCTCGGGGTAGAGCCACGGACGAGCCAAGGCGAGCGCCGTCTCTTCATCGGGCTCGAAGACTGTCGTCCCAGCGGGGTCCTTGATTCCCTTTCGCGCGATCTGACGGGCCAATGCCCTGGTTTGCGCGGCCTTGGGGGGCTGGGCGACGCCGGTGGGCATCGGCTTAATGCCCCGGTCCGAAAACTCCGGCGGGTTGGCAACTGTGGCCATGATTGTGCTCCTAGAATGCGGGACGCCTTGGGGCGTCCGATGTCGGGTTCAAACGAGAAGCCGACGCATCCTGCGAGCGGCCCCCCTCCGTCCGATCACTCGCAGCGATCAGTCCGGGGTGGTGGTCCACGATCGACTAGTCGGTACTTGAAGCTGCCGCAGCACGCAGCTGAAGCTCACTTACACCCCTAGGGGCAACCAACCATCGGCCTACAGACCAACGCATCGTAGTTTACACGCATACTCCACGATCCGCAACTCCGTTGTAACACTCGGAGGTCCAGAGGGGCTGGGCGTGGCCCTAGCCCTCGAATGACAGCCTCGCTACGCGGGCCTTCGAGCTGCCGTTCAGCCCCATTCCCGAACTTGCCGTCGCGCTCTGCGAGCTAACGGACAGCCGCGACCGGCGACAGTCGCTTCAGGCCGAGCGCCGCCGCTCTAGCCGCCGGCCCAGACCACGAAACTGATTCCGACCGAGCCGCAAGTCGACACCACCCGGCCCCCATTGGGCCACGATCAGGCCACGAACCCCAAAAAGTGGCGCCGAAACGCTCAAATCGAGCTCGCCCCGAGAACGAAAAAAGCCCCGCTTTGCAGGGCCTTTCCGGAGTGGCGAGACCGGGACTCGAACCCGGGACACCACGATTTTCAGTCGTGTGCTCTACCAGCTGAGCTATCTCGCCAAGATCGTGAAGAGTACCGGGCCGGCCGCTGGCGCGGCGTGTCGCGTGATCATGCCGCTCATGGGTCGGGTCCCACGGTCTCACGCCGGGGCGCTGCCCGACGCTCCCCGCGGCCCCGCGACAAGGCTTCACGGGGCCGACGATCGCCTCCCGCGACCGCCGCCCCGCAAACTCGTTCCGCCGTTCCGGCTCCGCCTGGCCGGGCCCGACCGACCTCCCGTCGATCGCGTCCCGTCCGGCTCGCCGGACGACGTCCTCCGCGTCAGCCGCCGTTCACCCGGTGCACGGGTTGGGCAGCTTCTGCAGGAAGGGCAAGGGGTCGATCGCGGTAGCGCGGTTCTGGTCCCACGGGATCGGCCGCATCTCGAAGTGCAGGTGCGGGTCGTAGTTGCCGCCCGACTTGCCCGCGTGGGCAACACCCTGACCGGCGGTCACGCGATCGCCGACCTTGACCACGATCGTGTCCGGCTTCAGGTGCAGGTAGCCGTAGGCGATGCCGTCGTCGCCGTTGAAGACGATCGTCCAACCCCCGCCGCTCTCGTCGAACCAGATCCGCTCGACCGTGCCCGGTCCGACCGCGACCACCGGCGGGTAGTCCGAGAACGTGCCGATGTCCTGGCCGTTGTGCAGGCGGCCACCCGAGCGTCCCGCGTGGAACCGCTGGCTCGACAGCGATCGGAAGTTGCAGGCGCCCTGGACCGGGAAGACGTAGCCCGCGGCCGACGGCTCGGGGGTCGCCGCCGGAGCAACGGGGGCGGGAGCGGCCGGAGCCGCAGGGGCCGTCGGCACCGTCACCCGCAACGTGCGCGCGCCCGCCTGGATCTTGCGACCCGTGGCGTCCCGCACGATCAGGCGCAGCCGGTACGAGCCCGGCTGCGAGGAGATCCGTCCGGTGACGGTCTTGGTGATGTTCACGCCGGACTTGACCACGCCCAGCGACTGACGGGCGACGATCCGACGGCCGTTCTCGATCCGTACCTGGACCCGCGCGGCAGTGGCCTTGCTCGCCGCGATCCGCAGGTTGATCTTCGGCGCGGCCGACCCGGTCTTCCAGGTGCTGCTCGACAGGGTGAACCGCGAGACCTTGGCGCGCACGCGGGCCGGCGGGTTGGGCACCTTGGCCGGCACGGTCGGCGTGCCTTCGGTGGTCGACGCGGGGATCGTCGGCGTCACGCCCACGCCTCCCGAGCTGCGCGGCGTGGCGGAGCGCTCGGTCGCGATCCGCTCGCCGGTCCGGCGCTCGTCGTCGGAGCCCGCGGCGGCGACCTCGGTCGCACTGACCTCACCGGCGACGGTCGCGGTTGCGGTCGTGGTGGGTGGCGTCAGCGTCTCGGCGGCGGCATCCGAGGCGTTGGCGCCACCCACTCCCACGACGCACGACAGGGTCACGGCGGCAAGAAGGACCGCTGTCGTCTTCACGTTCCGCGCGGCGAGCGCTGCGGTTTGTGGTGTGGTTGCCCGCGACATGGCTCGATGAGCTTGCCCGACCCTGGACGATGCTCCGAGCGTGTGCAGGTTCGCTGGAGCTTTTCGCCGCCTCCGCCCCCGGAAAGCTGCAACTCGGCTACAGCTTTAGGCGATCTTGCACGTGATCAACCGGGCTGCACGGTCGCCGCCCGCGTTATGTCGCGGGGTGCGCACTTGCCGTGACCAGGCCGATCCAGGTGCGACGGAGGGCGTGGACGCGCTCCACCCCTGCCGCCGCGGCGGGTCAACCTTCAGCGGCAGTCGGCCGTCGTCGCCGCCGGGACCACCGTGTCGCCGGCCAGGGTCAGCTGGGCGAAGAACGGCAGGCCGCGGTCCGGGCACGCGGTCGTCGCGAGCGCATCGCCCCGGCCGAGCGTCACCCGCAGGCGGTCTAGGGCGACCGGCAGGCCCGCGACGTCCTGCAGGTCGGCGGGGACCTCCAGCGCCAGGCGGTAGCCGCCCTCGGGCTGCTCCTCCAGCTTGCCCTCGATCGCGGCCCCGACGCTGACCGGGTTGGCGATCGCCACCCACAGCAGCACGCGATCGTCGCCGCCGTAGACCGCCGTCGCCTGGCCCTCGACCTGGATCGTTCCCGCCCGCGCGGAGACCGTGCCGCGGCCGAACTGCGACGCGTCCGGGCAGCCACTCGGTCCCTCGTCGGCCAGCGTCTGCTCCTCGCAGGCCTTCAGGTCGTCGGGTCGGAAGGCCACTCCGTCGGGGATCGTCAGCGTGACCGTCTGAACGGGCGCGACCTCGGCGTCCTCCGCCGGCGGCTCCATCCGCAGGTCGACCGCGATCCGCACCGCCTGAGGCCGGTCCTCGGTGCCGACCCGCTCCGGGGTCAGCTTCACCGCCAGGTTGGCATCGGGGGCCTCGGCCGCCGGAGCGGCCTCCGTCGAGACGGGCGGCGCGGCGGCGGTCGTCGTGGGCTCGGAGTCGTCGTCCCCGCCGCACGCGGAGAGCACCAACGCCAAGGCCATTCCGCCCGCGATCAGGCCCGACCGGGCCGACCGGCGTTGGAATGTGGACGCCGGCGACGGACTGGGCACGGAGGCCACGCTAGTCCGCCCGAGCGCGCGGCGTCAACCGGGTACCCACCCGCGAGAACCGTTCGTCCCCGGTGGGACCGACGGTCGTGCGTCCCCACCGTGTCCGGCGGGACGCAACGCATCTGTCTACCCCGCCACCCGCTCCAGCAGCTCCAGCGCGCCCGCCTTGTGCAGCGGCTCGTTGAGGTTGCCGCACTTCGGCGACTGCACGCACGAGGGACAGCCCGATTCGCACGGGCATTCGTCGATCAGCCGCCGCGCGTCGTCAACCCACTCCTCGAACCGCAGGAACGCCTGGCGCGCGATCCCGACGCCGCCGACATGACCCTCGTAGACGATGATCGCCGGGCCGCCGGTCTGCGGATGCAGGTTGGTCGACAGGCCGCCGACGTCCCAGCGGTCGCACATCGCCAGCAGCGGGAGCACCGCGATCTGCCCGTGCTCCGCGGCGTGCAGCGCGCCCAGCACGTGCTCGGTCGGGAACGGCAGCAGCGCCGCGGCGTCCGCGGTCAGGCCCTCCGCCGGCACCGCGGATCCCGGCACGCCGCCCCCGTGGATCAGCGCTCCGGGCTCGTACCAGACAGCCTCGGTCTGGTACGACACCGACGGCAGATCGACGGTCTGCAGGTCGATCACCTCGCCCGAGCCCTTCTTGCGCCGCTGGTAGCCAAGAACCGTGTCGGTGACCGTGACCCGGCCGAACGACAGCGGCATCCCGCCGGCCGCGGTCTGGGCCTCGCGGTGGTCGAGGATCTCGTCGAACAGCACCTCGATCTCGCGCTTCGGCTCGGTCCACCAACTGCCGTGGAACGGCACGACCACCGCGTGGCCGGACTCCAGGCTCAGGTCGACCACCTCGTACTCCTGCCCCAGATGCAGATAGACGGCGCCCGGGTGGACGGTCGCCGGCGCCTTGTCGTGCTCGACGTGACCGATCTCCTCGCCGGTCTCGCCGTCGACGATCACCACCCGCCGGTTGGACGCGCTGCGCAGCGGCACCTCTCCCGCGGGGAAGCCCTCGCCGAGCACGGGACGGAAGACCCCGCCGCGCTCGCGC
>JBAZOW010000136.1:0-9582 GCA_041648495.1 Patulibacter sp.
ACCGGACTCGCCGCAGGCGTCCTGATCGACGCGCTGATCGTGCGCTCGCTGCTCGTCCCCGCCACCGTCTCGTGGCTCGGCCGCTGGAACTGGTGGATGCCCGAGCGCGCCCGGCGGCTCCTGCGCCTGCCCGCGGTCACGCGGGTCGACGAGTCGTGAGGACCGGGCTCAGCTGGGGCGGGAGGTGGATCTGGGGGGCAATGGAAACCGGTAGGCGAGCTTGTGGGCTTGGGAAATAGACGCGCCGGGCCACGAACCCCAAATGTGGAGCGTTGCCGCCCGAATCCGCCTCACCCCAGAACGCCGAGAGCCTCGCGGTTTGCAGGGCTTTCGTCTCGCGGACTTATCCAGACTCGAACTGGAGACCTCTCGCGTGTGAATTGCTTTTCCGGGGTCCGGGAAGGGGCGATTTGCAGGGGTTTTGCGGGGGAGGTGGGGTCGGCCTGTGCGCGGATATGGGGCGATATGCGCGGGATTAGGCCATGGGGAAGGGGGTCGTGGCCTGATTGGGGCGGGAGGCGTACGCGCGTCCTTGACGGTCCCGCCCGCCCGCCAACCGCGTAATCCGTCGGCCGGGGAGCCTCAGTTCGAAGCGATCAGCCTTGCGCTGAGCCCCGAGTTAGGTCCCGGGGGCAGCCCTAGTGCGGAATCAATGCCGGGGTTTGTGCGGAGGTCCGCAAGGACGGACTGCGGGTCGAGGGTTGCGCCCTCGAGGCGGATCGACTCGGCGCGCGGGCTTGACGAGGATCGCGCGCGATAGACGAGAATCTCTTCGCCGCGGGCGGCGGCTTGAATGCAGATGGCTCGAATGTAGTAGCGGTTGAACTCCCCTTCGGCGAGGGTCTCGGGTGCTGTGATCGGGATCTTCGCCTGGACTGGGCCCGTTTTCCGGTTCTGAATGTAGTGTGAATTCAGGAATCCTCCGCCCGCGATTTCGCCTGCCAGTGACCGATCATCTCCCGAGTCGATTGCGCGGCGGAGTTCTGAAACCCAACGCTGCTTTCCGGCGTCCGAGAGAAAGTTGCTGAGGTACGGCCGGTCGTCTTCTGGGGAGGCGATATCCAAGTCCAGCTCGGCAGCCATGAAACCACGGGTCTCGGGGGTTAGGTCGAAATAGTGAAGCGGCATATACATCGCATACTAGCTGAATGTGTGGACGCGGTTTTTTGATCGGGATGCATCCGCTCGGCATGCCGTCTGATCGAGCTACAGCGTCGCGGTTGGCGGTTCTCGTAAGAGACGGTCAGACCGGGATCAGCGAGCGCGACTGCTCGTCGGCGCTTCAGTGCCCTGGTCGCTTCCTAGGTTGTCTCGTCGGCGACGGTCGGCGCCAGCGTCGCCGGCGCCGTGCAGCTGTCAGTCGGCGCCGCGATCATCGCCGAAGCGACGGCGTTGAAAGCGATGGATCGAAGCGTGTACCCCTAGCTGTGTTTCTTCACGATGTCGATCGCTCGGACGGCGCTTCAGGATTTCGCCGACGACAGGAGTCGCGACAGCGCCGAGACCGGCTGGCCGCCTGACTGCGCCGCTATGAGCACAAGTGCGCCCACGCCAGCGGCGAGGGTGAGCGCAGTCTTCATCCGCGTTTCGGACTGCTGCGACAGCCACCGTTTGTTTGCGGCTTCGTCTTGGCGGGCGTCCTCTTCGAGCTTGTCTAGGCCCGCCATCGCTTGCAGCACCACCTCGTCGGAGGCATCGCCGCGAGCCAGTAGCTCGATCAACGCCTGCTGGCGCTTAAGACGCAGTTCCTGAACGCGCTTCGTGCTGTCGGCGTTGGCCAGTAGCGTGCCCTGGTGGGCACCTGCGTTGTCGGCCAAGACCTCGGAGGTGAGCTTGGTCAGGTGCGGTACCTGGGCCAGAACTTTCAACGCCACCTGAGGATCGAGCGTGGGTAGCCCGTCGACGAGAGCCACGAGCGAGTCCTTGCTCACGTGGCGAAACGACGCGATGTTCATGCGCCGCAACAGCGCCTTCTCGCCCTCTGAATGCTCCATATCAACCTATCGGCACTCTACTCCCTGACCTTGACCTGCAGCGCAGACAAAGCGCCGCGGGCGAGCCGCTTTCAGAAGAAGGTCTCGAACGGCTCTGCGCCGTGCTGACGAGGGACAAACGGGAGCGAAACGCGCGGGGCCATGGAATGACGTTGCCGACGCCGACATGGTTCGGTGCACGGAGACGAGATTCAGCTAGGTGCCGGCTGGCGCACGCGGTGGGAGGGGGCGAGCGAATGGCGGCGACGGGCAAAAGATCGGTCGCCGCCGACCCACCAATTAGCTTCGGTGAATGAAGCTTGATCCGATCGTGTCCCTCTCTGTCGCGCTGGCCGAGGCGCCGAAGACCTGCGCGTTCTTTCTCGGCTCCGGGATCTCGCGGGACGCAGGGGTACCGACCGGTGGCGAGGTGCTTCGTGAAGGACTTCACCGACTTCGTCAACTAGAGGCAGACGACCCCAGCCAGGTAACGGACGGGGAGTTGGCCCTATGGCTCGCGGAGCATGAGGCAACTGGCTTGGGGTACTCCGAAATGCTTGAGCTGCTAGCCCCGGACGCGGCTGTTCGCCGCGAGTTTCTAGCTAAGTATTTTGACGGACCAGAACCGGGCCCGACCCACCATGCACTCGCGGATCTCGCGGCACGCGGGGTGGTGTCGATCTTCATCACGACGAACTTCGATCGACTCTTGGAACGGGCGCTCCGTGCTCGCGGAATCGAGCCAGTAGTTATGGCTTCGGACTCTGATCTCGCAGCCGGAATACCGCGCGAGCACGCGGGCTGCGTCGTCATCAAGCCGCATGGTGACTACTTGCAGCAGACGATCCGGAACACGTCGGCAGAGTTGGCCGAACTTGAGCCCGGAATGATTTCTGAGCTATCCGAGATCTTCCGGAGGTACGGCCTCGTCGTCCTCGGATACTCAGGTTCGGACGAAGGCATCACGAACGTTCTGAAGGCGCGCGAGTCTCGCTACGGCTTCTGGTGGGTGTCGCGCTCGGCGTTGGTCGAGCCCGCAGCGGAGCTCGTGCGTGGGCTCGGGGGAAGGAACGTGCTGCGTGAAAGCGCAGAGAGCTTCCTTGGCGACCTCAACCGGAAGCTGGCTGTGTTCGAGCAGTATCCGACCGGCGACACGCCAGCTGCCGTCCACGACCAGACCCTTGCACTGTTGAGGAAAGGTGACGAGGTCGGGCTTCGCGAGCTCTTTCGTCTCGAACACAACGCTTGGGAGGCAGGGGTTCGCGCCGCGATTCTTGGGGTGAGGGACGCATCGCCATCCGACCGCGCCGTCACGGAAGCAACATGGCGGTCGCTCCTGCCACTTCAGGAGCGTAGGTTGGCCGGTCTGCTCCCGCTCGTCATTCACGATCCCGCGCGGATGTCTTTCGAAGTGCAGCGACTCGCACGGACGCTTGCTCAGATTCGAAATGACTCTTCGTTTGTCGCGTGGCAGGAGCTTCCAGAGCTGGCGGTGACATGGCTCGGTTATGCGACGGGCGCCCTCGCGCTTCGCGGCGACCACCTGGATTCAGTTTCGCCGCTTCTCCAGCAAAAGTGGACAGATCGACACGGGAAGACATCCCGACTCGTGTCGCTCATGGGAAGCGCCCAAGGCGCCGTTGGGGAGGCGATGGCGCCTGCGCCTCCGCAAGGCCAGAGGTGGGCCTCCCCGGTCTGGAAGTACCTGACCTCCAGTCTTGCCGAGATGCAATGGTTGGCGGACCGATATCCGGAGCTGACGGAGGGAGAGGAGCCGGGCGCCAGCATGGCCGTGTTCGACCTCCTGGTATGTCTACGGGACGGCTTCACAGATCGGGCCACGCTGGCCCACTTCGGTTCGGACGAGCGGGCGGCCGAACAGTTCGCTCACAGGCTGCGTGGTGATGAGATGTTCCGCAAGCAGGTAGCCGAAGCCGTCGGAGTTGGCTTGGAGCGCTTCGACGCCGAGGGCCCCGGGATCATTCGAGGCGCTCACGGGTGCCTAGGAGGATTCTCGGAACATGAGCGGGTTGGAAGCATCCTCGACGGGACCTGGCCGTAGGAACCGCGAGTTCGGAACTTGCGCCAGATTTGCCTTCTCCGAACTCTCCTGCAGGACCGCCCGCTGAGTGAGGTCTCGGATCGTTCCAGCTTGTGCTTCGTTCCGTTGTCAACGGAACAAGCGAATTGGTGGAACAACTCTAGTCGGTGACGGCCTCAGGTCTACTACCCGCTGTCGTGTCGGCTCGGTGCGCCTCGGTGTCACGGCGACCGGCAATACGGACGACGCAAAGGTCGGGTTTCGGGAAATGTGCTGGTTCCGCTCCGAACGGAATACGGCATTTCCTGCAACGGGCGAAGCTTGCGACGGTCGGGCATCTTTGCAAGCTTCTTTCGTAACCTTGCAAAGCGTCGATGTTCTCGCAAGGATGGCTACGCCGATGACCCCTCCTCGCACCCCCTTCGAACCGCTCGGCGAGCACGCCCAGCGACACGTTGCTCCGAACCCGGGTGCCTACGGCTCGCGCGCGGCGAGGCGCGGTGGCTCGTACTCGGCGTTCGTGCCGGCGTTCATCGCTGAGCGTTCGTTTCCGCTCGGGGGCGAGGCTTCGGCCGCGGTGGCCGAAGCGACGCGCGCGCTCGCGAGGCTTGCCGGTGCCTCCGCGGCGCTGGCGTCGTCGGACGCGCTCGCTCGCAACGTTGTGCGGGCTGAGAGCGCGGCGTCGTCGCGGATCGAGGGGGTCAACGTTTCGCAGCAGCGTCTTGCGCGGGTGGCGCACTCGGCGCGGAGTGGGCGGGCGAGCGATCCGAAGGCCGTCGAGGTTCTGGGGAACGTCGAGGCGATGGAGCAGGCCATCGCAATCGGGGCGGCCGGCGGCGGGTTCACCGTTGCCGACGTCGAGGGGATTCACGGGACCCTCTTGCAGTTCACGGCCGATAGCGCCATTGCGGGCGTCGTGCGCACGACGCAGAACTGGATCGGCGGTAACGATTACTCGCCGATTGGTGCGGACTACGTTCCGCCGCCCCCGGAGAACGTCCCGGCGTTGTTGGACGATCTGTGCCGGTTCATCGAGCGGGACGACTTGGCGCCCGTGGCGCAGGCGGCTATCGCGCACGCGCAGTTCGAGAACATCCACCCGTTCGTCGACGGGAACGGCCGCGTCGGCCGCGCGCTGATCTACACGGTGCTGCGTCGGCGCGGGGAGACCGATGCGTTCATTCCGCCGCTGAGCCTCGTGCTCGCGCAGATCCCGAAGGCGTACGTCGGGGGCCTCGGTGCGTACAGCCAGGGCAACGTTGATCTCTGGTGTGCGCGCTTCGCCGCCGCGACCACCCGCGCGGCGGAGCAAGCACAGTGGCTCGCGAACGCAATCGACGACCAGGAAACCGAATGGCTGGAGCGGCTGGGCAATCCCCGCTCCGATGCTGCGGTGCGGCAGATCCTTCGTGAGCTTCCCGCCCATCCTGTGATTGATGCCGGGGTCGCTGAGGCTTTGACGGGCAAGTCCCACACCGCGGTGAACAACGCGCTGAACCAGCTCGAGGCCGCCGGCATTCTCCAGCCGCTGAACGAGAAACGGTGGGGTCGCTCCTGGGAGGCTGGCGAGTTGCTTGACCTCGCTACCGCGTTCGAGGAGCGAGTCGGCGGGGTGGGATAGCCGCGCGCGTCGGGGCACCCGCGCGGCCGGCTTGCCGGCACGCTGTTTGATCACTGGTGCGCGCAGAAGGGACCAGTCCGGAGCGTCTACGGTTGCCAGATGGACGCGAGCGAGCGGGCATGGTTGTTGATGCACCTGCACGACCAGGCAGCGACCCTCTTGAAGATGGCCGACGAGGCGAAAAGGGACGTGGCTTCCGAGGAACGTCTGATCGCGATCCGCGATCAGGTCTTCGTGATCAAAGAGACGCTCGGCACGCTTGAGGTGCCGCACGCGTTGGCTTCGCGGGACGAGTGGAGTAGGGCGATCGGTTCTGACGACGGATCCTCGTAGGCCGGTGTCGACCTCGGGTGCCGCGTGGTCGATGTCGTTCGGCCTCGTCGCGTCGCGTTCTCGGGCGGCCCGGCGGCGCATCGTCTCGGTGGCGAATCGGAGGCGATCGAGACGCGTCTTGATCACCACGATCGGGCGCCGTACCTCCGGCAGATGCCGACGACGGCGCGACCACCGGCCCGGCAGGCGCTGCCAGTCCTAACGCGCCGGTGAGCGCCTCAGCTGCACCGTCCATCCGTGGCCGAGCTCGTTGCGGCAACGCACGGTCGTGCGTCGGGTGCCCGTACGCCGGCAGACGAAGCGGGAACGCTGCGGGAAGGCGCGGTCGATGAATCCCTGGTCGGCCCAGAGCACGAAGCTCGACGGTCCCTCGAGCCGCCGGGCGATGACGCGCGTGAGCATCGCTGTGGCCGGATCGCAGCCTTCCCATCCTCCGTCGCTGTGGAACGCCACGATCCGGTAGCCGGCGCGCCGAGCCAGCCGCTCGTACGTGCGCCGGGCGCAAGCGCGTGGAGCGCGCACGAACTGGCCGTCCTGGTGGTAGAGGTAGGTCATCGGCTCGGGCGTGGGGGACCAGCCTGGCTCGCGGTAGCGGAAGTCGATATGCATGGCGCGCCGCTCGCGGTCATCACCGATCTCGGCTTGGCACGCGACGTAGTTGTCACCCCACTCGCGGGCGTACCGCCTACCGGCTTGTGGGCAGCGGATCCAGCGGTAGCGCGCGTCGGTGAACGCGTCGCCGAGTCGTTGGGTCAGGATGGTCGCGACCCGTTCCTCGAACGCGGCGCGGCTGGTCCCGGGACGGTCACCGACATCGAACGACGAGGGCGGGGCCAGCTCGGCGGCTGTGGTGGGCGTCGAGGCGACGGCCGGCGTGACGGCGAGGGCTGCCGCGGCGATAGCGAGCGTGGCGATCAGCGACACGCGGCCGATGGTGGCCGGGCTCAGTAGCGCTCGTGGACGTGGTGGTGTCATCTGTATCGGTCCTAGATCGTCACGGCGGGCCAGTAATCGTCGGCGAGCCGGTCCAGCAGCGGTCCGATCGGTGATGTCCGGAACGCCTCTGGCACGTCGGCTAGGCGCTGGACGTCGTGCGGCTCGCTGGCGGGCGTCGTTGCGGTTGCCGCCGGGGCGCGGATGGTGTGGTCGGTCGGTAGGGCGAGGACGTCGGGGGTGTGGGCGAACAGCAGCCTGCATCCGATGCGTTGGTCGTACTGCGTGCCGTCGGGTCCGATGAGGTCGATCTCGCGATCGAGCCGGAGCTGGGCGGGGTCGTCGTCGAACGCGTCGAGCCGGAAGAACTCGATCACCGTCTCGTCGCGGGTGACGGTGAACGCGCCGTGGGCGAGGGGTCGGGCGCAGAACTCGACCAATAGCTCGACGGTCCGGGCCGTGTCCCAGCTGCCCGGTTGACCGAACTTGCGGCCTTGGAACTGCTGGTCGAAGTCGGCGGGTGCGAAGCCGTCGAGTTCTCCGCCGTCGCCTACGAGCTGGACGGGCTCGATCGCTGGCAACGCGAGCGAGGCCTCGGTGGGCGTCGTCGGTGCGTATCCGCCGAGCGTGACGCTGACCGCGGGCCGGTCGAGCATCTTCGCGAATGACCTCAGGAACTCCGCTCGCGCCGCTTCGAGCGTCGGGACGTCGTACGCGTCCTCGTGGTCCCCGGCGGGACCCTGGAAATCGATGTCGGCCTCGATGTCGGCCTGGGCTGCGGGCGGGAAGAGGATTTCGCAGTGTGCTTCCGCGCTGGTGAGCTGATCGCCGTAGGTGTCGACGATGAGGATCTCCCGGCGGAGTTCGAGCAACACGCTGGAGGGCTCCGGCTTCGTGCTCTCCGGGTACCAGTGGGTGAGTATCGACTCGTCGATCACCGAGGCGCTCAGGAAGACGGTGTCGGTCGAAACCTGTCCGTCCTCGTAGCTCGACGGCTCCGCGGCGAAGGCGAAGAACGCCTCGACCATTCGCCGCGTGTCACTCGTGGGGAGTCCTCCGAGGCGGGCCCGGAGCTCAGTGACCACATGGCGGGCGTCCATGGACGATGTCTACCAAAGGGGGTGGCCGATGGAGACTCGTCGGGTGGAGCGAGCCAGCAGCCGGCCGGACGGTCCTCCTGGTCGTGCCGATCTAGTACTCCTCGCGTTGCTCGTCCCAGATCCTGATGTGCTTGGGTCGAAGTTGCATCATCCGCTCCAGCGCGGGTGACGCTCGCAGTTCCTGGATGAAGTCTTGGGTGCTCACCATGCCTTCGGCGGGGCTGAGTTCGGGGCCGCGGCCCATGATTTGGACCGTGCACTCCGCGAGATCCGGATCGTCGTCGAACGTCCACTGGACGATCAGGACGGCTGATTGGGAGGGATCGCCGTAGTACAGCTGGCGCTGGAGGACCGCGACCACGTCTTCGTGTTCGCGGGGTTCGTCGAGATGTTCCTCGCGAAAGATCTCGAAGAGCAGGACGTCTTCGTGGCGTACCTTCGCCGGTTCCGTGAGTCCTTCGAGGAACGCGTCGATCGCGAGCGAGACCGCCGGTGCCTCGGGGTCGCCGCCCTGGGCTTCGACCGATCTCTTGAACCGGCTGCCGAGTTCGCTCGGTTCCATACGCCGAGACTCGCATAGCCGCAGGATCGCGACAGTGCTGCGCGCCGCTTCCTGGCGCAATCGGACGCCCGATCAGGCCATGAAAGCGCCAGACGGCTAGGTCAGATCGTGATCGATGCCTCCAAGAGCGATGACGCGATGAGAATGCCGAAGAGTACGGAGACGATCAGGGCTGCGAGGACCGCAACAAGCGCCGTTCTTTTCGGCCACGCGAGTCCGCATGCGATACCCAGAGCGACCAAAAAGAACGCGCCCGCCCAACGGGACCATCCTCGATCTACAGCGCCGCAAAACTCGGCACGCGGAGTTCCCGCCACGGGCAGTCCGGTAATCGGCGGCGGTGCCGACGTGCACGACTGATGCACGCCGGCAGCGCAAACGGCCGCAACCGCGAGAAACAAGACTACGAATCCTGCTGCGCGCAGCCACGGCTTCATAGCCGGGCTATGCTGCGCGCGGGGTCGCAGCTATTCGGCGATGTTCGCCGCTGACTTTAGCCGGTGGACGTGCCAATACCAGTTAGAGCCTTCGAACTCACCGCCCAAGTTGTTCCGTTGTCAACGGAACACGTTGATTCGTGGAACGGCGCGAGGCGCCCGTCAGCTTCCTAAGTCGTACCGTGATCGGCGATGACCGGCGACGGGCTGTCGGAAGCCGCAGGTCCTTCCACGATCTGAGGGTCGATCGCGGACGACACCGCGGCGCGGAGCGCCGGGGCGGCGCCTTGGCGCGAACAGTCCAGGATCCACGCCAATCCGCCATCGCTGGCGAGGATCAGGCGGTCGTACGCCATGACCGGAAGCTTGGGGTTCTCCTTGTAGCGTCGGTCGGGTCCGCCTTTGACGTTCACGTACTTCCAGGTGGTGTCGACCTGGACGCCGTCGCGGGGGACCCGCCCGTCCTCGATGAAGCGGGTGATGTCGTGCTCGACGTCAAGCTCGGAGTACGCGACGTCGGAGAAGTGGCGTCCGTCGTGGACCAGGACGCGATCGGGCAGGAAGTGCAATGAGCTCTTGCCT
>JBAZOW010000137.1:0-9568 GCA_041648495.1 Patulibacter sp.
GACGAACACCAGGAGACGGCGAGCCTGCGGATCGAGGGCGAGAGCGTGGTCGAGGCCGAGGCCCGCGGGACGTTCTTCGGCGACCCCTATCCGTCGACCGCGGCGCGGGCGGTGCACAGTATCGGCCCGCTGGCGGCGATGCCGCCGGGGCTCTACCGCCCCGACCAGCTGGCGGCGAGCGTCCGATGACCGCTTGGGAGCTGCGGGTCCGGTACCACGAGTGCGACCCGCAGGGCATCGCGTTCAACGCCGGCTACTTCGCGTGGGCGGACATGGGGTCGTTCGAGTTCTGGCGGGCCGCGTTCGGCGGCTACCAGCGGGTGGTCGACGCCGGGTTCGAGAACGTCGTGGTCGCGGCCGAGGGCAGCTTCCGTCGACCGGCGCGGTTCGACGACCTGCTGCACGCGACGACCGAGGTCTCGGCGATCGGGCGCACGTCGTTCGCGCTGACGACGCGGTTCACCCGCCACGGCGACGAGGTCGCGAGCATCACCGTGCGCTACGTCTTCGTCGGGCACGACCTCGACGGGTCCATGCCCCCGTCCGACGAGATCGCGGCGGCGCTGCGCCGCGTCGCGGGCGACGTCACCACGGACTGACCGCCGGACCCTTTGGTCCCGGCCACAACCGCGCTCCGCACGCCTGACCGCGCGAAGCAGTGCCCCCGCGCGCCCGGGGGCGGACAATCGAGCGATGGAAGCACGGACCGACGAACAGGCGACCCCCCAACGAGGACTCGGGGTCACGGCGGGCCTGTCCGCCGCCGAGGCGGAGGACCTGGCGCGGCGCGCCCACGACCTCGGCTTCCACTCGCTCTGGTCCAACGACGAGCCCGACCATCCCGGGTTGGAGACGCTCGCCCGGTTCGCGGCGTCCGGCGCGCCGATCGACCTGGGCGTCGGGGTGCTGCCGCTGGACCGCAACCCGCCGGAGCGGATCGCCCGGGACATCGAGCGGCTGGGCCTCGACCCGGCGCGACTCTGGATCGGGATCGGGTCGGGACCGCTGCGTCCGCCGGTAGCGGTCGTCGAGCAGGCGATCGAGCGCCTGCGGACGCTGCTGCCGTCCGGGACGCGGATCGTGATCGCCGCGATGCGCCCGCGGCTCTGCCGGCTGGGTGGCGAGCTCGCCGACGGGGTGCTGCTCAACTGGATGCCCCCGGCCCAGGCGGCGCAGGCCCGGGAGTGGGTGCGGGAGGGCGCGGCGAGCGCCGGACGCCCCGCGCCCCCGGTCGCGTCCTACGTGCGGGTGGCGGTCGGACCGGGAGCGGCCGATCGGGTCCGGGCCGAGGAGGGCTTCTACCGCGAGATCAACGAGGGTCACCGCAAGCACTTCGCCGCGCTCGACGTCCCGCTGGGATCGGTCGGCGTCGCCGGAGACGACGGCGACGAGGTGCAGCGGGGCCTGCGGCCGTACCACGAGGCGCTCGACCTGCCGATCGCCCGGGTCCTCGCCGCCCCGGCGGCCGGCGGCCTGCTGGACGTCGCCGGAGCCGCGGCACCGCGCTGAGCGGGCCGGGCCGCTCCGGCGTTGGGTCGCGGGCCAACCCGGAGTCCTCGGTTCGGCCGCCCGCACGATTGGCGGGCGGCGGCGCGGGGGCCAGGATCCGTTCATCCTGAGCGTGACGACCGTCACGCTCGATCGAACGAGACGAGGCACCGTGGAAACAGGAACCGTGAACCCCGACCGGGTCGAACCCGAGCTCCCCGAGCGCGAGGAACCTCCGGCGATGGAACGGACGATGACCTGGCGGGATGCGTTCTCGCTGGCCGTCACCCTGCCGGCGTCGGCCCTGGCGATCATCGGCTACTCGACCGGCGCGCTCGGCGCGTGGGGCGCGCTGGCGATCTGGGGCGTCGCGTCGCTGATCGCGCTGCTCCAGAACTTCCTCTACGCCGAGCTCGCGTCGGTCTTCCCGCGGAAGCCCGGCGGCATCGCGCTCTACGCCCACGAGGCGTGGAAGCGCTACTTCTCCCCGATCGGGGCGCTGGCCTCGGTCGGCTACTGGGCGGGCTGGTCGTTCGCGCTCGCGTTCAACGGGCTGGCGCTCGGGAGCCTGGCGAAGGCCCAGTGGTTCGCCTCCGCGGACTGGACGTTCTCGACCGGGCTGGCGACCGTCGGACTCGAGCACCTGATCGCCGCCGTCTGCGTGGTGATCGTCTGGCTGCTCAACGTCTTCGGGATCCGTCCCGCGGTGCGGGTCAGCTACGTGATCAATCTGCTCGCGCTCGCCGTCCTGGCGATCGTGATCGTGGTTCCGATCGTCTCCGGTGACCTCGACCTCGGGGCGCTCACCTGGGGCCTCGGCGACCAGGGCGCCTCGCCGTTCGTCGTCGCCTGCGTCTGGCTGTTCCTCGCGGGGTGGACGGTCTACGGCACCGAGATCGCGGCGACCTTCTCGCCCGAGTACCGCGACGCCCGGCGCGATACGCCGCGGGCGCTGCTGTCGTCCAGCGGGTTCGCGCTGGTGATCTTCATGGTCGTGCCGGTCATGAGCGCCGGCGTGGTCGGCGAGCAGGCGATCGCCGACGATCCGATCGGGTTCAACGTGGCGCTCTTCGACCAGCTGCTCGGCGGCGGCAGCTGGATCGTCGTCGTGGCGCTTTGCCTCGCCCTGCTCAACCTGATGTCGGTGGCGACCGCCGACGGCGGACGCGCGCTCTACGGGATGGCGCGGGACGGGCTGACCGTCCGTCAGCTCGACCGGGTCAACCGCTTCCACGTTCCCGGTCGGGCGATGACCGTGGCGCTGGTGATCAACCTGGGGCTGGTCTTCTTCGTCGGCGACCTGCTCGGGATCGTCTTCGCCGCCAACCTCGGGTACTTCTTCGCGGTCGTCGCGGCGACCAGCGGCTACGTCCTGCTGCGGCGCGGGCCGAACCCGCCGCCGCGTACCTACCGCCTGCCCGGCGTCTGGGTCGTGATCGCCGCGGGTCTGGCCGTGATGAACCTGACGTTCCTGGTGGTCGCGGCCACCCACCCGAGCCTCGCCGGCTACGGGGGATTGAAGGAGGTCGTGATCGGCATCGGGGTGCTCGCGATCGGACTCGCGCTGTTCGCCTACCGGCGCGTCGTGCAGGACCGGACGGGCCTGCGGCTGCGCGAGCGCGAGCCGGTCGGGGAGGCCGAGCCGCCGACGCTCAGTCGCGCGGAGTGAGGCCGGTCGGGGCGAGCCCGGCCACCCACTGCGCGGCACGCCGTGGACGCCGCCCGGCGTCCTCGGCGTGCTCCTTGCGCGCGACGGCCGCCTGCACCAGGCGGCCACCCAGCGACCGCAGCGGCTCGGGCGGGATGCCGCTCGGCGGGCGACGGACCAGCCCGCAGCGGGCCCAGTCGTCGTCGGCGTCGAGCACGAGCGACGCGAGGATCCGGCCACCGAGCACGGCCGGGCCCACGCCGTTGCCCGAGAACCCGGCCCCGCAGAGGATGTCCGGTCGGCCGAGCGTCGTGAAGAACGGCAGCCCGTCGACGGTGCGGTCGATCGGGCCCGCCCAGCGTCCGGCGATCGGCAGATCGGCCAGCGCGGGGTAGGCGGTGGCCAGGCGGCCGGCGACCTTGGCGCTGCGCTCCGGCGTCGTGTCGGAGTCGGCGTGCGTGCCGTACGCCAGGCCCAGTCCGCCCTTGCCGAAGGCGATCCGGTCGTCGGCCGTCCGGTGGTGGTAGTGGACCATCATCCGCGAGTCCGAGACCGCGAGCCCGGGCTCGACGCCGAGTCGGTCGAGCTCCGCCGGTGCGGGCTCGGTGACGACGACGTCGCTGCCGACGATCGCGAACGCCCGGTCCATCCGGCGCACGCCGGCCGTCCAGGCGTTCATGCAGAGCACGACCCGGTCGGCGGTGATCCGCCCCTGGGGCGTCCGCACCGCCGGGGTCCGGGAGCGTTCGAGCGCGACCATCGGCGAGTGCTCGTGGATCCGGACGCCGTGCTCGAGGGCGACGCGACGCAGTCCGCGCGCCAGCTTCGCGGGCTGGAGGGTCGCCGCGGTCGCCTCGTAGGTCGCCGCGTGGGGCCACGGCGAACCGGATCGGTGTTGCGCGGCGCGGCGGTCGAGCTCCTGGAACGGCGTGATCCCGTGACGCTCGAGGGCCCGCTCGGTGCTGCTCCAGGCCCCGACCTGGGACGCGTTGGTCGCCGTCCACAGCCAGCCGTGGCGACGGTAGTCGGCGTCGATCTCGTGGGCGGTGCAGAACCGGCCGATCTCGTCGACCGCATCCTCCGACGCCCGCCCGATCCAGAGGGCGTCGTCGACGCCGCAGATTCCGGTCAGCGAGCCGATGTGGTGCCACATGGTCAGCGCGAAGCCGCCGTTGCGGCCGCTCGCGCCGCTGCCGCAGACGTCGCGCTCGACGACCGCGACGTCGAGGGTCGGCGCTCGCTGCTTCAGCGTCAGCGCGGTCCACAGTCCGGCGTATCCCCCGCCGACGACGCAGACGTCGGCTCGCGACTCGCCGTCGACGGGCGGGGCGTCGTCGGCAGCCGCCGCGGCCTCCCCGGAGAGCGCTTGGTCGAGCCACCAGCTGTTCGTCATCGGAGAAGCTTGCTGCGCAACCATGGCCGTGCCCATTGTCTCGCGTGACAACCCGGTGGGGGCGCTTTGGCAGCGCGTGGCATGGCGAGCGTCCGCCGGAGCGGCGAGATTGCCCCAATGTCCCCGGTCACCGCCCAGCCGCCTCCGCGTCGCCTCCGCGCGCTCCTTGCCCAGACCGATTCGCAACCGGGGCGCTTCGACGCGAACGTCGCGCGTCTTGGGGCGGCGCTGACGGCGCACCCGGCGGTCGAGATCGCGGTCTTCCCCGAGCTCTTCCTGAGCGGCTACGGAGCGGACGCGGTGGCCGAGGGCGCTCGCCGCGCGGACGAGCTCGGGGCGGTCTGCGAGCTCGCGCAGCAGGCGGGGACCGCGGTGGTTTGCGGCTTCGCCGAGCGCGACGGCGACCGGGTCTACGACTCGGTGCTCTGCGTCGACGCCGCGGGCCGGCTGGCCGGCGTCTACCGCAAGAGCCACCTCTTCGACGGCGAGCGCGACGTCTTCTCCGCGGGCGACGAGCTGCTGGTGGTCGAGCTGGCCGGACTGCGCGTGGGCGTCCTCAACTGCATGGACATCGAGTTCTGCGAGCCGGCCCGCGACGTGGCGATCGCCGGTGCCGAGCTGCTGGTCACGGTCTCGGCGAACATGGCGCCGTACTGGGACTGCCATGACCTGGCGAGTCGCGCCCGCGCGCACGACAACCGCCTGCCGCACCTGTACTCCAACCGGGTCGGCGCGGAGGCCGGGCTGCGGTTCGTCGGCGGCAGCCGGGCGATCGACTCGTCGGGCCAGGTGATCGCCGAAGCCAACCGCGACCACGAGGAGCTGGTCGAGGTCGAGCTGGACCTGGACCGCGGCGAGCCGCGCCTGGACTACGTGCGCCTGCGTCGCGGGTCGCTCCCGGTCCGCTTCGGCACCGACGCGGAGGCCCGCTCGTGAGCACCGAGACCGTGCTGCCCGGCGGCTACGGGCGCTCGACGCTGGCCGTTGGGCCATCGTCACCGATCGCGGTGCGGGGGGAGGGCTACCGGCTCTGGGACGACCGCGGCGCGGAGCTGATCGACGCCAACAACAACTTCACGACGCTGATCCACGGCCACGCCGAGCCGACGGTCACGGAGCAGGCGTCCCGGGCGCTCGCCGCCGGGGCATCGTTCGGCCTGCCCCACGCGAGCGAGGTCGATCACGCCCGGCGGTTGGTCGAGCGTTCCCCGGGCCTGGATCAGGTCCGCTACGCCAACTCCGGCTCCGAGGCGGTGATGACCGCCGTGCGCGTCGCGCGGGCCCACACCGGCCGCGACCTGATCGTCGTGACCGACGGCGCCTACCACGGGCTGGCCGACGCGGTGCTGCCGTCCGGGGGGCCGCGGTCGCTCCACGGGCTCGGGGCCGGCGGGCTCGGCGACACCCTCGTGCTGCCGATCGCCGACCCCGAGGCCCTCGCCGCGGCGCTCGACGAGCACGGACCACGGATCGCGGCCGTGCTGCTGGACCTGTTGCCCAACCGCGCCGGTCTGGTGCCCGTCTCCGACGAGGTCGTGGCCGCCGTCGAGCGGGCTCGCGCCCGCTTCGGCACGCTGCTGATCGTCGACGAGGTCGTCAGCTTCCGCCTCGGCTGGTCGGGTCTGGCCGCGGCGCGCGGCGTGCGCCCCGACCTGGTGACGGTCGGCAAGCTGATCGGCGGCGGTCTGCCGGTCGGTGCCATCGTCGGCCGGGCCGAGGTGATGGCCGCGCTGGACCCGTTCAACGCGCACGGGATCGAGCACGGCGGGACGATGACCGCCAACCCGGTCACGATGGCGGCCGGGATCGCCGCGCTCGACCGCTTCGACGCGGCGGCGGTCGACCGGCTCAACGCGCTGGGCGACACGCTGCGCACCGCGTTGGCCGATGCGGTGCAGCGCGACGGCTGGACGGTCCGCGGAACAGGCTCGCTGGTGCGCCCGTTCCCGTCCCCCGGGGCGCCGGCGAAGCAGCAGCAGCTCGCACTCTGGTGGGCGGCGTACGAGCGCGGCGTGCTGATGACGCCGAACGCGCTGCTTGCGCTGTCGACGCCGATGGACGAGGCCGTGATCGGGCGACTGACCGACCGCGTCGCCGACGCGGTGCACGCGGTCGCGACCGCCTGAGCCGCCCGCGCCCGCCGGGGCGTTACGCGGTCGGCACAAGCCGCCTCGCCACGTTGGGATCCCCTGCCAATTGTGCGCCCCGACGGCCGCGGGCAGAGTGGTTCGTACAGTTCAGGAACGTGGTTCGAGGGGAGACAGCGGTGTCGAAAGTTACGTACGCAACGGTCTACAGCCAGACGGGCGACGAGCAGCAGTCTGCGGCGTTCGAGCAGGCGCTCGGCGCCCTGCGCCAGGTCGAATCGCCGGCCGCTCACGGGCACTACGTCGGCGGGATCTCCGACCTCACGGGGACCGTCTTCGAGCGGACCGACCCGGTCGACGCCCGCCGGGTGATCAGCCGCGGCCACGAGGCCGACGGCCCGGTCGTCGAGCGTGCGGTGGCGGCGGCGCGGGCGGCGCTTCCGGCGTGGCGACAGGTGCCCTACCTGGAGCGCGTCGAGGTCCTGCGACGGGTCGTGCCGGCGATCGAGCAGCGGCGGGTCGAGCTGGCGGCGCTGGTCTCGCTCGAGACGGGCAAGACCCGTGCCGACGCGCTCGCCGAGGTCGACGAGTGCGTGGCGATCGTCGAGCTGTTCGCGGCCCAGGCACGCGAGGCCGACGGCTACGCGGTGTCGCTGGTCGCCCCGACTGATGAGGCCCGCGCCGCGGTCGTCCTCCGCCCGTACGGCGTCTTTGGCGTGATCGCGCCGTTCAACTTCCCGCTCGCGATCTCGTTCGCGATGGTCGCCGCGGCGCTGGTCGCCGGCAACACGGTGGTCTACAAGCCGTCGGCGCTGACCCCGGCGAGCGGCCAGGCGTTCTACGAGCTGCTGGCCGAGATCGGGCTCCCGGCGGGTGCGCTCAACGCGGTCCAGGGCGGCGGAACCACGGGCGGGCTGCTCGCGGACGCCGCGATCGACGGTCTGGCGTTCACCGGCTCGGCCGACGTCGGCCTGGACCTGGTCGACCGTCTCAGCCGTCCGCCGTACGTGCGGCCGGTGATCGCCGAGATGGGCGGCAAGAACCCCGCGATCATCACCGCCAACGCCGGTCCGCTCGACGTCGCGGCGCGCGCCGTCGCCCGCTCCGCGTTCGGCATGTCGGGGCAGAAGTGCAACGCCTGCTCGCGGGTGGTCGTGGTCGACGAGGTCTACGACGAGTTCGTCGCGCAGCTGGCGGAGGTCACCGCGTCGCTGAACGTCGGCGACCCGATCGAGCGTGAGGCGTTCACCGGCCCGGTGGTCAGCGAGACGTCGGTCGAGCGCTTCCGCAACGCCGTGGCGTCGGCCCGCGAGGACGGCCGCGTGGTCGTCGGCGGGGGGACCGGCGACGGTCCCGGTCACCACGTCGAGCTGACCGTGGTCGACGGCCTGCCGTCCGGCCACGAGCTGACGCGGGAAGAGCTCTTCCTGCCGATCCTCTCGGTCGTGCGGGTCTCGGATCTCGACGCGGCGCTGGCCGAGGCCAACGCGATCCGCTACGGCCTCGCCGCCGGGATCTTCACCCAGGACGACGCCGAGCGCGAGCGCTTCCTCGACGAGATCGAGGCGGGCATCGTGTTCGTCAACAACCCCGGCGGGGCGACCACCGGGGTCTGGCCGGGGAGCCAGACGATGTCCGGTTGGAAGGGCAGCGGCTCGGCCGGCAAGGGCGGCTTTGGCCCGTGGTACCTGCAGCAGTTCTCCCGCGAGCAGAGCCGAACGGTCTTCGGGGCCGGGGAATGAGCACCGGCGACCCGGTCCCGACGATCCGCGTGGTCGTCGCCAAGCCGGGGCTCGACGGCCACGACCGGGGCGCCAAGATCATCGCCCGCGCGCTGCGCGACGCCGGGATGGAGGTCGTCTACACCGGCCTCCACCAGACGCCCGAGCAGATCGTCGAGACGGTGATCCAGGAGGACGCCGACGCGGTCGGGCTGTCGATCCTCTCGGGGGCCCACATGACGCTGGTGCCGCGGGTGGTGGACCTGCTGCGCGAGCAGCAGATCGACGACGTGCTCGTGGCGGTCGGCGGCACGATCCCCGAGGGCGACATCGCCCCGCTGAAGCAGCGGGGCGTGTCCGAGGTCTTCACGCCAGGCTCGTCGCTGGCCGACATCGTGTCGGCCTTCCGGCGGGCGGGCCGGGCCCGCGCATGACCGATGCGGCGCTCCACGCGTTGTCGGCGACCGAGGCGCTGGCGGGCTTCCGGGCCCGCACGCTCTCGCCGGTCGAGCTGATGCAGGCGACGATCGCCCGGGCCGAGCAGGTCGAGCCGACGGTCAACGCGCTCTGCCACCGCTTCTTCGACGAGGCGCTCGTCGCGGCCCGCGCGTCCGAGCGGCGCTACGCGCGGGGCGGCGACGAGATCGGGCCGCTCGACGGCCTGCCGCTGGTCGTCAAGGAGGAGGAGCCGATCGCGGGTCAGCCGTGGACCCAGGGCTCGGCGGTCTACCGGTCGCTGGTCGCGTCGCGATCGTCGGTGCTCGCGGAGCGGGTGATCGCGTCCGGCGCGATCGTGCACGCCCGCTCGACGGCCTCCGAGCTCTCCGCGGCGGCGTTCACCCACTCGCGCCTGTGGGGCGTCACCCGCAACCCGTGGAACCCCGAGTGGTCGCCGGGCGGCTCCTCCGGCGGCTCGGCCGCGGCCCTCGCGTCGGGGACCACCACGCTGGCCACGGGCTCCGACACCGCGGGCTCGATCCGGCTGCCCGCGGCGTTCTCCGGCGTCGTCGGATTCAAGCCGCCGTACGGGCGGGTGCCGGCGGATCCGCCGTTCAACCTCGATTGCTACGTCCACTACGGCCCGCTGGCCCGGACGGTCGCCGACTGCCGGCTGCTGCAGAACGTGCTGGCCGGTCCGCACCCTTCGGACCCCGTGGCGCTGGACCCGAAGGTCGAGCTGCCGGAGGTCCCCGGGTCGGTCGTGGGGCGGCGGATCGCGGTCTCGACCGAC
>JBAZOW010000138.1:0-9496 GCA_041648495.1 Patulibacter sp.
GCCCGCCGACGGAGACGACGCCGCGGTCGTGGCCGCGGCCGGTCCGGGCACGACGGACGGCACCGGCGGCGGCGCCGCTCCGGCCCCGACCACCGACGCCGACTACGAGCTGGCCAGCGCGACCGGCGCCGTGACCGACAGCCGCCTGGTCGGGATCGCGATCCTCGCGGCGCTGTTCGCGGCCGCCGGCTTCGTCTTCCTCTTCGGGCTGGTGCGCCGCCGCGCCCTGCGACCGACCCCGTAGCTCCGCAGCTCCCTCACGCCCCAGAACCAAGAAAGCACGACGATGGACATCTCACGCCTCTGGACGAGGTCGGTAGGTGCGCTCGCGGCTCTTGCCGCGGTCGCCGCCTTCGCCCCGATCCAGGCCCAAGCAGCGCCACTGCGCAGCGCGACCACGACCGACTACACGACCGCGGACTACCTGCAGCGCGAGCTCGGCCTGTCGGCGAGCACCGCGGACACGATCGAGCCGGTCACCTACGACCGCTTCCAGTGGCTGCTGGGCCACGCCGACGGCAACCTCGCGGTCCTGATCGGCGATCCCGCCCACGACGCGAGCTTCGACGCCCGCGCCCAGGACACCGCCACCGCCGCGAAGGCCGCCGGCGCCAAGAAGGTCTACTGGTTCAACCCGAACCTGTCGGGCAGCGTCACGGTCAAGGGCGTCGCGCAGCCCAACCTCGACATCCGCAACCCGGCCGGCATTACGTCGCTGGCCGCGGTCTCGCAGCAGAAGTACGACCAGGCCTGGCGCGCGCTGATCGGCAAGCACCTCGGCAACGGCCTGAAGATCACGACGAACAACCTCGACCTGTCGAGCCAGACGGTCACCGTCGCGGTCGACCCGACCGTGGTCAACGACTCCGGCGCCGCCAAGCTCTACGACTACACCGGCGGCACCGCGCCGGCGAACGTGCAGGACAGCTTCTTCCTCGTCTACGACAAGGACCGCGAGGTGGCGACGGTCGACGCGAAGATCGTCTCGTGGACCAACCTGACGACGCAGGCGGACTCGAGCGCGGCGCAGAGCGCCGTGACCGCCGCGATCGACGCCGTGGGCGGGGCGAACCCCGGGGCGAGCCTGGTCGACGTGGACCAGTTCCACTGGTGGAAGTCCGCGGCCAACGCCAAGCAGGTCGCGCAGGCCCCCGCCGTCAACCGCGGCGCGGAGAATCCGGTCGTCACGGACGCCGACGACGAGGACGGCTGGCGCGTCAACCAGATCACCTACCCGCAGCTGGTCGACCTGCTCGAGCACGGCGCCGACGACGAGAACGCGGTGATCCTGCTCGGTGGCACCTGGTGCCCCAACACCCGCGCGATCCTGCCGAACCTCAACGAGCACGCGCAGCAGAACGACGTGACGGTCTACAACTTCGACACCGTGCTGGACGGCGCGCAGGTCGGCGGCACGGCGACGAGCGCGACCAACCCGCTCCAGACGCGCAACACCCAGAACAACGGGAACACGACGCCGCAGCGGGCCAACCCGAGCTTCCTCTACGGCGCGTTCGTCGACTCGTACCTCGACAACATCAAGACCGAGTACCTCGAGACCTCCAACTCGAACGTGACGTACTACCCCGGTGGCACGGTCACCCCGACGCCGGTCGCGACCCACAAGCTCCAGGTGCCGTTCCTCTTCGGCTACCAGAAGAGCGCGGCGGGGGCCGGGGTCCAGCGGCAGTGGATCATCGACAACGGCGACGGCACGTACAAGGAGTACATGTCGAACTGGTGGCTCGCCAACCCGCGGCCGTCGCAGCTCGACCTCGCGGCGATCCCGACCGGCGCGCCGATCTGGACGACGATCAACGAGCAGCTGCAGAGCGCCAGCGGGAAGACCGACCCGGCGTCGGTCGCGGCCAACACCGGCATCGACACCGACAGCGATCGGTTCCTGGTCGCCGAGGACACCGCGACGGTGACCTACAACGCCGCCGGGAACGGCGGGGCGGGCTCGGTGTCCGTCAGCAACGGCGGCCCGGTCGCGATCGGGCCCGCGGCGCTGTCGTCCGCGCTGAGCGCGCTCGGCGCGTCGGCCCCCGAGAGCTCGAGCGGCGCCCGGACCGCGCTGATCGCCGCCGAGAAGGCGGCCTCGCCCGACGCGACGCTGATCGGTCGTCTGCGGACGGTCGCCGGGGCCTGGGGCGTGGCGCAGCTGCGCAAGGGCACGCTCAACGGCCGCTGGGGCAACGCCACCACGCCGAACAGCATCATCGGCGGCCTGGCCGCGGTCCACGCGCTGGACGTCTTCTTCGGCGGCCTGCCGGGCGGCGTGCTGTCGCGCCGCACGGTGAGCGCCGAGCCCGTTGTCCAGGGCACCGCGCCGCGGGTCAGCGTGACGATCGCGAACGACCACGGGCGCGTGCCGACCGGCGCGGTCTCGCTCGTCGTCACGCAGGGCGGGGCGACGGTCGCCTCGCAGTCGACGCCCGTCACGGGTGACGCGGCCTCGTTCACGCTCCCGGCGCTGGCCGCCGGAACGTACGAGTACACGCTGTCCTACGCGGGTGACGACCAGATCGCCGCCTTCACCGAGAGCGGTCCGCTGACGGTCACGGCCGCCCCGGTGGTCGATCCGCCGACGGACGATCCGCCGCCGAACCCGCCGATCGACGTGACCCCGCCGGGCGTGACGCCTCCGGGCATCGTGCCTCCGGGCGTGACCCCGGTGGTGCCGCCGGCTGTGGTCCCGCCGGGGCCGACCGCCAAGGTCAGCAAGCTCACGGGCGTCGTGGTCAAGGCGCCGACCGCCAGGAAGGGCGGCACGTACAAGGTGTCGATCCGCGTGCCGAAGGGCGCCTCGCCGGCCGCCGGCCGGGTGACGGTCAAGCTCAAGAAGGGCGCGATCACCAAGACCGTCCGCGGCCGGCTCTCGCGCGGCGCGGTCACGGTCAAGCTGCCGAAGCTCGCCAAGGGCACCTGGCGGGTCTCGATCAGCTGGCCGGGCGACGCGCGCTACGCGACGGTCTCGGCCTCGGGCGGCAAGATCACGGTCACGAAGTAGGCACGCCCGAGGCGCCGCCACTCAGGGGCGGCGCCTGAAGGGGACGAACGGCCCCGAGGGATGCTCCCTCGGGGCCGTTGCTATGCGCGAACCTCGGTGACCGAGACGTAGAGGTCGTCGGGGTCGCGGAAGTACAGGTAGCGCCAGCTGCCGCCGTCGCCCACGTCGACCTGCTGGATCTCGCCGTGCAGTTCGACGCCGAGCTCGCGCAGGCGCGCGGCGGCGCGCTCGATCGAGCGGGTGGCGATCGCGAACTCGAACGGTCCGACGTGGCCCCACTCGCCGCGCATGTCCGGTGACGGCGGCGTGTGCTGCACCGGCTCCATGCCGGCGCCGTAGGGGTTGGTCAGCAGCATCATCCGCTGGCTCGGCGGGGTCCGCGGGGCGAACCACGGATCCATCGACTCCAGCTGGCCGTCGGTCTCGAACAGCTGGCCGTCGAAGCCGAGCTCGCGGTAGAAGTCCCGCGAGCGCTCGATGTCGGCGACGCCGAAGGCGACGTGGTTGACGCCCTGGATCCCCGGCTCGACCGGCCAGCCCTGCTGCAGGTCGGCCCAGTCGATGATCTCGATCTTCTCGCCGTCGGGTCCGGCGACGTAGGACATGCTGCAGCGGGTGTCCAGCGGCGGCACGAGCGACTCGTCCGGCGGCATCAGCTCGGTCGCGCCGAGCTCCTCGGTCAGACGGCGGAACATCGCCGGCTGGTCCTTAACGTGCAGGCAGATCTCGCAGATCCCGAGCTCGCCCCAGGCCTGGCCCTCGGGCGTGGGTGCCGGTGAGCGGTCGGTCGTCTGGACGAGCTTGAGCGCGCCCGGGCCGAGCGGGGTCGCGCCCGCGTTGCGCACGAGCACGACGCGCGCGGTGGTCGTCTCGTGTCCGGTCAGCGGGGCGATCCCCGGCAGCTCGGTCGTCACGTCGAAGGCCACGTCGGTGAACCCGAGCGCGGCGTAGAAGCGCAGCGAGCGCTCCATGTCGGTGACGCCGACGCCGATGTGGTCGACCCCGGCGAACGGGCCGTGGGTCGTGCGCGCGGTGCTCATGACGTGCTCCTCCAGGTCGTGGTGCGTCGCGGCAGGAGTGTCCGCGGACGCCAGGGCAATGATGCTCGCATACCGTTCGGAGGGTCGCATTTCGCACGTTGGACAAGAATTTCGTGCGCAATGCGTCCAGATGTGCGCTTGACGTGCGGATCGGCGTCACATATCGTCGCAACAATGCAGTCGAGTGCCGCAACCCCCAGCGCCGTCCTCCGGGCGTCCGAGGCGACCCGATGACCGTCCGGATCGGAGCGAAGGTCCCCAACAGCGGACCGGCGCCCGCGGCCGCCGGCATCGGCGCGACCGCCCGGGCGCTCGAGGACGTCGGGTACGACTCGCTGTGGGTGTCCGATCACGTGGTGCTTCCGCGGGAGATCGGTTCCCACTACCCGTTCGCGGCCGACGGCAAGGCCACCTGGACCACCGATACGCCCTACTACGAGCCGATCATCGCGCTGGCGATGATGGCCGAGGCGACCGAGCGGGTCGTGCTGGGCACCGCCGTGCTCGTGGCCCCGCTGCGCAACCCGGTGATGCTGGCCAAGCAGCTGGTCTCGATCGAGGCGCTCAACCCCGGGCGCCTGACGATCGGCGCCGGCGCCGGCTGGCTGCGCGAGGAGTTCGACGCGCTCAACGTCCCGTTCGCCAAGCGCGGCTCGCGCCTGGAGGAGTGGATCGCGATCATGCGCGCCTGTTGGACCGGGACCCCCGAGGCGCGCGACTCGGACTTCTACACGCTGCCCGCGGACGTGCTGAGCCTGCCGCCCGCGACCGCGCCGATCCCGGTGCTGATCGGCGGGCACTCGCCGATCGCGCTGCGCCGCGCCGGGGCCGTCGGCGACGGCTGGCTCGCCCAGCAGGACGCCGCCGAGCTGGATCCCGCCGAGCTGCGCGCCGCGCGGACGACGATCGAGCAGGCCGCGTCGGACGCCGGTCGTGATCCGCAGGCCGTGCGCGTGACGCTGCGGATCGTCGGCTCGACCGGTCGCTGCGACCTGGTCGCCGCCCGCCTGCCCGAGCTGCGCGACGCCGGAGTCGGCGAGATCATCGTCGACGTCGTCGATCACGACCCGGCCGCCGACCTGGCGCTGCTCCGCGAGGCGGCCGCGCGATGAGCACCCGGCGCGTGATCGTCACGGGCGGCGCGTCGGGGATCGGCGCGGCGACCGTCGCGCGCTTCGCCGCCGACGGCGCGGTCGGCGTGGCGCTCGACCGCACCCCGGTCGAGGGCCTTCCGGACGGATGGACGAGTGCGACCGTCGACGTCACCGACGACGCGGCCGTGGCCGCCGCCTTCGCTTCCGCACTGGAGATCCTCGGCGGGCTCGACGTGCTGGTCGCCGCCGCCGGCATCGTCCCGCCGTGGCAACCCACCGGGACGCTCTCGCTCGAGGACTACGATCGAACGATGGCCGTCAACGTCCGCGGCGTGGTCGCGGCGATCGAGCAATCGGCCCCGGCGCTGCGCTCCGGCGGAGCGATCGTGGTCGTCGGGTCGCTGAACTCGTGGCGCGGCGATCCCAACCTGACCGCCTACGCGGCCAGCAAGCACGCCGTGCTCGGCGTCGTCCGCTCCGCCGCGCTCTCGCTCGGCCCGCGCGGCGTCCGCGTCAACGCGGTCGCGCCGGGGCCGGTCGCGACCGAGGCCCTGCGGGCGCGCGTGGCCGCGCGCGTGGAGACCAGCGGAGGCGACGCGGCGGAGGCGTTCGCCGCGCTGGCCGCCGGCACGGCGCTCGGCCGGATCGCGACGGTCGACGACGTCGTCGACGCGATCGCCTTCCTCGCCGGCCCGGGCTCGGCGGCCACCACCGGGCACCTGCTCCCCGTCGACGGCGGGATCGCATGACGGTCGACGCCACCAGCCTGAAGGACCGCACCGTCCTGCTGACCGGGGCGTCCCGCGGGATCGGCGCCGCCACCGCCCGCGTGCTCGCCGAGCGCGACGCCACGCTGATCGGGCAGTACCGGTCGGGCTTCGTCGGCGCGGAGGTCGCGACCTCCGCGCTGCCCGACGACCAGCGGCTGCTGCTGGCCGCGGACTTCGCCGTGCCCGGTGCGGGCCGCGAGCTGTGGCGGCGGGCCGCCGCCTGGGGCAACCGGATCGACGCGCTCGTGGTCAACGCGGCGACTCTGCCGGCCACGCCGATCGACGGTGACGACGAGAGCTGGGACGCCGGCTGGGAGCAGGCGATGCGCGTCAACGTGCTCGAGCCCGCCGCGCTGATCCGCGAGGCCGTCGCGTACTTCCTGACCCAGGGCGGCGGCACGATCGTCGTGCTCTCCAGCTGGGCGGCCGAGCAGGGATCGCGGATCCCCGCGCTCGGTGCCTACGCCGCGTCGAAGGCCGCGCTGCGCAACCTCGCCCAGACCGTGGCCCGCAACTACGCCCGCGACGGGATCCAGGTCCACGTGCTCGCCCCCGGCGTGGTCCGGACCGAGATGGCCGGGGCGTCCGACGACCTGCGTCCCGACGGTACGCGCGTCGAGGACACCCTCGCGTCCGGCCGCCTCGTCGAGCCAGACGAGGTCGCCGAGCTGATCGCGCTGCTGGCGACCGGGCGCTTCCCCAACCTCAGCGGTTCCACCCTCGACCTGAACGGTGCCACCTATGTCCGTTGATCGCACCAGCCTCGTGACCGGCGGGGGCGGCGGGATCGGCTCCGGCATCGCCCGCGTGCTCGCCCACCGCGGCGACCACGTCGTCGTCGCCGATCTCGACGAGCAGCGCGCGGCCGAGGTGGCCGCGGCGATCGTCGCCGACGGCGGCAGCGCCCGCCCGGCGCGCCTCGACATCGCCGACGTCGAGGCGGCCGCCGCCGGGCTCGCCGCGATCGACGCCGAGACCCCGCTGACCACCGTCGTCAACAACGCGGCGCTCGCGACCTCCGGTCCGATCACCGAGGTCCGGCCCGAGGAGTACGACCGCGTGATGGGCGTCAACGTCCGCGGCACGTTCTTCCTGGTCCAGGCCGCGCTCCGGGCGATGCTCCCGCGCGGCGCCGGCAACGTCGTGAACATCTGCTCGACCTCGTCGTTCACCGCATCGACCAGCGACATGACCGTCTACGACACCTCGAAGGCGGCGGTCAAGATGATCACCCAGGCCGCCGCCAAGGAGGTCGCGGGCTCCGGCGTGCGCGTCAACGGCGTGGCCCCCGGGACCCTGCGGACCTCGCTGACGTCGGCGCTGCTCGACGACGGCGGCTTCGCGAACCTCGAGCAGACCCGGATCCCGCTCGGCCGCCTCGGCGAGCCGCACGAGATCGGCGATGCGGTCGCCTACCTCTCCTCGGACGCCGCGTCCTACGTCACCGGCCACATCCTCGTCGTCGACGGCGGGTGGCTCGCATGACTCCGACCGCTCCCCCGAACGATTCCCCGATCAGAACGAATCCGACCGTGCCCCACGACACGAACGACCCTCTCACCGCACCGGAGCCGACCGCTTCGGGGCACCGTCTCGGCGAGCCGATCGTCGAGCTCCGCGGCCTGCGCAAGTCCTTCGGCGATCTGGAGGTGCTCAAGGGCATCGACCTGACCGTCCACCGGGGCGAGCACGTCGTGCTCTTCGGCCCCTCGGGCTCCGGCAAGTCGACGGTCCTGCGCAGCATCAACATGCTCGAGGAGCCGACCGCCGGATCGCTGCGCTTCGACGGCGTCGAGTACGGCCCCGGCCTGCCCGACGAGGCCGTCGTCAAGCGCGGCAAGGCGATCGAGCTGCGCCGCTCGGTCGGCATGGTCTTCCAGCAGTTCAACCTCTTCCCGCACCTGACGGCGCTCGAGAACGTCGCGCTGCCGCTGCGGTCCGTCCGCGGCCTGAGCCGGGCCGAGGCCGAGCACCGCGCGGCCGAGACGCTGCGCAGCGTCGGCATGCTCGTGCGGGCCGCGCACTACCCGCGCCAGCTGTCCGGCGGACAGCAGCAGCGGGTGGCGATCGCCCGCGCGCTCGCGCTCGACCCTAAGGTGATGCTCTTCGACGAACCGACCTCGGCGCTCGATCCCGAGCTGGTCGGCGACGTGCTCGCGACGATGCGCGAGCTGGCCGAGTCGGGCATGACGATGGTGATCGTCACCCACGAGCTCGGCTTCGCCAAGGAGATCGGCCACATGAACGTCTTCATGGAGGACGGCCAGGTGGTCGAGACCGGTGGGGCCGAGCTGTTCTCGGCGCCCACCAGCCCCCGTACCCAAAAGTTCCTCTCGGCGGTCCTCTGATGTCTCTTCCCCTCGCCAACTACGACTGGGGTCTGATCTGGGACTACCGGTCGGACCTCCTCAACGGTCTCGTCACCGCGCTCGAGGTTGCCGTCGTCGCGCTCGTGCTGTCGCTGGTCTTCGGCCTGCTGCTCGCGCTGATGCGGATGCGTCCCGCGCCGTTCTCGTGGATCGCGTCGATCTACATCAACGTCTTCCGTGGGATCCCCGCGCTGGTCACGGTGATCTGGGTCTACTTCGGCCTGGCGCTCGTGATCGAGGTCAGCTTCTCGGTCTTCCAGGCGGGCGTGATCGCCTTGACCCTGCTCTACAGCGCGTTCTTCGCGGAGATCTTCCGCTCGGCGCTCGAGGCGATCCCCAAGGGCCAGCAGGAAGCCGGCCTCGCCGTCGGCATGCGGCCGATCCGGATCTTCTTCTCGATCACCCTGCCGCAGGCGACCAAGATCGCGATCCCGAACATCGGCAACATGTTCATCGGGATGGTCAAGGACACCTCGGTGTTCACCGTGATCGGCCTGCTCGAGGTCGTCCGCGTCACCCAGAACGTGGTGGCGACGACCTTCCAGCCGTTCGTCCTCTACTCCGCCGCGGCCGTGCTCTACGTCGCCGTCGCGTTCGCCATCGACTTCCTCTTCCGCTTGATCGAGAAGACCCTCGAGGCCCCGCCCAACGGCGTGATCTCGCGGGCGATCCGCGGCCGGCGCCAGCGCCGGATCCAGGCGCTGATCGACGCGGAGATCGCGTCGGCCAAGGCCTGATCGGTCCGTTTGGGCCACACCCTCTCCATCCCACCCAAGGACTACCCATGAGCATCGTTTCCTCCACCTTCCGCCGCCGGGCGGCGACAGCGGCTGCCGTCGCCCTCTCCGCGGTAGCCCTCGCGGCCTGCGGCGGCTCCGACGACAACGACGACACCACCACGGCGTCGTCGTCGGCCGGCGGCGCGGACCTCGGCCTGCAGACCGACGGCACGCTGACGGTCGGCATGAACCTGCAGTTCGAGCCGCAGATGTACCTCAAGAACGGCGAGCCGGCCGGCTACGACGTCGACATGCTCAACGCGATGGCCAAGGACCTCGGCCTCAAGCTGAAGATCGAGAACCTCGACTTCAACGGGCTGATCCCGGGCCTGCAGTCCAAGAAGTTCGACATCGTCTCGGTCGGCTTGGCGCCGAACGACGAGCGCAAGAAGGCGATCGACTTCAGCCGCGCCTACGTCCCGTACGACCAG
>JBAZOW010000139.1:0-9496 GCA_041648495.1 Patulibacter sp.
GGTGGCGGTGGATTCGGCGCCCCGGAGCCCGACTGAGATGGTCTGCGAACGGGCCGGGCGATCCGTGCGCTGCGGCACGGATTGCCGCACCCCCTTGGAATTTGCAGCGTTCTCTGCAACCATGATGACTCCGTCCTGTTGCGATCTCCGCATTGTTGCGGCTGCGCACGGGATCGCTCATCATCAACAGTTGGTTTTCGCCCCATGCCGATTGCATTCAAGGAATGGGCGGTCACGGTTCGCGCCCTCGCGGAGGGTGAGCAGTTGCTCACGTTGCGCAAGGGTGGGATTCGGGAGGAGCACAAGCACTTCCGTCTCGACCACGATCGCTTCTTCCTCTACCCCACATTCGATCATCAGCGCAATGACGTGATCCGGGAGTCCCATCTCCCGGAGCTGCGTCGTGCCCTCGAGGAAGGCGTTTGGCCGGACGGCGATCCGCCGCCCACCGCGCTGACCGAGGACGGCGGCATCCCGCAGCCGGAGCGCGTGCGCATCCGTGCGTGGGCCGAGGCCGTCGGGCACTACACCGTGACCGACTCCCGCGTCGTCGAAGCGCTGTCCCCGTACTACGTGTGGACTCCGGACTACGCGGAGAAGCGGCTGCAGTGGAAGCACCGCCACCCGCTCCACGTCGTGCTGCTGCGCGCCTACCGGATCCCGCGTCCGGTCACGGTCCGCGTGCGGGACGACTTCGGCGGATGCCGCTCGTGGCTCGAGATCCAGCGCGACCTGCCGTTCGAGGGCACCCCGGTGCTCTCCGACGACGAGTTCACGCGGGCGACCGACCAGATCGAGTCGATCCTGGACGGCGCCGCGGACCGCGCGTCGGTCCCGGCCCTGGCCTAGGGATTCCCGCAAGCGACGGCGTCGACGCGTCGCTCCGAGACTTCAACGGCCCCGTCGGTATTCCCGGCGGGGCCGTTCTCGTTGTTGGGATCGGCAGCGTCCGCCCGCGACCCCTCAGGGGGTTTCGGGTTCTGCTTGAAGGCCCCGCTCCGGCGGGGCCTTCGTCGTTCTCCGGCTCGGCTCGAGCCTGACGATCGCTCAGGCGACGGCGTCGTCGGTCACGGTGACCGCGACCTCGTCGATCGTGCCGTCGGCACCGATCAGGTAGCTGCGGACCTCGGGCTCGTCGCCCTTGGTCCCGACGATCAGCCACTCCACCCCCGGCCAGAAGGCCGCGAAGTTGACGTCGGTCTGCGACGGGTAGGGCGCCGACCGGGTGTGCGAGTGATAGATCACCCCGAGGTCGTCGCCGGCGTCCTCGATCGCGTTGTGCACGCGCAACAGGTCCTGGGGCGACAGCTCGAAGCCGAAGACCTTGGGACCCTGGAGCGCGTTCTCGAGCTCATGGACGGTCCGCACCACCCCGTCGCGAACGCCGAGGACCCCACAGCACTCGTCGGGGGCGTCGCGCAACGCGTGCGCGACGACCTGGTCGAGCGCCGACCGACTGATCTGCACCGTCAGCGGTCCTCGGAGACGGTCGGCCGCACCGCGGCGGTCGTCTCGACCGGCTGCTCCGAGGCACCGACGTGGACCGGCTCCGTCGGCGGCACGCCGACCTGGGCCGGGACGCGCCGCTCGCGCGGGACGATCGGCTCATCGTCGTGCGAGTCGTTGCCCGCGGACGAGATGCTGTCCTTGAACTCGCGCATGCCCTTGCCCAGGGACTTCCCGACTTCGGGGAGCTTCTTGGGGCCGAGCACCAACAACGCGATCACGAGGATCACGATGATCTCCATCGGACCGATATTCGGCATCAGATCACCACCAGAGGGTTGATTCGAGCGACTCGATCTCTTCGAGCGGCTTCGTGTATATGCCTGACGAGAGGTACTTCCACCCGTCGTCGCAGACGATGAAGACGACGTTGCCCTCGTCCATCTCGTTGGCGATGCGCACCGCGACGCGGGCGATCGCACCGGAGCTGACGCCGGCGAAGAGGCCTTCCTCGTCGAGCAGCTTGCGGGTCCAGACGATCGCGTCACTGTTGGTGACGAAGATCTTCCGGTCGAGCAGCGAGAGGTCGATGATCGGCGGGATGAACCCGTCGTCGAGCGAGCGCAGGCCCTGCACCGGCTCGCCCTGCATCGGCTCGGCGGCGACGATCTTGACGCGGTCGCCGAGCTCCTCCTTGAACCGCCGCGCGTTGCCCATCAGCGTGCCGCCGGTGCCGAGGCCCGCAACGAACGCGTCGACCTGGCCGTCGAGCTCCCGGAGGATCTCGACCGCGGTCCCGTTGTAGTGCGCGAGCGGGTTGGCGGGGTTGCCGTACTGGTACGGCATCACGTACTGCGGATCTTCGGCGGCCATCTTCTCGGCCATCCGGACCGCGCCGTTGGACCCCTGGTCACCGGGCGAGTAGACGATCTCGGCCCCGTACATCTTGAGCAGGTCGGTGCGCTCCTGCGTGACGTTGTCGGGCATCACGACCCGGAGCCGGTAGCCCTTGCGCCGACAGATCATCGCGAGCGCGATCCCGGTGTTGCCGGAGGTCGGCTCGAGGATGATCGAGTCGGGGCCGATCGTGCCGCGGGCTTCGGCGTCCTCGATCAGCGAGCGCGCAACCCGGTCCTTGACCGAGCCGGTCGGGTTGGCCGATTCCAGCTTGGCCCAGATCCGGACGCCCGGCTTGGGCGACAGCCGCTTCAGCTCGACGAGCGGCGTGTTGCCGATCGACTGCACGATGTCGCCGTAGCGCCCGGCGCACGGGCGGTTTTCGAGAGGGGGCAGTGCCATGACTTCTCAAAGTGTAGTGACCCGAAACGGCAGTTTCGCGCCATCCACCAATCAGTACAACGACCGAACCGGCCGCGCAGATGCACCCGCCCGTCCGATGGTCTACCCCGGTCCTCCCTACGCAACAGTAGGCTGGCGGGATGAACGTCTTGGTACAGGTCGGTCTCTGCCTTCTGGCCTTCGGCGCGGTCAGCGGCTGGGTCGTGGTGCTCCGTACGGAATATCCCGAGCTGCTGGGCAAGATCGGCGTGCGGAGTCCACGCCGCCTGCTCCAGGCGCACATCGACTACATCATCATGGGCGTGATCCTGATCGCCGTCGGTCTGGCGCTGCCGGACCTGGCGACGTGGAACCGGATCGCGCTGATCGTGGGCACGATCGTCAACCCGGCCCTGTTCCTGCCGCTGGCGTTCCGCGAGGAGTGGTCGAAGGCGATCCCGTACCGCGTCGTGACGATCGCGTCGTTCGTGGCGATGAGCGCCGGAACGGTCGGCGCCGCCGTCGCCGGGTTGTCGGCCTGAGCGCCGGACCCGGCGCACTTCGGCGCCGGGCGGCCTCCTCGAGGCTCCCTCGCGGCCGCCCACGGGGCGGCCCGGCAGCGGCTCAGTTGGCGGTGCTGAGCGCGAGCGGGAAGACCGTCCGCGCCCCGCGCTGCCGCAGCTGCCCGCCGACCATCGCCAACGTCCACCCGCTGTGCCGCAGGTCGTCGATCAGCAGGCACGGTCCGTCCGGCACCTGCGGGGCGACCGCGAACGCGCCCCGCACGTTGGCCGCCTGCTGCGCGGCCCCCCGCTGCTCGGACTGCGGCGGGCGGTTCTCGACCCGTTGCACGGCCGCAACCCAGGGCAGTTCGAGGGCCGCCGCGACGCGGGCCGCGAGGTCCGACACCGCGTCGCCGGCCTGTCGCGACGGCACGGCCGCGATCCAGGCCACCGGTACCTTCCACTCGCGGACCAGGTCCGCGACCCCGGCGACCGTCTCGTCGCTGTAGCGCCCCGCCTCGCGCTCGCCCCGCACCTGCGCGTCCCAGCCGGCGTCGCCGCGCCGCGCCAGCGCCCGTCCGGCCTCGATCCGCACCCCATCGGGGATCTTGCGCATCGTTCCCGTGCCGGCCTGCGGCGCCATCTTCTTGGCGTCGAACGCGACGGGCCGTGAGCGCAGGTGCTGCTGGGCGGTCCGCACCAGGTCCCGGTCGGGGGCGCCGGCGTAGCGCGGGGCGGTGCAGACGGCGCAGCGGCCGCAGTCGCTCGGGTCCGGATCGTCGAGCTGCTCCTGCAGGGTGCGCATCAGGCAGCGGCCGTCCGTGCCGTAGGAGGCCATCGCGGCCTGCTCGTCGCGCCGCAGCGCGGTGACCGTGCGGTAGCGCTGCTCGTCGTAGGTCCAGACGCTGTCGGGCGCGTGGTACCAGCGCCCGTGGCTGCGGTCGACCGCTCCCTCGACGTCGAGCACCTTGAGCATCGCCTCGAGCCGGTTGAGCCCCAGGTTGACCTGCGCCTGGATCTCCCGCGTGGTGGCGCCGGCCTCCCCCGCGGCGGCGAGGATCCCACGGACCTCGGCGACCCGCTCGGCGGACGGGAACGCCTGGGTGATGAAGAAGTCCTGGATCCGCCGGTCCTCGCTACCGCGCAGCAGCACGACCTCGGCGTGGTCGACCCCGCGGCCCGCGCGCCCGACCTGCTGGTAGTAGGCCACGACCGACCCGGGGGCCTGGTAGTGGACGATGAACCCCAGGTCGGGCTTGTCGTAGCCCATCCCGAGCGCGCTGGTCGCGACCACGGCCTTGACGTCGTCGCGCTGCAAGCGGTCCTCGAGCTCGATCCGCCGGTCCGAGCCCTGCTGGCCGGTGTAGGCCTCGGCGGCGATCCCGTGGCCCTGGAGGAAGCCCGCGACCTGCTCGGCGTCGGCGACGGTCAGCGTGTAGACGATCCCCGAGCCCGGCAGCGGGTCGTCGCCCCCGAGGTGCTCGACCAGCCAGGCGAGCCGCTCGGCCGGGTGCGGCAACTCGACGGTCTCCATCCGCAGGCTGGTGCGGGCCAGCGATCCGCGATAGGTCCGCAGCTCTCCGCCCTCGCCGTCGGCCCCGGGCCCCGCGAGCTGGGCGACGACGTCGGTGACGACGCGGTCGTTCGCGGTCGCCGTCGTCCCGAGCACCGCGGCCTCGGCGGGCAGGCCCGCCAGCACGTCCCCGATCCGCCGGTAGTCGGGCCGGAAGTCGTGGCCCCAGTCCGAGACGCAGTGGGCCTCGTCAACCACGAGCAACCCGGTCCGCCCCGCCACCACCGGCAGCAGCCGCTCGCGGAAGCGGTCGGCGTTGAGCCGCTCCGGGCCGATCAGCAGCAGGTCGACCTCGTCGGCCTCGATCAGCCGCTCGATCTCCGTCCAGTCGCCCTGGTTGGTCGAGTTGATCGTGCGGGCCCTGAGCCCCATCGCCGCGGCGGCCGAGAGCTGGTTGCGCATCAGCGACAGCAGCGGCGAGACGATCAGCGTCGGTCCGGCCCCGCGGGCCCGCAGCAGTGCGGTCGCCACGAAGTAGACCGCGCTCTTGCCCCAGCCGGTCCGCTGCACGCAGAGCACCCGCGCCCGGTCGGCGACGAGGTCGTTGATCGCGTCGAGCTGGTGCTCGCGGAAGGTCGCCTCGGGATTGCCGGTGAGCGCTCGGAGTCGGTCGAGGGCCTCGTCGGCGAGGGGCGGGTCGGTCGTCGTGGCCATGCCTGTCCATGCTGACGGACCGCCGATGCCACGTGGTGAGCGGCCCGTGCCGATCCCGAGACGGTTCCGTGCCGATTCCGCGCGCCGGGCGTCCGGGGACCTCCGTGGGGCTACGACGACGGCGTCGGGGCGGTGCCCCGGCGCGCGGCGAGGTACTCGGCCTCGGCCACGCCGAGCGGGGTTACCGGGTCGGCACCGTCCAGGTACTCGGCGGCGATTCCGCCCCAGTCGGCCTCGGCCCGCAGCTGCCCCAGCACGACGGCCACGATCCCGTGCATCCGGCGGACGAGGATCGCCTCCGGCGGGATCTCGAACTGGTTGACCTGCTCGCGGATCGCGGCCCGCTGCTCGCGATCGGAGCGCTCGCCGATCCCGTGCTCGCGGGCGTTGTCCGGGGCGAGTCGTCGTACGCCGGGGCGGGCGTACCAGCCGGTCGTCATCCGCATCATCCGCAGCGCCCACTCGGGGTCAACCGCGTCGGCGCGGCCGGCCGGGACGTAGCCGCCATCGATCAGGCTCCGCTTGAGCGGCTCGGCGTCGTTCTCCCGCACCGCGGCGGCGATCGCGCGCTCCTTGGCGATCCGCTCGGGGCCGACGTCGCGCAGCAGCCCGAAGTCGAGGAAGCAGACCCGGCCGTCGGCGCAGCGCAGGTAGTTGCCGGGGTGCGGGTCGCCGAGCGCGATCCCGTCGCGGTAGAGGAGGCCGAAGAAGAAGCGGAAGACGATCTCGGCGTAGTGGTCGCGAGTCGCGTCGTCGGTGCGGCGCACCGCCTCGAAGCGCTCGCCCTCGACGTACTCCGAGACCAGCACCCGGCGGGTCGAGAGGCCCGTCAGCACCCGCGGCACGCGGATGAACGGGTGGTCGCGGACCAGGCGCTCGATCCGCCGGTGGTTCTGGGCCTCGAGCTCGTAGTCGAGCTCCTCGCCGATCCGCTCGCGCATCTCGGCGGCGAGCGCCTTGAAGTTCAGTCCGGGCGCGATCCGCCGGATGATCGGGATCAGCAGCTGCCCGTTGCGCAGGTCGGTCTCGACGGCCTCGGCGACTCCGGGGTACTGGACCTTGACCACGACGTCCTCGCCGTCCCGGGTGACGGCGCGGTGGACCTGGCCGATCGAGGCGGCCGCGAACGCCTGCTCGTCGAACTCGCGGAAGCGGCCCGAGAGCGGACCGCCGAGCTCGTCCGTGATCAGCCGCTCGAGCTTGGCGAACGGGACCGGCGGGACGTCGTCGCGGAGCGCGGCGAGCTGCTGCTGGAGGTCATCGCGCTGGTCGTCGGGGAGCCCGTCGAAGTCGACCATCGAGAGCATCTGGCCGATCTTCATCGCCGCGCCGCGCATCTGCCCGAGTTGGGCGACGAGCTGCTGGACCGCGGCGGCGGTCCGGTCGCCGCGGGCCTCCTCGGCCTTCTCGGGGCTACGGACGCGATTGGCGGTCCGCATCCCGGCCCAGCGCAGGCCCTGACCGGCGACGAGGCCGCCGATCCGGGCGGTGCGAGCGACGCGACCGGTCGGCAGCTTGCCGGCTTCGCGGTCGGGCTCGTCGTCGCGCTGGCCGCTCATCCGTCGAGCCTAGCGCCGCGAGATCAGCGACTGATCAAGGCGGGTCACGCGGCGCCGAGGCGTGCGTTGAGACGACGCGATGACCAAGCAGGTCCGTGCGGGTGAGGCGAGAGCCGTACTCCGTACTGCCGAGCTTCACCCGGGCCGAGATGCGCCGGTCAGGGCGAGTCTCAGCGTGCGCCGCCCGCCATGGCGGGGAGAATCTGGAGGGTGTCGCTCTCCCCCACGGCCGTCTCGAGGCCGCCGAGCACGCGGACGTCCTCGTCGTTGAGGTAGACGTTGACGAAGCGGTTGAGCTCGCCGTCGGCGCCGAACAGCTGGGTCTGCAGCTCGCCGTGCTGGGCGACGAGGCTGTCGAGGACTTCCTGGACGGTGCCGCCGTCGGCGGTGACCTGTCGTTCGCCGCCGACGGAGGGACGGAGAACCGGCGGGATGCGAATGGTGGCCATGAGTCGGGACCTTAGTTCAGTGCGGGGCGCACGGGTGGTGAGCTGTGAGGTGGTCCGAGCCGGCGCGGCGGTGACCGCCGCGCCGGCTGCAGACGATGGGTCGGATGACCCGGTGGTGCGGTGGCCTCGTCGGTCACCGCACCGGAATTCGTGCTGCCGGGTCAGCCGGCCGCGGCGCAGAACGCCTCGTAGTCGGGGAAGACGCCGAGCTCGTCGTCGCTGATCGCGCTGCGGTCCTTGGAGCAGACGGGGCATTCCGGGTCCTTGCGGACCTTGACCTCGCGGACCTCGGCGGCCAGTGCGTCGTACATCAGCAGGCGCCCGCGGAGCGAGTCGCCGATGCCGACGATCAGCTTGATGACCTCGGTCGCCTGGAGCAGACCGGCGGTCCCGGGGAGCACCCCGAGCACGCCGTTGGCGCCGCAGGACGGGGCCAGCTCGGCGGGCGGGGGGACCGGGAAGAGGCAGCGGTAGCAGGGACCGGACTCGTGATCGTGCGTCGTCCTCGTGTCGAAGACCGAGAGCTGCGCCTCGAAGCCGAGGATCGCGGCGCTGATCACCGGCTTGTCCAGGCGGACGGCGGCGTCGTTGATCAGGTACCGGGTCGGGAAGTTGTCCGTCCCGTCGACGATCACGTCGTAGCCCTTGAAGATCTCGATGACGTTGTCGGCACTCAGACGCGTCTGGTGCTGGATCACCTTGGCGCCGGGGTTGATGTCGTTGATCCGCTGCGCGGCCGACTCGGTCTTGGCGACGCCGACCGTCGAGGTGCCGTGGGCGACCTGGCGCTGGAGGTTGGAGAGATCGACGACGTCGTCGTCGACGATCCCGATCGTGCCGATCCCGGCCGCGGCCAGGTAGAGCGCGTTCGGCGAGCCGAGGGCGCCGGCGCCGATCAGCAGGACCTTGGCGTCGAGCAGCTTGATCTGCCCCTCGAGGCCGATCTCGTTGATCAGGATGTGGCGGCTGAACCGCTCGCGCTGCTCCGGCGTGAGGACCCGGGGGACGTCGACGTCGTAGCCGCGGTCCTTCCACAGCGTGTAGCCGCCGGTCATCGACTCGACGCGCGAGTAGCCGAGGTCCTCGGTCAGGGTGCGGGCGGCGAGCGCCGAGCGGTTGCCGGACGCGCAGTAGAGCACGACGCGCTTGTCGCGGTCGCCGACGGCGCCGTCGATCCGCGACTCGAGGAAGCCACGCGGAACGTGGACCGCGCCCGGGAGCTTGCCGGCCGCGACCTCGTCGCTCTCGCGCACGTCGACGACGACGACGTCCTCGTCGAAGAGGATCTCGTGGACCTGCGTCGGGTCGATCTCCTCGACGCGGCCCTTGATCTGGCGGACGAACTCCGCACCCGAGGGGGTCATGCCATCACCTGAACGTCCATAGGAATTAAGTACTTTACAAAGTGTAGCGCCCCCGAATCGCCGCACCATATGCGATCCGTCCGGTCGTCCCGATCGGGCGTCGTGGCGCGTCATCCGGGCCGAAGGCTCTACCCTCGATCGTACCGTGAACGCCCGGATCCGCCTGTCGTTGCTCGTGACCGCCGTCGTGGTGCTCGGCGTGGTGGCGGTGTTGTCGCTGGCCCGTACCGGGACCTCCGACGACCGGCTCGCCACCGGCATCGCGAGCGCGAACTCGCCGTACGTCGGAGCGACCCGCCCGACCGCGCCCTCCCCGGAGTTCCGGCTGCGCGACCAGAACGGCAAGCCGGTCAGTATCGAGGACTTCCGGGGGCGGCCCGTGATCGTGACGTTCCTCTTCGCCAACTGCGAGGACACCTGCCCGGCGGCGGCGCGGCAGATCGCCGGAGCGCTCGACCAGCTCGACGAGCCGGTGCCGACGCTGGCGATCAGCGTCGACCCGGCGAACGACACCCCGGAAGCGACCAAGCGGTTCCTGAACAAGATGCGGCTGGGGTCGCGCGCGCAGTTCCTGCTCGGCGACGAAGCGACGCTGAAGCCGGTCTGGGACGCCTACGGGATCCTGCCCCAGGGGCCGGAGTTCGACCACTCGGCGTACGTGCTGGTGGTC
>JBAZOW010000140.1:0-9258 GCA_041648495.1 Patulibacter sp.
AGGAGCGCGCGCTTCATCCGTTCCGTTCGACGGACTACCGCGAGTACCCGGTGCTCAAGGACATCTCGTTCGAGGTCGGCCGCGGGGAGTTCTTCGGGATCGTCGGGCGCAACGGGTCGGGCAAGAGCACCCTGCTGAAGTGCATGGCCGGGATCTACCGGCCGGAGCGCGGCCGGATCCAGGTTGCCGGTCGGCTGGCGCCGTTCATCGAGCTCGGGGTCGGATTCAACCCGGACCTGACCGCGCTCGACAACGTCGTGATCAACGGCGTGATGATGGGGCTCTCGCCCCGTGAGGCGCGCCGGCGGTTCGACGAGATCATCGCCTTCGCCGAGCTCGAGGACTACCTCGACCTGAAGCTCAAGAACTACTCGTCGGGCATGCAGGTCCGGCTGGCGTTCTCGGTGATGGTCCAGGCCTCCGCCGACGTGCTGCTGATCGACGAGGTGCTGGCGGTCGGCGACGCGGCCTTCCAGCAGAAGTGCCTCGACGTCTTCTACCGCCTGCGCGACGAGGGCCGCACGATCATCCTCGTCACGCACGACATGGCCGCCGTCGAGCGCTTCTGCCACCGGGCGATGTTCCTCCAGGACGGGGACATCCGGATGATCGGCGACCCGGCCGAGGTCGGGCGCGCGTACCTCGCGTCGAACTTCGCCAGCGGGGCCGACGACGAGGACGTCGCGGTGAACGTCAGCGGCAGCGGCGACGGTCGCGTCACGATCGAGACCCGGGTCGAGGACGAGACGGGGGTGCCGGTGACGACCCTCGTCAGTGGCCGCCCGGTCGCCGTCGCGGTCCACATCCGGGCGCACCAGACGATCGAGTACCCGACCCTGCTGGTCCAGCTGCGCGACGCCGAGCACGCCGTGGTGACCGGGGCGCGAGTCGACCTGTCGGACGACGGACCGCTGCGCGCCGGCGAGCGGCGGCGGGTGGACGTCGCGTGGGACGTCACGCTGAGCAACGGGCACTACGACGTCGGCGTGCTGCTGACCCAGGGCACGGCCGAGATCGAGGTCGTCCTCGACGCACGGTCCGCCGCCGAGGTCACGATCCACTCGGCCGAACGCGACGTGATCGGGTTGGTCCAGCCTCCGACCCGCGTCTCGATCACCACCCCGCAGCAGGAGTCAGCCGCATGAGCCTCGAGATCGAACCCGCAGTCGCCACCGAGGCGTCGGCGCTGCGGGAGATGAAGGGGCCCGCCGCGATCAGCGGCGGAGCGAAGCGGTTCTGGTCGCTGACCTGGATGGTCGCGATCACCGAGTTCCGCCTGTCGTACTTCGGGTCGGTGCTGGGCTACCTGTGGACGCTGATGCGGCCGCTGATGATGTTCGGCGTCTACTACACCGTCTTCACGCAGATCATGGACCTGGGGGACAAGATCCCGCACTACCCGGCCATGCTGCTGATGAACATCATGCTGTTCCAGTTCTTCGCCGAGTCGACGTCGAACGCCGTCCAGTCGGTGGTCGCGCGGGAGAACCTCGTCCGCAAGATGCAGTTCCCCCGGTTGGTGATCCCGCTGTCCGTGGTCGTCACCGCGCTGCTGAACCTGGCCGTCAACATGCTCGCGGTGCTCGTCTTCGTGCTGCTCAACGGGGTCGAGGTCCGCTGGACGTGGCTGCTGCTCCCGGTGGCGCTGCTGCCGTTGGTCCTGCTCTCGGCCGGGGTCTCGATGATCCTCGCCGCGTCGTTCGTCAAGTACCGCGACGTGCTGCCGGTCTGGGGCGTGGTGACCCAGGCGATGTTCTACGCGTCGCCGATCCTCTACACGGTCGACGTGGTCCGCGATCGCAACCTGCCCGTGATCGAGACGGTGCTCCACACCAACCCGCTGACCGGAATCATGGAGGGCGTGCGCTACCTGGTCATCGATCCGACGGCTCCGGGCGCGATCACCTCGTGGGGCGGGATGCCCCATGCCCTGATCCCGATCGGGATCATCGTCTTCCTCTTCGCCTTCGGGCTCTGGTACTTCAACCGCCAGGCCCAGACCGCGGCCGAGCTGCTCTAGAAGGTCTCCGCCGGGGGGCGGGGAGCGACGCTCGAACCCGGCGCGGACCATAGACTCCCGCCGGTGCCTGCTGCATCTTCTCGTGCCGGCGAGGGGCTGACCCGCGACGCGCGGATCCCCGTGCTCTACGTCGCCCCCTGGGTCGACCTCGGGGGCTCGGACAAGGGGACGATCGACTGGTTCCGGTCGATCGACCGCACCCGCTGGGCCCCGTCGCTGATCACGACCCAGCCCTCGCTGAACCGCTGGATCCCCGACCTGGCGCCGTACGCGGACGAGATCTGGACCCTGCCGGAGCTGATGGCCGGCGCCGAGTTCGTGCCGTTCGTGCTCGGCTTCATCGAGAGTCGCGGGGTGCAGATCCTGCACGTGATGAACTCCCGGATCGGCTTCGACCTGCTGGTCGACATCCAGAGCCTGCCGGACCCTCCGGCGACGGTCGTCCAGCTGCACGCCGAGGAGGCCGACCGTTCGGGCTACGTGCAGTACGTGGCCAACCGCTACGACGCGATCGTCGACGCGTACTCGCTGGTCAGCCAGCACCTCGCCGACAGCATGCTCGACTACGAGGTCGGCGCCGAAAAGCTGCGGGTGCTGCACCTCGGCGTCGACGCCACGGGCGAGTTCGATCCCGGGCAGGTCGAGCCGTTCGAAGCGGAGCGGAGCGTGCCGAGGGTCCTCTGGCCGGGCCGGCTGGTCGCCCAGAAGGATCCCCTGCTGACCGTCGACGTGGTCGCCGAGCTGGTGCGTCGCGGGGTCGAGTTCGAGCTGACGATCGTCGGCGACGGCGACCTGGCGGACGACACGCGGCGCCGGGCCGACGAGCTCGGGGTCGCCGACCGGTTCGCCTGGCACCCGCCGTCGAAGGAGATGCCGCGCTGGTACCGCAGCTCCGACGTGCTGCTGATGACCTCGGTCTTCGAGGGGATCCCGCTGGCGCTCTACGAGGCGCTCGCGATGGGGGTCCCCGCCGTGGTCCCGGCGCTGCCGGGCAACGTCGAGCTGCTCGACGGCGGCGGGGGCGCGTTGATCGAGCCCCGCGACGACGTCGCCGCCTACGCCGACGCGCTCGAGCGCCTGCTGACCGACGCCGAGCACCGCGCGGAGGTCGGGGCGCTCGCCCGCCGGCGGATGCTCGACGGGTTCACGGTCGAGGCGATGGGCGCCGCCCACGACGCGCTCTACGAGGAGCTGCTGGAACGGCGGGCCGCGGCGCCCGCGCCGCCGACTCCCGAGGAGTGGACGACCGACGAGACGGCGATCGAGCAGCGCGCCGCCGAGCTCGGGGTCCGGCCGACGTTGCAGCTGCCCCGCGCCGCCGACGGCCACGACCCGGACCGCTCGGTGCTCGTCGTGGTGCCGTGCTTCCGTCACGGTCGCTACCTGGAGGGCGCCCTGGAGTCGGTCAAGCGGCAGACGCTGCCGGCGGCCCGGGTGGTCGTGGTCGACGACGCGTCGGACGACATCGAGACGCTGGAGGCGCTCGAGCGCGTCGAGCGCGAGGGCTGGGCGACCGTGCTGCGCCAGCCCGAGCGGCGGGGACCGAGCGCCGCCCGCAACCGCGCGCTCGACGGCGCCACCGAGCGCTACGTGCTGCCGCTCGACGCGGACGACGAGCTGCTGCCGTGGTCGTTGGAGTCGACGGTCGCGCAGCTCGAGCGCGCGGCCGAGAACGTGGGGTTCGTCTACCCCAACGCGCACCACTTCGGGCACCGCAACGACGCGTACGAGCCACCGTCGTACAACCTCCACATCCTGCTGGACAACAACTACTGCGCCGCGACGAGCCTGTTCGACCGGCGGGTGTTCGCGGCCGGGATCGGCTACGCCGAGGAGTTGACGCACGGGCACGAGGACTGGGACCTGGTCCTGACGCTCGCCGAGCACGGCGTGATCGGCGAGCGGGCGACGGAGCCGACGTTCCGCTACCGCAAGAAGGGCTTCAGCCGCGTCAGCGGGGTCAACCACGGGCAGCTCGCGCCGGCCGAGGCGATGGCCCGCCGGCACCCCCGGCTCTACGGCCGCCGCGACGAGATCAAGGCGGCCTGGGCTCCCGCGCTGTCGGTGATCCTGCACGACGGGCCCGCGGGCGAGCGTTGGACGGACGCCGACCTGTCCGGCCTGCGGCACCAGCGTCTGCGCGACTTCGAGGTGATCGCCGCCTTCGACGGGCCGGCCGACGGCGCGGTCGTCTGGAACCACGTCACGCCCGAGCAGCTGGCGGCGGACGCCGGCATCCGCGCGGCGCGGGGCCGGTTCGTGCTGATGCTCGATCCGCGCGGGGCCGACGGGCTGGCGCAGCCGGCGTTGCTCGAGCAGGTCACGCGCACCGCCTGGATGCCGAAGCAGGAGCCGCGGTTCGTGCTGACGACCCCGGTCGGTCGCGGCGGCCCGTTGACCTGCGTCACGCCCGACGACCTGCCACGGGCGACGCCGGTCGGGGTCGCGTGGCGGCGCGATCCGGAGATCCCGTCCGCGATCGAGGCGCTGAACGAGGCGTACGAGAACGCGGGCCTCGCTCCGGTGCGACTGCGCGCCGGCCGACCGGTGATCGAGCAGATCGCCGAGCAGTGGGCCCAGGAGGGCGTGGTTCGATGGAGGACGGTCGCATGAGCACGGAGATCCCGCTGGAGTTCGAGCAGCGTCCGGACCCGCAGGAGGAGTGGATCCGCCGCGCCTGTGCGTGGGAGGCCCCGCGGATGCCCGGCCTGCGTCGCGGGATCCCGCGACGATGGGGTGGGGCCGCCACCTGGCAGCCCGCCGACACGATGCTGCTGAGCCGCCACCGTTCCGAGGACGGCGAGCGGACGATCGTGACGCTCGACCGGGTGCCGCCGCCGGGCTACCGACTGGAGTACGACCTGGGGGCGCTGCACGGGCACCAGCTGCCCGGCACCCAGCGCCTGCTGGCCGCTCCCGACGGCGAGTGGCTGGTGACCGGACTCGAGGGCGCGACGGCGCCGGAGTATCAGCACCTCGGGTGGATCGAGCAGGCCGCGTTCCCGATGCTCGAGCCGCTGACGCTCGCGTACGACCCGGTCACCGCACGCTCGGTGCTCGTGGGCAGCGCCAGCGATCCGCTCGCGGGACGGGTCGAGCCGCGTCGGCACCTGGGCTGGCTCGAGAGCTTTCCGGTGCTGCCCCGCACCGTCGAGCCGCCGTTGCTCGCGCTCGGGATCACGGTGCTGCATCGGCAGGTCGATCGTGACGGCTGGCGCCACCGCTACACGGCCGCGTCCGCGGATGCCGCGAGCGAGGGCCAGGCGATCGGCGGTCTGCTGACGGATCCCGGCCGCGAGACCGTGGAGCTGCGGCAGGATCCGAGCGGGCGCGTGGTCAGCGAGCTGCTTCCGGGGCCCGCGGCTTCGGGGTCGCGGATCGCGAGCACGGTGCGCTGGACCGTGGCCCCGCTGACCTGGGCCGACGGACCACTGCCGAAGGCGTGGGGTGCTCGCGCCGCGGTCGGCCGCGGGCGACGGGCCGCCCGCGGGTTCTCCCGGCCGCCGCTCGAGGCCGGGCTGCTCGGGCACGCTCGCCGCGACGCGGTGCCCGGGTGGGTCCCGCTGTACTCGGGAACGCACCCGGTCAACGCGGACCAGATGCTCAGTCCGTCGCGCAGCGAGCTGACGGACCTCGGCTACGCGGTCGACGGGGTCCTGGCCTTCGTCTCCGAAGGGTTCGTCGACAGCCCCGAGACGCTCGGCGCGTCCGAGGTGCCGTGGGGCTCGCGCTTCGGGCAGGGGCGGCGGGTCTGACGCCGGCCGTCCGGGCGGGCCGGGCCCGCCTGGGCCGTCGACGGTCCCGTCCGGAACGTCGTCCGGGCGCGGCCCCGCTCGTACCGCGGGCGGTCTAGCTGGTGCCGAGCGGCGGCGTGTCGGCGTTGCGCGGCAGCAACGTCAGCCCGGCGTCGCGGACGGCGCGACGGCAGCTGGCCATGTCCCGCACGTCCCAACGACGCGCCTGGTGGAAGCTCACGAGCGCCGTGCGGCCGTACGGCGCCAGCGGCGAGTCGCCGGCGTTCGGCTCGTAGCCGAGACCGAACGTCGCGAGCCCCTCGGGGCGGCACTGGAACTGCGCCCCGTCGCGGAACGCGACGCCGATCAGCGTCGGGTCGTCGTAGGTGGCGCGCAGGGCACCGCGGAACGACCAGATCGTGTGGAAGACCTCGGCGCCGTCGGCGACCCAGCCCCGGCTGTCGGTCAGGAAGATGTTGGTGTCCGGGGCCGGATCCCGCCCGTCGAAGGCCTCGTCGACCGCGTCGAGGATCTCGACCTGCTCGCTCGTCGCCGTGTTCCAGAGGGTGATCTCCGCCTGATTCTGACGGTTGTAGGCCACGGTGATCGCGAGCAGCGCGAGCACGACGAAGCCCGCCGCGACCGCTCGTGACCGCCGCGGCGTCAGCAGCCGCAGCAGCTCCGCCACGGCGCCGATCACGGCGACGAAGATCGCGGAGAGGCCGAAGGCGGCGATCACGTTGACGCGCAGCACCGGGGCGTCGTAGGGCACGGGACGGTAGTACGGATCGGCCGGGACGATCGCCAGCCAGCCGGCGTAGGCGGCGACGATCGCCGCGAGGATGCCGAGCCCCCAGTTGCGGATCCGCAGCAACGCGCGTCGCCGCTCGGGCTCGACGGCCCGACCGGCGATCAGCGGCATCAGCACGCAGGCGGCCGCGAAGACGATCACGCCGGTGACGACCACGGCCGTGATCGACGGCACGAACCAGGCTCCGGAGTAGATCGTCTCGACGCCGTCGCGTGAGTTCCGGCCCAGGAACGGCACGAACGTGCCGGCGATGTTCTGGGCGCCGTCGGAGAGGATCTCGAGCACGCGCTCACGGAGCGAGAGCTGGGTGTCGCGGGCGATGTCGGTCTCGCCGAGGCTCGCGTACCAGGCCCCGACGACCGCCAGGTCCGCGGCCCAGCGCAACAGCCCGGGACGGTAGGCGCGGAGCAGCGCGCCGACTCCGGCCCGGTGGTCGGGCCGGTCCCGCTGGGCGATCGTCGCGAGGTAGCAGAGCCCGCCGGCGCAGACGATCGGCAGCGCGATCTCGTAGAGGTTGAGCGACAGCAGGAAGAGCACCAGCGCCCCGGCGTGGTGCGCGATCCGCGCGATCCGTCCCCGTCGCCGCAGCCCGCGCAGCGCGAGCAGGATCCCGAGCAGCGCGAGGATCCCGGTGATGTGGCCGACGTGCGCGGTCGCCCAGAGCTTGGTCATCGACGCGTAGGGGTAGATCGCCCCCAGCGTGCCGATGCTCGACGCGGCCCAGAGCGGAACCCGCAGGCGCGCCAGGAGCAAGGCGAAGAGCGCACCGAACGCCCCGGCCGTGAGCACCGCCCACAGCAGGTAGAGCGACGGGTGCGAGGTGAAGACCGCGTCGTACAGGTAGACGTACGGCAGGTGCAGCGACCGGTGGCCGATCGGGTCGTCGAGCAACGGGTCGAAGATCCCCGAGAACGTCGTGCTCATCATCGCCGACCGGTTCGACCAGTCGTCGCCGGAGAACCCGCCTCCCGTGATCCGCGGCAGGAAGACGAGCAGCGGGACCAGGATCGGGGGAATGAGGTACAGCCAACGCCACCGGGCCGCCGGAGGCGTCAGGGAGCGATTCGGCCGGCTGAGCATCGCAGGGACGTTAGCCTTCCGCGCGCCGTCGGGTCTCATCGGCCCCGAGCGGCGCGCGCGTCTGCGGCGGCCGGTCGTCCTCCGGCCTACTCCAGATTGCGGCTCGCGCCCTCGATGATCGTCAGGACCACCGCCGCGTAGACCAGGAACCCGACGGCGATCGCCGCGGGAACGCGGAAGCGGCGCAGGCCCTCGGACTTCTCGCCGACGAGGCGCGCGAGCGGCCAGCCGGGCGCGAGCACCAGCAGGTACGTCAGGAGGTAGAGCGGCAGCAGGAACCGGGTCTCGACCGCGGACGGCAGGATCGTCACGCAGGTCAGGACGACCGCCAACGGGTAGCGCCAGCGCGCCTTCCCCAGCGAGCGCCGGGCGGCCGGCCACGCCAGCCGGACGAGCGCCGCGAAGGCGATCAGGAACCCGAACGCGCGCAGCGGTCGTGCCCCGCCGCTGTCGAGCTCGGTGACGTAGGTCGACGAGTAGCGCTGGTCCATCCCGTTGACGAGGTGGCGAAGCCAGACGCCGGCGACCCCGATCGGATGATCGAGCACGACGCGCAGGTAGTCGCCGTAGCCCTCGAGGCCTCCGCGCTCGTTCAGCTCCGCGACGATCTTCTCGGTGTGCGGGTCGTTGTAGCGCATCGACGCGCTGCGGTCGGAGGGCCCGAGGTAGGTCTCGTAGCGCTGGAGCACGAGGCCGGTGTAGAGCTGGAAGCCGGTCAGGTTCTCGGCGGCTCCCGCGATCGGGCTCCAGGTGTCGTGGTGACGGTGCGACACGATCGACTGCGGAACCATCAGGACGGCGAGGCCGAGCACGACCGCGGCGACGCCCAGCAGCCGGCGGATGCGGTTCGGCCGGGGGAGCGCCGTGCGGCTGTTCCAGATCGCGAGTCCGATGATCGCCGGGACGAGCAGGATGAACGCCGGTCGCAGGTTGATCGCGAAGCTCACCGCGACGCCCGACAGCAGCAGCCACGGCAGGCTCGGGGCACGCGCCACGGCGAGCAACGCGAGCAGTCCGCAGGCGAGCGCCGGGAAGTCGGTCAGCGGGAAGTTGAGGTACCCGCGCCAGAACAGGAGCAGCAGGCCGACGAGCACCAGGCGCCGAACGATCCCGAACCGCGCCTCGGCCCACGCCAGCTGCGCCACGCGCGGCGCGAGAATCGTGCCGATCCACGCGAACAGCAGCGCGTTGAAGATGTTCACGGTGGCCAGCGGACTGGTCCCGAGCCACCCGCCGATGCTGCGCACGCCGCCGAACAGCAGGGCGGGGGCCAGGCCCCGCAGGCTGTCGTCGTAGTTCCACAGCGACCAGCTGCCGTCGACGGTGAAGCGGTCGGCGCTGCTCCAGTAGATGCCCGCGTCGTAGATGAACGGCGGTGGATCGGCGAGCGACCCGACGAGCCACGCCAGGAGGAACGCCGCGACGAACGTGCACGCGTCGCGAATCCGGCGATCGCGATTCGTCTGGACGTCGGGAGTCGACTCGTTCACCGCCGCCACGCTACTAGGAACGGTCCCAGATCCGTCGTGGCTTCCGGGGCGAGCGCACGATCGCCGTCCCGTCGGGCCCGGGTCGGTTCCGCGTGCGCCGCCGCCGGCGGATCGCGGGCCGGT
>JBAZOW010000141.1:0-9236 GCA_041648495.1 Patulibacter sp.
GTCGACGTCGCCGAGCGTCAGCCCGACGGCCGCGGCGCCGGCGGTCCCGACCACGGTCGCCGTGTAGCCATCGCCGCTTGCGTCCTTCGTGAAGGCCGTGACGGTGCCCGAGCTCGGCTCGGTGGTGACCACGTCGAGGCGCTCGTCGTGGTTGACGTCGCCGACCACCGCCTGGCGCGCGCCCGTGGCGAGGGTGCCGAGGACCCGCTCGGCGTACCCGGCGCCGGAGCCATCTTTCGTCAGCAGCACGACGCGCGCGTTCGCCTGGTCGTTGACGACGAGGTCGGCCCGTCCGTCGCCGTCCATGTCCTCGACCTGGACGTCGTTCAGGGTGCCGTCGACGGTCGCCAGCGTGGTCCGGACGAACGAGCCGTCGGCCTGCTGCAGCAACGCCTCCACGTCCTGGCTGGAGATACCGACGGTGACGACGTCCAGGCGACCGTCGCCGTCGACGTCGCCGAGCGCGATGCCCTGCGGGAAGTCCGGCGAGGCCCCTGCGGTCACCGTCGAGAAGGTGCCCGGCGTCGAGCCGCTCAGCAACAGCGAGACCGTGCTGGTGACCCAGTTCGACGTGGCGATGTCTGGCCGGCCGTCCCCGTTCACGTCGCCGACCGCCAGGTCGAGCGGTCGGCCGTGGGTCGCTCCGGCCACGCCGGCGGAGAAGGCTCCGGATCCGTCGTTGGACAACAGCGAGACCTGCCACGAGAGCCCGTCGATCGTCGCCAGGTCGAGCGCTCCGTCGCCGGTGAAGTCGGCGATCGCGAGGTTCGGCGGATCGTCGCCGACGGCCGCGCCGATCGCTGCCGTGAAGTCGCCGTTCGGCGTCTGCGTCAACACCGTCACCTGGTCGGACGAGGTGTCCGCCGTGGCGATATCGGCCCGCCCGTCCCCGTTCAGGTCGCCGACCACCACGCCCGTGGGGTTGAGGCCGAGTACCGCATGCTGCGACGCGGGGTCGAAGGCCGGAAGGCGCTCGGCGAGCGCCGCCGTGGGAAGTCCGAGGCAGCCCAGCGCCACGGCCGTTCCGGCCGCGAGGCCGAGGCGTGGTCGGGCTGGTTGTCGAACCCTACGGTTGCTCTCCATCGGAGCACGACTGTACTTGACGAGTACCCAGTGGTGCGACCGATTGCCGACCCCCAAAACGTCAGGGCCCCGGCGAGATCGCCGGGGCCCTGACGCCTTCCTTCACTCCACAACAAGCACGCCGCTCACCGGGCGAACCGCGGTCAGGACCAGACTAGCGACGACGATGAGAACTGATTCAGCTGCTGGCCCTGGCGAGGAATATACAGACAACACCTCTCGCTGCGAGCTTTTTTCGGCTCGCAGTTCCCAGGAGGCGCGACGGCTTCCCCGTCGCGCCTCCCGTGCCCGTCCTACCGCGTCGCCGCCGTCGGCACGACCGCGAACTTCTTCGCCGACGAGCTCTTCTTCTTGGTCGTCTTCTTCTTCGACGACTTCTTGCTCGACTTCTTCTTCGCCGTCTTGCACGCCGTCGAGATGTTCGGCTTCGTGGTCTTCAGCGTCTTGTTGTTGTGCCCGCGGATCGATGCGAGCCCCCGACGCTGGGACTTCGGCGCCTTGCAGAGGTCCCGCGTCGAAGCGATGATCCCGCGCTTGCCGCCGTTGATCGTCATCGTGAACCGCGTGATCGGCGCGTCCGGCAGCGACGGGAACGTCGTCACCAATCGCGACTTCTTGTCGACCGCGGTCTCGGCGCGCGCCAGGATCGTGACCTCGCCGCGCAGGGCGACCTGCAGGGTCGGCAGCGTCGCGATCTTGCGCCCCGTCTTCGGGTCGGTCCGCTCGCCCTTGACGAAGTAGACCGGGCCCTTGAGCGTGCGGTTGAGGATCGGCGAGACCGCCTGGGCGTTGCCGACGATCGAGTTCTTCGGGCACTTGTCAGCTGCCGCCTGAGCGACCTCGCAGAGCCCGCTGGCGTTCGCCGCGGCCAGGGCCACCGACTTCGGCAGCGTGACCTTGACGGACTTCAGACCCGCCTGGTCGTCCTCCTGGGTCATCGTCGCCCGCACCTGCGGGTTCTTGTTCTTGCCCATCTGCTTCTTGTTGCGGAACTCGAGCTTCAGCTTCGGCGTGAACTTCTGCTTGTCGCACTCCGCGGACGGCAGGTTGGCCGAGCGCGAGACCACGGCGCCCTGTGCGGCCTGGATCGAGACCTCCAGCGGCCGGGTGTCGCACGACGTCGGGTTGCGCATGAACCGCGGCTTGGTGATGCTGACCGCCAGCTCACGGAGCCGCAGCGGCACGCCCTCGACGATCTGCGGCAGCGGATCGCTGACGATCCCCACCCGCGCCGTGTCGGCGGCGAGCCGCAGCGACTGCCGGACCACCACGTTGCCGAGGTCGTACGGACCGGCGATCGCGCGGATCACGGCGACCGTGCCGAACGGACCGCCGTTGTACGGACCGGTGAAGTACAGCTTGCCGGTCAGCGTCAGCGGGCTGCTGCCGGATCCGGTCTTCGTCGACACCGTGCCGATCTGGCTCTCGGCGGGGCAGGCCACGGCCTTGACCTGGGCCTCGGTGCACTGCTGGACGTCCTTGATCTTCGCCGTCTGGCCGAGCGGCAGGTTGGCGTGCAGCAGGCTCAGCGTCTGGTTGCCGTCGGGACGGCTCAGCGCAAACGTGAACGGCGTGTAGGCGCCGGCCTTGGGGGTGCCGGCCACCGCGCCGACGCTCGGGGCGAACGGGAACCCGTTGCAGCCGCTGACGTTCAGCACGCTGGGCGCGTTGACGGTCGGGGTCCCGGACCACGGATCGAACGCGGTCACGCCCCCGTGCTCGCCGCAGGTCAACGGGCTCGAGAGCACCGTGTTCGGGGTGTCCTTGAACTGCAGCTCGAGGTCGCTGAACGGCAGCTGCGGGTTGTCGTCGAAGACCGCCGTCAGCTGTCCGGTGGTGCCGTCGGCGATCACGACGCCGACCAGGCGCACGGTGATCCCGTAGGCGTCGGCGTTGATGAACAGCCGGTAGCGGTTGCCCGGCAACGGCTGACCGATGTAGGCCGAGCCCTCGAGCGGACGCTCGAGCAGCGGCGTGGTGATCTTCACCGACGCCGCACGCGAGGCCGCGGGGCAGGAGATCGGTGCCTCGGTGCCCTTCCCGAACTGCGCGTCGGTGCAGGCCTCCAGGCCGTTGGCGGCCGACGGGTTGATCGACACGCCCTCGGGCAGCGTGACCGCGATCCGCTTGGCGTGCGACGTCCCGCGGGTCGAGTTCTGGTCCTGCGGCACCTTCAGGTGGACGTTGAGCGGCAACGGGCTGTCGAGCGGTGCGGACCCGCCGAGCACCGTCGACGGGGCGAACGGCACGCTGTCACAGCCGTCGACGCCGACCGGGGTGGTGTAGCTGGTGTTGATGACCTCACCGGCGTAGGACTCGGCCTGGACGGTCGAGGTCTGGACCCCGGCGCAGGACGTCGGGTTGGTCAGGAAGGCCGTGGTCTTGTTCGGGACCGGGCCGCCCTTGACGATCTTTGGCGAGCCCGGCACCGGGATCGGGAGCGCCGGGATGCTCGTGGTCGACACCCCGCGGACGCTGTCGTGTTGCGACGACCCGGGAACGCCCCAGAACGCGAGGTTCGAGCGGACGACCGCGGGGTTCTTCGGCAGATTCGAGATCGTGAAGAACAGGCCGTAGTCGCTGTTGCGGACCCCGCCGTTGATGATCACCGGGCTTTTGTCGCCGCCAAGCAGGTCAGAGCCTGGAGCCTGAGCCGGATTGAAGCCGAAGCGGGCGATCTGGTCGCCGGAGCGGGTCAGGTTGTAGATCGGCAGCTCGACGTCGAGCGTGTATCTGCCGAGCGGGAGCAACCCTAGGGTGATGTCTCCCCGAGCCGTCAGCCGCTGCACCCCGATCTGCGACTCGCCATCGCACTGCTGCGCAGCCAAATCCTCGTCCGTGCAGGTCGGGATCGCCGGGAAGTTCGGGGCGAGTCCCTGCGGGATGTCGATCCGCAGGTTCTTGGCGTTGCCGATCGGCTCGCCCGAGCCGTTGGTCTGGAAGCTGAAGTCGGTGACCCCGAACGGCGGGCGGCCGCCCGCGGTCTGGAAGTACGCCGTGCGGTCGTCCGCGTCGGTCAGGACACCGGCCGCGAAGTCGCTGAACGCGAACGCCTGGGCGCTGGTCGCGCCGGCGAGCGAGCCGAGGCCGACGATCGTCGCCGTACCGATGCCGAGCGCCAGGGCGCGTAGCCCTGTCCGTCGTTGGGTCGCCGTCGAGGCGTCCCGTTCACCACAGTCACGCATGTGGGTTCTCTCTCTCCTGGGGGATCGTACGAGCGCGCACAGCACTCCCGTCTACGCACGTCTACCCCGACCGGGACCACGTATAACGCGCGCCGCCGCCGTGGGAATCACGGCGGCGGCGTCCTGTCCTACCGGAGGTAGCGCAGTGCGCTTACTTCTTGGTCGACTTCTTGCCGGCGCAGGCCGTCGAGATCTGCGGCTTCGCCGTCGTCGCGCGGACGCCGTTCTGGCCGGTGAAGCGCACCGTGCCCTTGAACGCCTTCGATGCGCAGAGGTCGCGCGTCGCCTGGATGATCCCGTTCTTCCCGCCCGCGATCGTGAGCGTGAAGCGCGAGATCGGCGCGTCCGGGATCGCCGGGAACGTGGTGACCAGGCGGTCCTTGCTGACGTCCGTGGTGGCCCGCAGCTTGATCGTCGTCTCGCCCTGGAGCTTGACGTAGAGCGTCGGCAGCGTGGCGATCACGCGACCGGTCTTCGGATCGGTCCGCTCGCCCTTGACGAAGAAGACCGGACCCTTGAGCTCCTTGTCCAGCAGCGGGGTCTCGGCGGCCGCGTAGCCGACGATCGACTCCGCCGGGCACTTGTCCGCCCGAGCCTGCGCAACCTCGCAGAGGCCCTTGGCGTTCTTCGCGGCCAGGGCGACGTGCTTCGGCAGGATCACCTGCGAGTCACGGATGCCGGCTTCCGCGGCGCCCTGCGTCACCGTCGCGCGGAGCGCCGGGTACTTGAACTTGCGCATCTGGGACTTGTGGCCCAGGCGCAGGCTGATCTTCGGCTCGAACTTGAGCTTCTTGCAGTCGTCGAACGAGAGCGCGGCGGCCGGGGTGGAGACGCCACCCGCCGACGAGCTCAGCTTCGCGTCGACCTGCTTGCCACCGCAGGACGTCGGGTTGCGCATGAAGCCGTTGCGGTTGACGTTGATCTGCAGCTCACGGAGCCGCAGCGGGACGCCCTCGACGATCTGCGGGAGCGGATCGCTGTGCACGGTGACCCGCGCGGTGTCCGGATCGATCCGAATCGACTGCCGGACGACGACGTTGCCCAGGTCGTACGGACCGGCGATCACGCGCATGATCACCACGGCGCCGAAGTCGCCGTTCTTGTACTGGCCCGTCAGGTAGACCGGCGCGGACAGCGCGAACGGCTGGGCGCCCGGCCCGGCCTTGACCGAGACGATGCCGATCTGGCTGCCACCGGGGCAGGCCTCGGCGGCGACCTGCGCCTCGTTGCAGCGCTGCACGCCCTTGAGCGTGGCGACCATCCCGGCCGGAAGGGTCGCTTCCACGCCCATCAGGTTCTGATGACCGTCGGGGCGGGTCAGGCCGACCAGCAGGTTCCCGTTGGCTCCGGAGAGCAGCGAGGACGGACGGGCCTCGAAGCCCGGCCCGAACGGGAAGGCGCATCCGGTCGACACGTCGACGTCGGCCCGCGTGATGTCCGCGGCGTTGCCGGACCACGGGTGCATCGCGGTCACGCCCGTGTGGGTGCCGCACGTCGGGGGGCTGGCGATGATCGCCTTCGACCCACCGTCGAAGTCCAGCTTGAACTGGCTGAACGGCAGCTGCGGGTTGTCGTTGACGTAGGCCGTGATCTGGCCGGTCACCGGGTCGGGGCGCACGTCGGCGGTCAGCCGGATCGAGATGCCGAAGCCGTCCGCGTTGATGAACAGGCGGTAGCGGTTGCCCGGGAGCGGCTGGCCGACGTAGACCGAACCGGTCAGCGCCTCGGGGAGCACCGGGGTCGAGATCTGGACGGCGCCGATCCGCGAAGCCGCGGGACACGCGATCGGATCGTTGGTGCCCTTGGCGAACTGCGTGTCGAGGCACGCCTCGAGGCCGTTGGCGGCCGACGGGCTGATCGTCATGCCCGGGGGCAGCTTGACCGCGACGTCCTTGACGTGCGCCGTCGCCAGCGCGTCGTCGTCGCCGGCCTGCGGCACGTTCAGCGTGACGCCGAGCGGGACCGGGGCGTCAGCCTGCATCGAGCTCGGACCGAACTCGGTGGACGAGGCGAACGGCACCTGGTCGCAGCCCTGGAGACCGTCGGTCTCCTCGCCGATCAGGTAGTCGGCGTTGCGGACGGCGCCCTGCCACGAGGTCAGCTCGAGCTCGGCCTTCTGCGGGCCGGCACACGAGGTGGGGCTGCGCAGGAAGGTCGCGTCGCGGTTGGTGATGCCCGTCGCACCCGTGGACGGGATGTTGGCCAGCGGAACGCTCGTCGGCGTGTTCGGCTGGATCGGCGTGCCGGCGGGCGGGAACGGCGGCGACGGCAGCGGCGCCTGGCCGGGCCAGTACGCGATGTTGTCCGTCGAGGTCAACCGGAGCTGCGCGGAGCCACGCTCCGCATCGTGGGCCGCCGAGCCCGGCTTGCCCCAGAAGGTCAGCGTCGACCCGGTGATCAGCGGCGGGGTCGTCGGGCTGGTCGACGTCGGCGTCGGGACGTCGTCGATCGTGAAGAACAGCCGGTTGTCGTCCGGCCGCATCGCGCCGATGATCTCGGTCATGTGACCGGTCGGCGACACGTGCCCCGAGTCGAACGCGAAGCGCGCCAGCTGCGTGCTGTCGGTGCGCTCCATGTTGAAGAGCCCGATCCGGGCCTCGAGCCACCCCTTGGCTCCCGGCGCCGAGATGCTCAGCAGCGTGGTCGCCCCGGCCGGCAGGTAGCTGCGGAGACGAAGGCGGACCATGCCGACCTGACTCGCCTCCGGGCAGGCGCGGTCGTGCAGCTGCTCGGTGGTGCACTCCGGGATGGACTCCGGATTGGGGGTGAGACCCGGCGGGATCGTGACCTGGATCTTCTTGGTCGATCCGGCCTGCTCCTGAAGCGGCGGGACCGTGGGATTCGCCTCGGCGTTGACCACCGTGTCGAACGCGATGACCCCCTGGTAGGGCACCGCTCCGGCCTGGGACTCGAAGGTGGTGCCGTCGGCCTCGAAGATGTCGGCCGAGAAGTTCTTGATCTCGTAGGCGCCTGCTGGTGACGCGGCGGCCAAGCCCGCGACCCCGACGACGGTGGCGGCCAGTGCCACGGCTACGGCCCGGGAAAACCGTCCGGCTGTACTGCCGTTCGGTTTCACCGCACAACTCCGTCCGCTTCTGTTCATCACATACACAACGCTCAACCCCTTATCTGGTGCTACTGACCTGCGGGAACTGGAGCAGGCTACGCCCCGGGACATGAGATGTCCAACCGCATACAACTGTGCACTTGCCGTGTACCCCGATGAAGCACGCTGCACACCCGAACGACGGCATGTATCACCACGACGTTCGACACGGTTGAGACTGGCCTCCGTACCGCCCGAGCCTGGGCCCGGAGTGGGGTCGAGAGAGGTTGAGGAACGTCCGCCCCGAAGGGGTCAGGCGCGGCGGCGATCGACCGCGACGAACGAGCCGAGGTGCCGCTTCGCGACGGCCTTCATCTCGGACGCCGCGTCGGCGACGGCGGTGGTGGAGCGAATGTGCTCGGTCGTCCACAGCGCCACGCCGATCGAGACGGACATCAGCGGGACTTCGATCATCCCGCCCTCGCGTGTCTCGACCAGCACCGATCCCCGCTCGCGCTCGTGCGGATCGTAGAACCCGGGGACGAGATCGTCGAAGGCCGCGGCCACCGCGTCGGCCAGCGGACGGGCCGCGTCCGGCGTCGTCACGACGCCGAAATCATCCCCGCCGATGTGTCCGAGAACGGCCGAGACACCCTGAGCCTCAACTTGAGCGTGAAGCATCTGGGCGGTGTCGGCGATGACCCGGTCCCCACGGACGTACCCGTAACGATCGTTGAACGCCTTGAAGCTGTCGAGGTCCACGTGGAGGAACGCGAACTGCTCGCCCCGGTCCAGTCGCGCCTGCAACTCCCGGGTCAGCAGCAGGTTGCCCGGCAGGCCCGTCAACGGACTGACCCCGCCGAGCAGCGCCCGCCGACGGGCGGCGCCGACGATCCGGGCCAACAGCTCCTCGGGACGGAACGGCTTGGAGACGTAGTCGTCGGCTCCCGCGGCCAACAACTCCAGCACCGCTTCCGAACGCTCGTCACCGGCGACGCAGATCACCGGCACCAGCGCGGTGCGATGGTCGGTCTTCAGGCGGCGCAGCAGGGCCGTGCCCGAACCGGCGAGCACACACGAGTCCAGCACGATCGCGTCGGGACGGAGATCGACCGCGGTCTGCACCGTGTTGTCTTCAGCAGAGGCGACCCGACAGTCACACCCCTGCTCACGAAGTACCTGAACCGTGTGCTGCCGCCCGTGGTCCTCCGTGTCGACGACGAGGACCCGCAGGTCGTCGACCGCTCGACGCTCGTCCCCCCGGTGGTCCAGGCGATCAGGCACGGGCGAGGCCCGAGGCGACGGTGGCTGAACACGGATCAGCCGCTACTGCGGACACCGATACGTCCCACGGAGAGATCAGTCCGTCGACGACGAGAGGTGCCGACCGAACCCGCGAGCGACCGACCCACCGGTCGGGGCGACGAGCGCGGGTGAGCGCCCTGCGATGGGAGCAGCCGAGCGTCATGCGACCTCGCCGCCCACGGGTGGGCGCCGACCTACGGTGCGGTATCGCTGTCGAAGCGTGAAGCACGAGCAGCAAATATACCTTGAATAGGAACCGCCCCGGAACGTATCTCGACCCCGGGAGCGTCACCGCCGGAAAAACCGGTGTGTACAAATCTCGCCCGCAACGGGGTGACTGGCGAAACCGGGAGCTGCGGTGGACTCACGCCGCTACTGCGTGGCCCACTGGAGCGCGCCCGTGACGATCATGCGCATCTGCGATTCGTTCTCGCGCTGGATCTCGGCGTCCTCGTCCGGAGCCGCGTCGAGCAAACGCTCGGCGGTCCCCACCATCACGGTCACGATCAGCCGCGCGAGGGTGTCGAGGCCCTTGCGCGGCAGGTTCTCGAGCACCGGATATCCGGCCAGGTCGTCGACCAGCTCGGCGGAGAACGCGTCGATCTCGTGGCTGATCT
>JBAZOW010000142.1:0-9235 GCA_041648495.1 Patulibacter sp.
TCGGGCGTCGAAGGACGTTCCGCCGCCCCCGCCGACGCGCGACCTGCGGACCAAGAAGCCCGAGCTCCCCAAGGGCCCTGCGGCCCTGGGCGAGAAGCCCGCGGCCGGAGCCGGTCCGAAGATCATCGCCCTGCCCGACCCTGCGACCTCGCGTCCGCAGCGCGCCGGTGCGACCGGTTCGTCGGCCGGCGGTCCCGGCAAGCGCCGGGTCGTCATCGACCAGCCGGGTGGCCCGCGCCGTCCCGGCCTCGGTGGCCCGCCGAACCGTCGTCCGCGTCGTCGTCGCCGTCGTCAGAGCATCGAAGAGGCACTGGCACCGCTGAACCGCGGCGAGCAGGGTCGTACGGTCGACGTCGTCCGGATCAACTCCGGGTCGACCGTCAAGGACGTCGCCGAGTACCTCGGCGTGCCGATCCCCGAGATCATCAAGAAGCTGATGGTCATGGGCGAGATGGCGACGCTCACGCAGACGCTGTCCGACGACACGATCGAGTTGCTCGCCGGTGAGTTCGAGCGCGAGATCGAGATCGTCCGTGCCGGTGACGACAGCGAGCCCGATCTGGTCTTCGACGACGCCGAGGAGGACCTCGAGGTCCGCCCGCCGGTCGTCACGATCATGGGTCACGTCGACCACGGCAAGACCTCGCTGCTGGACAAGCTCCGCGAGACCGAGGTCGCCGGCGGCGAAGCCGGTGGCATCACGCAGCACATCGGGGCCTACCAGGTCCACCGTGACGATCTCTCGATCACGTTCCTCGACACCCCGGGCCACGCCGCCTTCACGGCCATGCGTGCCCGTGGTGCCCGGGTGACCGACATCGCGGTGATCGTGGTGGCCGCCGACGACGGCGTCAAGCCGCAGACCGAAGAGGCGATCGACCACGCCCATGCGGCGGAAGTGCCGATCATCGTCGCGATCAACAAGATCGACAAGCCGAACGCCGACCCGACCCGGGTCCGCACCGAGCTGGTCCAGCACGGCCTCAACCCGGTCGAGTGGGGCGGCGACACCGAGTTCGTCGACGTCTCCGCGAAGTCCGGCGAGGGCCTCGACACGCTGATCGAGACGATCGGCCTGGTCGCCGAGCTCGCCGAGCTCACGGCCAACGCCAACACCGAGGCCTCCGGCGTCGTGATCGAGGCCCGCCTCGATCCGGGTCGCGGTCCCGTCGCGACCGTGCTGATCCAGCGCGGCACGCTCGAGATCGGCGATCCGATCGTCTGCGGCGCCCAGTGGGGCAAGGTCCGCGCGCTGATCGACTACACCGGCGAGCGGATCGAGGTCGCCGGTCCCGGTGACCCGGTACTCGTGCTCGGCTTCAACGGGGTCCCCGCGGCCGGGGACACCGCGATGGTCGTCGCCACCGAGAAGGTCGCTCGCGATCGGGCCGAGGAGCGCGAGACGCGCCTCAAGGCCGAGGCGATCGCCCGTCGCTCCGGTCGCAAGTTCTCGCTCGAGGACGTCTTCAAGCGCTCGCGCAGCGCCGACGAGGTCAAGGGCCTGGCCCTCATCCTCAAGGCCGACGTCGCGGGCTCGCTCGAGGCGTTCGAGGACGAGATCTCGCGACTGCCGCAGAGCGAGGTGCTGGTCGACATCGTGCGCTCCGGCGTCGGCGCGATCACCGAGTCCGACGTCATGCTCGCCGCGGCGTCGCAGGCGGTCATCATCGGCTTCAACGTCCAGCCGGTGGGCGAGGCCCGCCGGGTCGCGGACCACGAGGGCGTCGAGATCCGCAGCTACGACATCATCTACCGGGCCCTGGAGGACCTCCACAAGGCGATGGAGGGTCTGCTGGATCCCGATCAGGTCGAGGACGTCGTCGGCACCGCCGAGGTCCGTCAGGTCTTCCGCGCGTCGAAGGTCGGCACGATCGCCGGTTCCTACGTCACCGACGGCAAGATCCGCCGGAACGTCCGGGTCCGGGTGCTGCGCGACGGCGAGATCCTCACGACGACGAAGATCGAGAGCCTCAAGCGGTTCAACGAGGACGCCCGCGAGGTCGCGACCGGCTTCGAGTGCGGCATCGTGCTCCGCGAGTTCCCGGACGTCCGCGAGGGCGACATCATCGAGGCGTTCGAGACCCGCTCCGTCAACCGTGAGCTGAAGTAATGAAGCCCGACCGGATGCGTCGCGTCGACGAGGCCGTCCGCAAGGTCCTCGGCGACGTGCTCCAGCGTGAGCTCAAGGATCCCCGTGTCGGTTTCGCGACCGTCACGGGGGTGCGGACCAGCTCCGACCTCAGCCACGCGCAGGTGCTGATCAGCGTGCTGCAGATCGGCGACCCGCCGGAGCACACGCCGGAGGACACCATCGCCGGCCTGCGGTCGGCGGTCGGGTTCCTCCAGAAGCGCGTCGGCGAGGAGCTGGGGCTGAAGAACACCCCGGTGCTGCGGTTCGAGCTCGACGAGACCGTCGACCGCGCGCTGCGGATCCAGGAGCTGCTCGACGACCCGCCGCCGCCGGCCGTGGAGACGCCCGAAGACGAGACGTCCGAGGACGATCCCGATTCATGACCCGCGAAGGGCGCGCAGACGCCGACCGCGCAGCGGTCCTTCAACTGCTGCGCGACGCTGACCGCTTCGTCACGGTCACGCACGAGCACCCCGACGGGGACGCGATCGGATCCCTGATCGCGGCCACGCGGGCGCTCCGCGCGCTCGGCAAGGACGTCGTCGCGCTCGTCGCCCCGAGCGACCTGCCGCTGTCCCGCGAGTACGCGGGACTGGTCACCGTCGAACTCGGCTCGGCGGTTCCGGCCGACCTGGAGGACCGGATCGCGCTGGTCCTCGACTGCGGCAACCTCGACCGGATGGTCGTCCCCGGCCTGCTCGACGGGCCCGTCCGGCCGCGTCGGACGGTCAACGTCGACCACCACCACGACAACACGCGGTTCGCGGACATCAACTTCGTGGACGCCACCGCGTCGAGCACGGTCGAGATCCTCTGGGAGCTGTTCCAGGACCTCGGCGTGCCGCTCGACCGCGAGACCGCCGAGGCGCTCTACGTCGGACTGGTCACCGACACCGGGCGGTTCATGTACCAGAACACCCGCCAGCGCTCGCACGAGATGGCCGTCGATCTGCTCGCCGCCGGCGCCCAGCCGTTCCCGCTCTACCGCACGCTCTTCGAAGAGGTGCCGTGGTCGAAGCTCGCGCTGCTCAGCCGCGCCCTCGACCACGTCCGGATCGACGCCGACGCGCAGATCACCTTCGCCTGGCTCAGCCGCCGCGACTTCGCCGAGACCGGGGCCGACAACTCCGAGTCCGAGGGGATCATCGACCACCTGCGGACCGTCGAGGGCACCCGGGTCGCCGTGCTCGCCCGCGAGATCTCGGCGGACGACCCCGACGATCCGGTCCGCACCAAGGTCTCGTTGCGCTCCGTCCGCGACGACGTCGACGTCTCGGCGATCGCGCGTGCCGGCGGGGGCGGGGGACACCCCCAGGCGGCCGGCTTCAACACCACCATGGGCGAGGACGAGCTGCTCGCCTTCCTCCGCGCCGAGCTGCGAGCCGCCACGCCCGCGTGACCGACGTGCCGCTCGTACCCGACGGCGCGGTCCTGATCGACAAGCCCGCCGGGGCGTCGAGTCACGACATCGTCCACCGGATCCGCCGCCAGCTGGGCGGACGCAAGGCCCGCCGCGTCGGCCACACCGGCACGCTGGACCCGTTCGCCACCGGGCTCCTGATCGTGCTGATCGGCCGCGCCACGCGGATCCAGCAGCACCTGATGGGCCTCGACAAGTCCTACGAGACGCTGGCCCGGCTCGGCGCGCTCTCGACGACGGGGGACACCGAGGGCGAGATCACCGTCACCGGCGCGCTGCCGGCCGACCCGCCCGCGCTGCCGACCGGCCTGATCCGCCAGCGGCCCCCCGCGTACTCGGCGATCAAGATCGACGGCGAGCGCGCCTACGCCCGCGCCCGCCGCGGCGAGGACGTCGAGGTCCCCGAGCGCGAGGTCACCGTCCGGCGCTTCGAGCAGCTCTCCCGAGACGGCGATCGCGCCACGTACGCGATCGAGTGCTCTTCCGGGACCTACGTCCGCAGCCTGATCACCGACCTCGGCGACGGCTACTGCCTGGAGCTCCGCCGCACCGCCATCGGGCCGTTCCTCGTCGACCAGGCCCAGAGCCCCGACGACCCGCCCGAGGCGTGGCGGGTCATCCCGCTGCTCGACCTGCTGGGCGTCGTGATGCCGATCGTCCCCGTCGACGACGAGATCGCCCGCCGCGCCACCCACGGCCAGCGCTTCGCGCTCGACGCCGCACCCGCCGACGGAACGTTCGCGATCGTCCACGACGACGAGCCGATCGCGATCGCCGAGAGGGAACCGGACGGTCGCACCCATCCCGTCGTAGGCTTCCGGACGTGACCGCGCGCATCACGTCACTGGCGGACGTCCATCCCCGGCCCCGAACGATCGCCATCGGCATGTTCGACGGCGTGCACCGCGGGCACCGCGCCGTCATCGACGGTGCGGACACGGTCGTCACGTTCGACCCGCACCCGATGGCCGTGCTGCGACCCGAGAGCGTCCCCGCCCAGCTGACGTCGCTCGAGCAGAAGGCCGAGATCCTCGGCGACCTCGGGGTCCACGAGCTGGTGCTCGTCCCGTTCACCGCCGAGACCGCCGCGCTGACCGCCGAGCGGTTCGTCGACGAGGTGATCGTCGACCGCCTCGACGCCCGCGGGGTGCGGATCGGCGAGAACTTCCGCTTCGGCCACGCGGCCGCCGGCACCCCCGAGCTGCTCTCCCGCGACTCGCGGTTCGACACCACCGTGGTGCCCGTCCTGACGCTCGAGGACGACGTCGTCAGCTCGACCCGCGTCCGCCGGCTGGTCAGCGAGGGGGAGGTCGCCGCCGCCGCTCGGCTGCTCGGCGCGCCCTACACGCTCGACGGCACGGTCGTCCAGGGCGAGCAGCGCGGCCGCACGCTGGGGTTCCCGACCGCCAACCTGTTCCCGCCCCCCGGACGCGTCCTGCCCGACCACGGCGTCTACGCCTGCCGGGCCACCGTCGACGGTGACGAGCTCGTCCGACCCGCGGCCGTCTCGATCGGCGTCCGACCGCAGTTCGAGAGCCGGTTCGGCGTGCTCGTCGAGGCCTACCTGCTCGACTTCGACGGCGACCTCTACGGCCGTCGGCTCGAGCTGGAGTTCCTCGATCGCCTGCGTGGCGAGCAGAAGTTCGCGGGCGTCGACGAGCTGATCGCCCAGATCCAGCGCGACGCGGACGAGACCCGACGGATCGTCACGGCCTGACCTGGGACCCCGAACCCGCCCACCGCACCGCGGGGGTGCAGGGGGTTCTGGTACTTTCCCCTGTCGAATGTCGTCGCTCACGCAGGAACGCAAGCAGGAGATCGTCGCTCGATTCGGGGCCTCCGAGAGCGATACCGGCTCCACGAAGGTCCAGATCGCGCTGCTCACGGAGCGGATCAATGATCTGACGGGCCATCTCCGGGACCACACGAAGGACCACCACTCGCGCCGTGGTCTGTTGATGCTCGTCGGCCAGCGCCGCCGCCTGCTCAACTACCTTCGCAAGGACAACCTCGAGGGCTACCGCTCCCTCATCAAGGAGCTCGGCCTCCGCAAGTAACGGCGGCCGCATACCGGCGCATCTCGGCACGGCTCTCGCTCGGCAGTACGTCCGTACAGCTCTCGCTCAGCCGCACCGACCTGCTTGGTCTACGACCACCTCAGGTGGAGTTCTTCGGCCCCGGAATCCGGGGCCGTCGTCGTTTCGGGGGGTTCATACGCTCCGTCGCTGTCGTCCGTGGATCGCATCCATAGGATGGGGCCATGGCCATCATCGCTGCCGGCACGCCGGTTCCCCCGATCACCCTGAAGCGCGAGGACGGCGCGGACTTCACGCAGGAGGACCTGAAGGGCCGCACGACGGTGCTCGTCTTCTACCCGTTCGCCTTCAGCCCCGTCTGCACCGACCAGCTGCAGGTCTACGAGGAGCTCGGCAGCGAGCTCGCCGGCCAGAACGCGGTGATGTACGCGGTGTCGACCGACGCCTCGTTCTCGCAGATCGCCTTCCGCGAGAAGCTCGGCGTGACGATCGAGCAGCTCTCCGACTTCGAGCCCAAGGGCGAGGCGTCCAAGGCCCTCGGCGCCTACTTCGAGCCCGCCGGGATGACCAACCGCGCGCTGGTCGTCGTGAACGCCGACGGCATCGTCGCCTGGAGCCACCTGGCCGACTCCCCGGGCGAGCTGCCCGGCGTCGACAAGGTCCGCGAGGGCCTGGCCGCCGTCGCCGGCTGAGCCGCGCGGTTCCGTGAACGCCGAACGCGCCGCCCGGTGAGCGACCCGTCCGCTCCGGGCTCCTCGGGTCCGCACGTCCGCGGACCCGAGGGTGCGCCGCTGGTGGTGCTGTTCGGCGACGTCACCTGCGTGCGCTGCCAGCAGGCGTACCTGGCGCTCGGCGACGCGCCGCTCCGGCTGCAGTGGCGGCACTTCGTGCTGCGCGCCCGGGGTCCGCAGCCCCGCGCGATCGCGACCGCGCTCGAAGCCGCAGCGCGTCAGGACGCGTTCTGGCCGCTGCTGGACCGGGCGATGGCGCAGCCCGCGCGGCTCGAGGACCCCGACCTGTGGCGCATCGCCGCCGACCTCGGGCTGGACGTCGACCGCTTCCGCGCCGACCGCCGCGACGAGCGGACCGACGCCGCGATCGGCGCAGACCTCTCGGCCGCGCTGACGCTCGGCGCCACCGGGACCCCAGCACTGCTCGTCGACGGCACGATCGACCACGGCGTGCCCGACGCCGCCTGGATCGCCGCCCTCCTCGACTGACCTCCGCCCGGCTAGCCGGCGCGTCGGATGCTGCGCCAGCGCAGTCCGAGCCCGACCAGGCCGACCAGCAGCACGACGCCCGGGACCACCACCAGCCAGAGCCAGCCCGGCGCGCCCTCGAACGGCACCTCGGGCGCGTTCTCGGCCGGCAGGGGCGAGGTCGCGAACCCCGCCTCGGACTCGAACGGGTAGTCGGTCGACGCGCGGAACAGCCGGTCGCTGACGCCCTGCTCGGTCACCAGGTCGTCCGTGATCTCGGTCGGCGGCGTGCCGACGGTGCCGAGCTTGGTCAGGAACTCCTCACCCCCGAGCAGCGCCTGGACGTCCTGGCTCGGGCTCGGAGCCAGGTCGACGATCCATCCGGCGTGGTACGTGTCGAAGCCCTTCGCGGTCACGCGGTGCGGACCGGCGACGTAGAGCGCGACCGAGACCGCATCGCGGCCCGCGCCGAGCACGCGCATCGGGAACCGGATCCGGTCGCTGGGAAAGTCCAAGCGCAGCGGCTGCAGGGTCTGCTCGGCCGACACCGGCTCGTTCAGGCGCAGACCGACGAACGCCCAGCCGGCGTCGGCGTAGCGCCGCAGCTCGCGGGCCTGGGCGGCCGGGGTCGTCAGGTCGTGGCGCTCCAGCCACGCGGTCAGCGCGGCGTGGTCGCCGGCCGGAAGGTCGGTCAGCTCGTACGCCGCGAACGGGTCCGGTTTCGGACGCGGCACGTCGTCGCCCTTCTGTCGGGCCGTCTCGCTGGCCACGGTGCGTGGCGCGGTGGCCTGGTCCAGTTCGGCGAAGACGGCCGCCGAGGGCCCCTCCAGCTCGCTCACGACCGGCGCGGCGGGGACCGGGATCAGCACCGCCGGGCGCTCGCGCTCCCCGGACGACGCCGCCTCGTCCGGCTTCAGGCTGATCGTCAGCACCGTCGACTGCTGGCCGTCGCGCGCGCTGACCAGCGCGGTCTCGCGGTCCAGCGTCGCGCCGTAGGCGACGGCGCCGGCCTGCGCGGCGGGCGCCCCCAGCAGCGGCGCGGCGACCGCGGCCAGCGCGGCGACGACGGCGACGCGCATCCGCGATCGGGAGGCGGACGAACGGCGGACGAGCGACGGGGTCACGGCGAGCGATCGTATCCCGTCGGGCGGGCGGGTGATCGTCCCGGCGTTCCTCCCTGGAGTCGGGCGGGTTCGCTAGTCTCGGTCCGTTCGGAAAAGATGAGAATCAAAGAAGGCACGTCAGGTCCGATGGACGTGCAGACGAGGAACGACATATGAGTCACGACGACGTGACATCGGTGTCCGTGGAGATCTCGGGGAGCGAGATCACCTTCGAGACCGGCAAGCTTGCGAAGCAGGCCTCCGGCGCGGTCACCGTCCGACAGGGCGACACCATCGTCCTGTGCACCGCCTCCACGGGGCGGTTGAAGGACTTCGACTTCCTGCCGCTCACGGTGGACGTGGAAGAGCGGTCCTACGCCGCGGGCAAGATCCCGGGCTCGTTCTTCAAGCGCGAGGGCAAGGCGGGCGAGAAGGCCACGCTGACCGCGCGCATGATCGACCGCCCGATCCGCCCGCTGCTGCCGAAGAACTGGCGCTTCGAGACGCAGGTCGTCGCGATGCCGATCTCGGTCGACCACGTGCACCCGTACGACATCCTCGCGATGAACGGTGCCTCGGCGGCCCTGACGATCTCCTCGATCCCGCTGCCGGAGCCGATCGGCGCCGTGCGGATCGGCAAGATCGACGGCACGATCGTGGTCAACCCGCCGGAGGAGTCGCTGCTCGCCACCGGTGACAGCGACCTCGATCTGATCGTCGCCGGCACCGCCGACGCGATCCTGATGGTCGAGGCCGGCGCCAACGTCATCCCCGAGGCCGAGATCCTCGACGCGCTCGACATCGCGCACGGCGCGATCAAGAAGCTCGTCGCCGCGCAGCTCGAGCTGCGCAAGCTCGCGGGCAAGGACAAGGTCGAGCACGAGGGCCCCTCGCTCGACGCCAAGCTGCTGGCGAAGGTCAAGAAGTCGGCCGCCGGCAAGAAGATCGTCAAGGCCACCGAGGTCGTCGACAAGCTCGACCGCGAGGCCGAGACCGACGCCGCCAAGGACGCCGCCTACGAGGCGAACGCGGTCGAGGGCGACGACGCGCACAACGCGGCCGTCAAGGCCGTCGTCAACGCGATCGAGAAGGCCGCGATCCGCGACCGGATCGCCGTTCAGAAGGTGCGCCCGGACGGCCGCGCCGCCGACGAGATCCGCAAGATCACGATCGAGACCGGCACCGCTCCGCGGACGCACGGCTCGGCGCTCTTCACGCGTGGCCAGACGCAGGCCCTCTCGGTCGTGTCGCTCGGCACGCTGAAGGAGGAGATGCGGCTCGACACCCTCGGGCTCGAGACCAACCGCTACTACTGGCACCACTACAACTTCCCGCCGTTCTCCGTC
>JBAZOW010000143.1:0-9171 GCA_041648495.1 Patulibacter sp.
TCGCGACGGTGCTGATGGTCGGCGGGCTGGCGTTCCTGCTGATCGACGGCAACGCGCACGGGTGGTGGCGGCCGACCCCGGCGGTGGCGCTGCTGGCCGTCGTCGCGCTGGCGTTCGGCCTGGTCCGCTCCGGCGACGCCGGCCTGCCCGCGGTGCTGCCGCCGCGACTGTGGCGCCGGCCCGGATTCCGGCTGATGCTGGTGCTCGGGCTCGGTCACACCGCGGGGATCTACGGGATGCTGTTCGTCGTCTCGCTCGTGGTCCCCGCCGCCGCCGGCGTGTCGGTCTGGACGCTCGGCCTGCTGCTGATGCCGCAGGCGATCGGGTCGGGCCTGGTCGCTCCGCTCTCGGCGCGCTGGGTCGGGCGGGTGGGGTCGCGTCGGCCGATGATCGCCGGCTGCATCGGCTGCGGCCTCGGGACCGGGATCTTCCTGGCGGCCGGCGCGGAACGGCTCGTGCCGCTGGTGGCGGTCGGAGCGCTGCTCTGCGGGATCGGCGGGGGCACGGTGATGCCGGCGCTGACGACCGCGGTCACCGTTGCGTCCCCGGCTGATCTGGTCGGCGCGGGGTCGGGGACGTTCAACGCCTTCCGGCAGCTGGGCACCGTGACGGGGGTCGCGCTGGTGGGGGCGACCACGGCGTTCGCCGATCCGCTGGTCGGCCTGCGGGTCGCGTCGGCGATCTGCGTGGGGATCTTCCTGGTGTCCACGGTCGCGGTCGTCTGGTGGTGGCCTCGGTACCACGTGGTACCGTGAGGGTCACACGGCGTTGGTACTGATTGGTACCGACGCGCGCTGGGTAGCCCGTAGGTCGTCAACGAGGAGTCCGCATGTCGCAGTCGAGCACGCCGCTGATCGAGGGAATCGGCTTCACCGTCCCGCCGGAGCTGCGGGACGTCCTCGACCGCGTCCGCGCGTTCGTCGTCGAGGACGCGTTGCCGGCCGAGGCCGAGATCGGCGACCTCAACGAGATCACCGCGTCGTGGGACGTGATCGACCGGCTGCGCGACAAGGCCCGCGAGCGCGGGATCTACGCGCCGCACCTGCCCGAGGAGTGGGGCGGCCTGGGGATCGGCGTGCTCGGCATGTCGCTGATCTCGCAGGAGTGCGGCGTGACCCCGATCGCCTCGCTCGGCCTCAACGCGATGGCCCCCGACGAGGGCAACATGCACACGCTGCTGATGGCCGGCACCGCCGAGCAGCAGGAGCGCTGGCTGCGGCCGCTCGCCGAGGGCACGATCCGCTCGTGCTTCGCGATGACCGAGCCGGACGTCGCGTCGTCCGACCCGACCAACCTGGCGACCACCGCGGTCCGCGACGGCGACGAGTGGGTGCTCAACGGCCGCAAGTGGTTCATCACCGGCGCGATCGGCGCGGATATCGCGATCGTCGTCGCCAAGACCGGCAGCGCCGACAAGGCGTCCCACCGCGACTACTCGCTGATCCTCGTCCCGACCGACACCCCCGGCTGGGAGGTCGTCCGCGACCCGGGCCTGATCGGCGCGCACATGGTCGGCGGCCACCCCGAGATCCGCCTGACCGACGTGCGCGTGCCGGTCGAGAACCTGCTCGGCGCCGAGGGCGAGGGCTTCGTGATCGCCCAGAAGCGGCTGGCCGGCGGCCGGCTGGCCCACGCGATGCGCTGGATCGGCGTGTCGCAGCGGGCGCTCGACCTGACCGCCGAGCGGCTCGACGAGCGCGAGGCGTTCGGCGTCCCGCTCTCCCAGCACCAGTCGATGCAGTGGTTCCTCGCGGACTCGGCGATCGACCTCTACGCCTCGCGGATGATGGTGCTCAACGCGGCCTGGAAGGTCGAGCACGGGATGGAGCACCGCCAGGAGGTCGCGATGGTCAAGACCTTCGTCGCCGAGGCGTTCGGCCGGATCCTCGATCGCTGCGTGCAGGTCTTCGGGTCGCACGGGATGGCCACCGACCTGCCGATCGGCCAGTGGTACGCCGACGCCCGCGCGGCGCGGATCTACGACGGGGCGAGCGAGGTCCACCGGATGACGATCGCCCGGACGCTGCTGCGCTACACGCGCAACGGCGAGTCGACCGCGGCCGGGTGCGGGCAGATCTCGTGAGCTCGCCTCCGGGGATCGACGTCGAGCGGGTCTCCGCCTGGCTCGCGGGGGTGCTGCCGGACGCGACCGCGCCGTTCACGTTCACGCGGATCGGCGACGGGCGGTCCAACCTGACCTTCCGCGTCGAGGACGCCGCGGGCACGGCCTGGATCGTCCGGCGTCCGCCGCTCGGCCGGCTGCTGCCCGGCGCCCACGACATGGCCCGCGAGCACCGTCTGCTGGCCGCGCTGCATCCGGCCGGCGTGCGGGTGCCGGAGCCGCTCGGGCTCTGCGAGGACGACGCGGTGACCGGCGCGCCGTTCTACGTGATGGAGCTGGCTCCGGGGCGCGTGATCACCGGAGCCGCCGAGATCGCGCCGCTCGACCTGGCGGCCCGCGAGCGGGCGGGAGAGTCGCTGGTCGACGCGCTCGCCGAGCTGCACGCGATCGACGTCGACGCCGTCGGGCTCGGCGACCTGGCGCGCCACCACGGCTACGCCGAGCGCCAGCTGAAGGGCTGGTGGCGGCAGTGGGAGGCGTCGAAGACCCGGGAGATCCCGGCGGTCGAGCGGGTCCGCGACCGGCTCGCCGCATCGGTGCCGGAGCAGCGCCGGGTGGCGGTCGTCCACGGCGACTACAAGCTCGAGAACGTGGTAGTCGGCGACGACGGCGAGGTCCGCGCGATCCTCGACTGGGAGCTCTGCACGCTGGGTGATCCGGTCGCCGACCTGGGCACGCTGATGACCTACTGGATCGAGCCGGGCGACCCGGACGCCTGGGCGTTCAACGGGGCCGACGGTCCGACCCGGGCGGCGGGCATGCCGACCCGTGCCGAGATCGCCGAGCGCTACGCGCGCGCCACCGGGGATCCGCTCGACGCGCTGCCGTTCTTCGAGGCCCAGGGCTGCTGGAAGCTGGCGATCATCCTCCAGGGCGTCGTCCGCCGGTTCCGCGACACGCCGGAGAACGCCAACGTCAGCGCCGACGCGATCGACGCCGTGATCGACGTCTTCGTCGAGCGGGCGGAAGCGGTGCTCGACCGGGGATGAACAGGGACCGGGTCCGATCCGGACGCTTCCGGCGTGCGGATCGCCCGCGCCCGCTTGCTTCATGCCGCGTCGGGCTCGAGCGAGTAACTGTACTGGACGTACGGTATAGTTACGACCATGGAACCGGATGCGCAGGGCCTCACGGCCGTCCAGCGGTGGTCGGTGCTGGCGATCGTCGGCGCGGGCCTGCTGCTGATCACGCTCGACAACTCGATCCTCTACACGGCGCTGCCGACGCTGACCGAGGAGCTCGGCGCCAACGCGTCGCAGAGCCTCTGGATCATCAACGCCTACCCGGTGGTGATGTGCGGCCTGCTGCTCGGCAGCGGCACGCTCGGCGACCGGATCGGTCACCGCCGGATGTTCCTGATCGGCCTGGCGATCTTCGGCGCGGCGTCGACGCTGGCCGCGTTCTCGCCGTCCTCGAACGTGCTGATCGGCGCACGAGCCCTGCTCGCGCTCGGCGCGGCGACGATGATGCCGGCGACGCTCGCCCTGATCCGGATCACCTTCGCCGACGATCGCGAGCGCAACCTGGCGGTCGCGATCTGGGGCAGCATCGCGATCCTCGGCTCCGCGCTCGGTCCGATCGTCGGCGGCGCGCTGCTCGAGTTCTTCTGGTGGGGGTCGGTCTTCCTGATCAACGTGCCGGTGGTGCTCGTCGCGCTGGTCGTGACGCCGTTGATCGTGCCGCGGGGCGATCCGGACCCGAGCAGGCGCTGGGACCTGCTCTCGTCGCTGCAGGTGATGGTCGGCCTGGTCGGCGCGGTGCTGCTGATCAAGGAGCTGGCCAAGCAGCCGCCGTCGTGGCCGATGGTCGCCGCGTCGCTGGTCGCGTCGGCGGCCGGGTTCTTCGTCTTCGTCCGGCGCCAACGGCACCTGGAGCGTCCGCTGCTGGTCTTCTCGATCTTCCGCAACGCGGCGTTCTCGGCGGGCGTGCTCGCGGCCGCCTTCGCGATGTTCGCGGTCGCCGGGATGCAGCTGGTGACGACCCAGCGGTTCCAGCTGGTGTCGGGGTTCACCCCGCTCGAGGCCGGGCTGCTGGTCACCGCGGTGGCGCTCGGGGCGCTGCCGACGGCGCTGATCGGCGGCGCGTACCTGCACCGGATCGGCCTGCGGGTGCTGATCGCCGGCGGACTGGCGCTCAGCGCGATCGGCGTCGTGATCACGGTGCTGACCTTCGACGGCGGACTCGGCCCGCTGATCGCCGGCCTCCTGATCACCGGGGCCGGGATGGGCGCGGCGATGTCGGTGGCCTCGTCCGCGATCATCGGCAACGCTCCGGCCGAGCGCGCCGGGATGGCGGCGTCGGTCGAGGAGGTCTCCTACGAGTTCGGCAGCCTGACCGCGGTCGCGCTGCTCGGCAGCTTGACCACCGCGGTCTTCACGGCGGCGATCACGGTGCCGCCGGGGACGCCGGACGAGGCGAAGGGCAGCTTGGTCGAGGCGCTGGTGATCGCGCAGGGCGATCCGGCGCTGGTCTCCGCGGCCCACGCGGCGTACGACACGGCCTACGTCGTGGTGCTGATCGTCGTCGCGGTGATCCTGGCGGCCGGCACGCTGGTCACCCATCGGCTGTTGCGGCGCTACGGTCCGGGCAGCGAGTCCTTCGCGAGCCAGCACTGAGAGGCTTGAACGGATGAGACCGAGCAAACGGACGGCGATCCTCGAGGCGGCCCAGCGGATCGTGCTGCGGGAGGGACTGGCCGGGGTCACCTACGAGGCGATCGCCGACGAGGCCGGCCTGACCAAGGGCGGCGTCGTCTACCACTTCGGCTCACGCGACGAGCTCGTCGTCGCTCTCGCGGAGTTCCTCGCGGGCCGCTGGGACGCCGCGATCGTCGAGGCCGCGGGCGCGCTGGCGGACCGGCTGACCGAGCGCGAGCGGCTCGAGGTCTACGCGCGTGAGTCGCTCCAGAGCTCGAGCAACGCCGAGCTGCGGATGATGCTGGAGAGCGCCGACGTGCCGGGGGCCCGCGCCGCGTGGACGACGATCGTCGACCGCTGGGCGCTCCCGGTGCTCGACGATCCGCCGACCGACGAGCAGCTCGACCTGTTCGTGCTCCGGCTGGCGGCGGACGGCCTGTGGATCTACGACGCGATCAGCGCGGACCCGCTGGACGAGGATCTGCGACGGCGGCTGGTCGAGCGGATCGCGCGGGACATCCGGGACGGCGGCGCCGCGGACGGGGAGTGACGTGCGGTTCACCCGCCTGTACCGGGCAGGCCGCACACCGGTCCCCGGGGGCTAGGCGACCGGCCGGCGGCGGGCGCGGACCAGCGCCAGCGCCTCGTCGAGCGGCGTCGCGCCCAGGGCGGGCGGGGCCGAGGCGTAGCGCGGCGGGGTCGCCGAGAGGCCGATCGGGTTGCGCACCGTGCGGACGGCTCGGCCCTGCTCGTCGGGCGTGCTGACCACCGGATCGAGGCCCAGGCGCTCGGCCAGCGCGATCGCCCCGGCGACGTCGCGGACCTCGCCCGCCGGGACCCCGGCGGCGAGCAGGCGGTCGGCCCAGGCGGTGGCCGGTGCGGCGGCGAGCGCGTCGACCAGGATCGCGCGGAGTTCCTCGCGGTGGGCGACCCGCGCGGCGTTGGTCGCGTACCGCGGGTCGTCGGCCAGCGCGTCGCGCGCGAGCAGGCCGCAGAGCGTCGCGAACTGGCGATCGTTGCCGACGGCCAGCACCAGATCCCCGTCCGCCGTCGGCAGCAGCTCGTACGGGGCGATGCTCGGGTGGGCGTTGCCCATCCGGCCCGGGACGACGCCGCCGGCCGTCGACGCCGACGCCTGGTTGACCAGGCCGGCCAGCAACGCCGACAGCAGATCCACGTCGACCCGCTGGCCCCGGCCGGTGCGCTCGCGGTGGCGGAGCGCGGCGAGCACGCCGATCGCGGCGTAGAGCCCGGTGACGACGTCGACCAGTGCAACACCGACCTTCTGCGGGGGGCCGTCGGGGTCGCCGGTGATGCTCATCAGGCCGCCGACCGCCTGGACCAGCAGGTCGTACCCCGGCAGCGCGGCGCCGCCCTCGCGACCGAACCCGGTGATCGACGCGTAGACCAGGCCGGGGCGCTCGGCGGCCAGCTCGTCGTAGCCGAGGCCGAGCCGCTCCATCACGCCGGGACGGAAGTTCTCGACGATCACGTCGGCCCCCGCGGCCAGCTCGCGGGCGGCGGACCGGCCGGCGTCCGTGGACAGGTCGAGGGCGACGCTGCGCTTGTTGCGGTTGGCCGCCAGGAAGTACGTCGCGATGCCGCGATCGTCGTGCGGGGGACCCCACTGTCGGGTGTCGTCGCCGGTCTCCGGACGCTCGACCTTGAGCACCGTGGCGCCGAGGTCGGCGAGCGTCATCGTCGCCAGCGGACCGGCGAGCACGCGAGAGAAGTCGAGGATCAGCAGGTCGTCGAGAGCGGACGGCATTCTCTTCGATCCTATATCTTCGAAGAAATGGACGACGCGGCCGGAGGGCAGCGTCGCCCGGCCGTTCCGAACCCCGAGGAGCCCGATGTCCGTCCCCGCCACCGAACCGACGATGCTGCCGACCGACGTGGTGCTCGTCGATCACCTGCTGTCCGACGAGGAGCGCGAGATCCGCGACGCCGTCCGCGCGTTCGTCCGCGGGCAGGTCGTCCCGTACGTCGGGGACTGGTTCGAGGAGGGGACGGCCCCCAAGGAGCTGTTCCCCGAGTTGGGCAAGCTCGGCGTGCTCGGGATGCACCTGGAGGGCTACGGCTGCGCGGGTGCGTCGGCGACCGCCTACGGGCTGGCGTGCCTGGAGCTGGAGGCCGGCGACAGCGGGCTGCGCTCGATGGTCTCGGTCCAGGGGTCGCTGGCGATGTTCGCGATCTGGAAGTGGGGCTCCGAGGAGCAGAAGCAGCAGTGGCTGCCGGCGATGGCCGCCGGCGAGGCGATCGGCTGCTTCGGGCTGACCGAGCCGGACTCCGGATCCGACCCGGGATCGATGCGGACGACCGCCCGCCGCGACGGCGACGACTGGATCCTCCACGGCCAGAAGATGTGGATCACCAACGGCTCGATCGCCGACGTCGCGGTGGTCTGGGCGCGCTGCACCGACGACGACACGGTCCGCGGGTTCGTGGTGCCGACCGACGCCAAGGGGTTCTCGGCGCCCGAGATCCACAAGAAGCTCTCGCTGCGGGCCTCGGTGACCAGCGAGCTGGTGCTCGACGACGTGCGGCTGCCGGCCGACGCGGTGCTGCCCGAGGTCGCGTCGCTCCGCGGGCCGCTGTCCTGCCTGAACGAGGCCCGCTACGGGATCGTCTGGGGCTCGATCGGCGCCGCCCGCGCCTGCCTCGAGGCCGCGATCGACTACTCGACCACGCGGATCCAGTTCGACCGGCCGATCGCCGGCTTCCAGCTCCAGCAGCGCAAGCTCGCGCAGATGGCGGTCGAGGTCGGCCGCGGCACGCTGCTGGCGCTCCAGCTCGGACGACTCAAGGACGCCGGGACCCTGCGGCCCGAGCACGTCTCGCTCGGCAAGCTGGCCAACGTCGACGCGGCGCTCGACGTCTGCCGGACCGCCCGCCAGGTGCTCGGCGCCAACGGGATCACGCTGGAGTACCCGGTGATCCGCCACATGAACAACCTGGAGTCCGTGGTCACGTACGAAGGCACGGCGGATATCCACAGCCTGGTGGTCGGTCAGGCGCTGACCGGGATCAGCGCCTTCCGATAGGGGGAATCCGGAGCCGCGGACTTGTATGCCAGTGCCGGGTGGGGCCACGGGCTCTACGACTACTCGTGACCGCCGCCGGCCGAGCGTGAGCGACCCGCGCCGCGGCCGCGGCTACGCTGCGAGCAGATGACGGCTTCCCGCACCCCGGTTCCGGGTCCTCCCGGAACGACGCAGCAGCACGCGGTCCGCTGGCTCCGCGAGGCGATCGTGACCGGCGGGCTGCGGCCGGGCGAGCGGGTCAACCAGGAGCGGATCGCGGCCGAGATCGGGGTCAGCGTCGCCCCGGTCCGCGAGGCCCTGCGGGTGCTGGAGCAGGAGGGGCAGGTGACGTACCGGACCCGCCGCGGCTACTGCGTGACCGAGCTGCGGATCGCCGACCTGGAGGAGATCTACGCGCTGCGGCAGCTGGTCGAGAGCCACGTCGTGCGGGCGTCGCTGCCGGGACTCGACGCCGACGACCTGGCCCGCCTGCGCTCGGCGGCCGCGGAGTGCGTCGCCGCCGCCCGGGCGGACGACGTGGTGCGGGAGCTGGAGGCCAACCGGCGCTTCCACTTCGGCCTGATCGCCGCCGACGAGCATCCCCACGCGGTCCGCCACCTCGGGATGCTCTGGGACGCGACCGAGGCCTACCGCGCGCTCTACTACAACGATCCTCGCGAGCGCGAGCACGCCGCCGCGGCCCACGAGCGGATCCTCGCGGCCGTCGAGCGTGGCGACGCCGACGGGCTCGTCTCCGAGCTCGACGCCCACCGCGATCAGGCGCTCGTCGTGCTGCGCGCGGTGCTGGGCGAGGGGACGGCCGGCGCGTGATCTTCGCCGGGTCAGGGTCCCTCAATCTGCATCAGTCGGCCTAGCGGTCCTGCAAAGATCGGCCTAGAAGGTCTGCAAAGACCGGCTTAGAGGGTCCGCAATGATCGGCCTAGCGGCACTGCAACTATCGGCTTAGGTGTCGCCTCCGCGATCGACGGGGAGGTCCGGCGAACCGCCGCGACCATCGTCGGCTGAGCCCGCCGACGGTGGGCCGTCACCGTCCGACCCCCGCGACGTGGTGGCCGAGCACCATCGCCGCGGCCGGTCGGAGCCCTACCGTGCAGGGGGTGACCGAGCGAACCACGGCGTGGATCAACGTGGCCACCGTCGAGCGCAACGTCGCCCGGCTGGCCGGCGCGCTGACCCCCGGAGCGACGCTCTGCGCCGTCGTCAAGGCCGACGGCTACGGCCACGGGGCGGCCCCGGTCGCCCGCGCGGCGCAGGCCGGCGGCGCGACGAAGGTCGCGGTCGTGACCGCCGACGAGGCCCGTCGCCTGCGCGCCGACGGGGTCGCCGGCGAGCTGCTGGTGCTCGGCCCGGTCCGCGGCGACGAGGTCGG
>JBAZOW010000144.1:0-9148 GCA_041648495.1 Patulibacter sp.
GCCCCCGGATCTCCAAGGCCTCGCCGATCTCGTTGATGGTCGCCTTGTCGTACCCCCGGCGGGCGAACACCGAGAGACCGGCGTCCAGGACGTCGGGCGGGGTCCCCGTATCGAGTGGTCTCGTCGCCCCTTTCCGACGGGCTGCGGTACTGCCGGACTCTGACATCGAGGTCGATGATACGGGCGGCGCACGGCCCAGGATGGCCCTCTGCGTCCCGGTAAACACCTTTGGGGGATCTTCCGGTCCGCCGGTGGACGGCGCGCACGTCCCGCTCGTAGCTTCTTGCTAGTCCGATCCGTAGGACACCTGGACACAGCTCCGTCGTGACCGCCCCGCACCGGCCTACGGGAAGGCCCCGCCGGCCCACGCCTCGCGGGCTGCCCGCCCGGACGTGAGACGGTCGGACGAGCCGTATCCCTTCCTTCCACGATCCCCAGGACGACCATGCGCGCCATTGCGATCACGCCCGAGCGAACCCTAGAACTCGTCGACATCGAGCCTGACGTGGTCGGGCCGGGTGACGTCCGCGTGAACGTGTCGTACTGCGGCATCTGCGGATCGGATCTGCACTACCTCGAGTCGCCCGACCTCGGCCCCGCGGGGACGGTGATGGGCCATGAGCTCTCGGGAGTCGTCGTCGAGCTCGGGACGGAGGTCGTCGGTCTGGCGGTCGGGGACCGCGTCACCGTCAACCCGTTCGCGTTCTGCGGTGCGTGCCGCCCGTGTCGCGAGGGTCTCCCGAACCTCTGCGAGCGTCGCCCGGAGACGCGCCTCGGCGGGCTGCATCGTCGCGGAGCGTTCGCCACGTCCGTCGTGGTCCCGGCCTCCACGGCGTTCCCACTCCCCGACGGCCTCAGCGACGAGCACGCGGCCCTGGCCGAGCCGCTGGCGGTGGGCGCCCATGCCGTTGCGTTGTCCGGGACGTCTCCCGATGCGCCCGTAGCCGTCCTCGGCGGCGGCCCGATCGGCGTGATGACGTGTCTCGCGCTCACCGGCGCGGGATTCGACCGCGTGGTCTGCGTGGAACTGAACGCGGGGCGGCGCGAGCAGCTCGCGACCTACGGCATCACGACGGTCTCGGGCGAGAGCGCGAGCACCGCCGTCCCCGACCTCCTCGGCGGCGACCCCGTGACCGTGTTCGACTGCACAGGTCACCCGAGCGGGCTGACGTCGGCGCTCGACCTCCTCGGGTACACCGGCCAGGTCATCCTCGTCGGGTACTCGGTCGAACCGGCGCCGATCCCGACCTACCGCGTGGTGGCTGGCGAGATCTCGATCAAGGGGGCCGCGATCTACACGCACGAGGACTTCTCCCGGGCGATCGAGCAGCTCGCCGCCGGGCGGTTTCCGAGCGACGACGTCATCACCTCGGTGCGCGGCTTCGCGGACGCACAGGAGGTCTTCGCTGACCTCATGAGCGGCGCCAGCCGGCAGATGAAGGTCCTTCTCAAGCCGTAGCGGCGATCCGGTCGCCGTCTTACGGTCCCAGCACTACCACAGCGCCCTCGCGGCGAGAAAAGGCCATGTACGACAACTACGAGTTCCTCAAGGTCGAACCGGGTGACGATCGCGTCCTCCGGATCACCATGAACCGCCCCGACAAGCTCAACGCCACCGGGGAGGTCGGCCACGGCGAACAGGGCCGGATCTGGCAGGACTTCGACGCCGATCCCGATATGAACGTCGCGCTCATCACGGGTGCGGGGCGCGCGTTCTCGGCGGGCGGTGATGTCAAGTTGGGCAATGGCCCGCTCGAGGTCGACATTCGCGATGCGCGAGCGTTGGTCCGCAACATGATCAACTGCCGCAAGCCGATCGTCTCGGCGATCAACGGGGTCGCGGTCGGCGGCGGCCTCGCGGTGGCGTTGCTCGCGGACGTCAGCATCGCGAGCGACACGGCCGTGCTCATCGACGGACATACGAACCTCGGACTCGTCGCGGGTGACCACGCGGCGCTGGTCTGGCCCCTGTCGATGGGTCTCGCCCGCGCGAAGTACTACGCGTTGACGTGCGAGCGGATCACCGGGAAGGAAGCGGCGGAGATCGGACTGATCGGCCGGTCCGTGCCGCAGGACGAGCTGATGAGCGTCGCCGACGAGATCGCCGTGAAGCTCGCCGCCGGACCCCAGTTCGCGCTCCAGGCGACGAAGGGGTCGCTGAACCACTGGTACCTGCAGAACCTCGGGATCTTCGAGCACTCGCTCTACGCCGAGGCGATGAGCATGACGATGGCGGACGCGAAGGCGGCAGAGCAGGCGTTTGCCACGCGCGAGCAGCCCGTGTTCCCCGGGGTCTCGAACCCCAACATCTACTGAGGTTGCGTCCAGCATGAGAAGCCAGAGCGGTATCGAGCAGCTGATTCGGAAGCGTGTCTTCGATCACCCCGACGAGACGTGGCTGAAGTGGAAGGACGAGGAGTTCACCTGGAGCGAGATGCTGTCCGCGTCTCAGCGCGCGGCGAACGGCCTGCTGGAACTGGGCGTCGGGCCCGGCGACCGCGTCGCGATCATGCTGAGCAACCGTCCGGAGTTCCTCTGGGCGCACTTCGGGCTGGGCTTCATCGGTGCGGTCGCGGTCCCCGTGAACACGGCCCAGCGGGGTCCGGCTCTGCACCACATCTTCACGGACTCGGGCGTGGTCGCCGCGATCGTCGACGCGGATGTGCTCCCGGTCGTCGCTCCACTGCGTGAGACGGTCGAGTCCCTGCGGTACGTCGTCGCTGCCGACGGTGCCGGCCGCGCGGCCGACTGGACGCTCGACCGGCTCATGTCCGGTGCGGACCGCGAGCCCCAGGTTGCATGGGACGGCTCGACGCCGGGGATGCTGGTGTACACCTCCGGCACGACGGGCCCGCCCAAGGGCATCCTGACGACGGCGACGGCGGGCGACTCGGGTGCGCTCGACGAGATGATCCGTCGCGCGGGCGTCCAGCCGGGGGAGACCATCTACTCCGGGCTGCCGCTGTTCCACGGAAACGCGTTGCACCTGTCGATGACCGTGTCGATCCTCGTCGACGCCAAGTTCGCGCTGGCTCCGAAGTTCACGGCGTCCGGGCTGCTGCACGACCTCCGGCGGTACGACGTGAACCTGTTCAACGCGATCGGCGGCATCGTCTCGATCCTGCTCAAGCAACCCGAACGGCCGGACGACCGAGAGAACCCGGTCCACACCGTGATCGCCTCGGGGGCACCGGCGGACCGCTGGCACGCGTTCGAGGAACGCTTCGGCGTGCGCCTCGTGGAGCTCTACGGGATGTCGGACTCGCCCGGCTTCCTCCTCAATGCCGACGGCAAGGTCGGAGCGCTGGGCAAGAGCGGGCTGGGCGGAGTGGAGTTCCGCGTCGTCGACGAGCAGGAGCAGCCGCTCGAGCCCGGGAACGTCGGCGAGCTCGTCTTCAAGCACCCCCAGGGACGGCTCACCGAGTACCACAACCTCCCGGATGCGACCGAGAAGGCCTACCGGGGCGGGTGGTTCCACTCGGGCGACCTGGCGGAGATGGACGCCGAAGGGTACTTCTACTACCGAGGCCGGAAGACCGAGTCCATGCGCCGGCTCGGCGAGAACATCTCGGCCTGGGAGATCGAGACCACGCTGAACGCGCACCCGTCGGTGCTCGAGTCGGCCGCCCACAAGGTCCCCTCCGACCTCGGAGGCGACGAGGTGAAGGTGTGCGTGGTTCTGCGGCCCGGGACCGAGCTGGAACCCGAGGCGCTGCTCGACTACTGCCGCCAGCAGCTGGCGCGCCACGCGATCCCGCGCTACGTGGAGTTCATGGACGAGATCCCCAAGACACCGTCGGAGCGCAATCGGTACGCCGACCTGAAGGCCCGCGGCATCACCCCCGCGACGTACGACGCGCTGGCGGGTGCGAGGCGCTGAGGCGCACCGATACGGCCCTCGGCCCGCTCGGTGCTCGAGGCCCGAAGCAACGGGACCGCGTCGCGCCGACACGGGCGTGATCGCCCTGTGCCGCGGCCGGTCCGGCGGTTCGGGGAGGGTCATCCCCCAAAGGGGGTGTCCCGCTTCCCGGGCCCTTGCTCGCGATGCCGATCGAGGTCTAGCGTGCGTCTTATCACAGTATCGTCGGTTCAGGAGCGCGCTCGTCTCGACCGCTCGGCCCGCGATGCGCGAAGCAGAGACAGAGCTGCCCACCTCACGTGGGCGTGTAGTGCGACAGGGTCGGAGCGCCGGGACGGCGGCCCGGCCACGGGAGAAAAGGACACGCTATGAACTACACGATCCATCGACTGGACCTCGGCGAGATCGACGTCGACTCGAGCATGCGGGCCCGCGGGGTGCCTGCGGGCGAGACGGTGGCGACGCCGGTCTACGCGTATCTGATCGTGGGCGGCGAGAAGCCGATCCTCGTCGACGCCGGGTACCGCAACGAGGAGGTCGCCCTGCGCTGTGGCCTGACGTCGCGCTCGACGGAGGCTCAGGGCTTCGACGCGCAGCTCGCGAAGCACGGCCTGACCCCGGCGGACCTCGGATGCGTGCTGATGACGCACCTGCACATGGACCACACAGGCCATCTGCACCGGATCCCGCACGACGTGCCGATCGTCGTCAACCGCACGGAGATGGCCTACGCCTGCGCCGGCGTGACCGGCCACGGGAACGTCCGCGAGGACATGCACGACCTCCTCGACCGGAACTACGTCCCGGACGCGATGCGCCTGCTCGACCTCGAGCTCTCGGGGCCCGTCGCGATCCTGCCCGGGATCACCTGCCAGTTCACCGGTGGGCACACCATCGGATCGATGAGCATTCTGGTGCAGACGGCCGAGGGCGTCGCGAACATCTGCGGCGACATCATCTACGACGTCGAGGCCGCCCTCCTCACGCGCCCGGCATCGCTCTTCGCCGGGGAGCCGACGCTGTCGAACAACTTCACCGTGACCCAGCTCGAAGAGGGCGCAGCGATCAAGCGGGCGGTGCAGTACCGGTTCGTCATTCCGGCGCACGAGGACGCCGCCGTCTGCGAGGCCGGCGAAGTCGTCGGGCGCGTTCACGGAGACGTCGTGCCCGGACCGATCACGCCGGTGGACGCGCGCCTCGCGCGCGCCGCCGCGCTTGCGCGGAGCTCCGCCGTGGTTTGAGATGGCAGCACCCTCGTCGCTCTGGTGCGCCCGCCGCTCTGTGCGGGGTCGGGCCGGCCGCGACGATCAGAACTCGTGCTGAGCACGGCCTCGTGAATCCCCCGGCCGAAGCGTAAGCAGCGACGCGGACGACCCGCGCGGGGCGATGTCGCCCCGAGAAGTCACGAAGAGGACCAAGGATCGGTGTCTCGGTGCGGACGACCTGCGTTCCACCGGACCCGAGCACGAGCTCGCGCATGCGCGAGTTGCTCGCTGGCGGGCGCCCTCAGCGGTTCCGTTCTGGAGTACCTACAAGGAGTTGAGTCCATGAAGAAGCAGACGATTCGAAGCGGAGCGGCCACCGCGTCCGCAGTAGTCCTGATCGCGGTGCTAGCCGGCTGCGGGAGCAGCTCGGGTGGCAGCACCGAGGACGTGGCGGAAACGCAGGGTTCCGGGGCCGCGAAGGCACCGGCGAACGCCAGGGTGCAGCTCGGCGAGGCCGCGCCGATCGCGCGGAAGTTCTCCGCCGAGATCGCGGCGGAGTACGGCGGGTACGACGGGGAGCTGTCCAAGTCTCCATACGCCGACTTCAAGGCCGCCAAGGGGCCCTGGAAGCTCTGCTACTCGGAGAGCTTCCAGGGCAATCCGTGGCGTGTCGCCCTCACGAAGCAGATGAAGCGCATCGTGGGCCGGTACCAGAAGGCCGGGTTGCTCTCGGACTTCTCGATGTCCGTGTCCGACGGCGACCTCGCTCGTGAGAATCAGCAGATCCGGCAGTTCGCCGATCAGGGGTGCTCGATCATCCTCGCCCTCGTCGGCTCGCCGACCGGCCTCAACGCCGCGATCAAGAGCGCGCACGACAAGGGCGTGCCGGTCCTGACGCTCGGCGGCACCGCGACCTCGCCGTACGCGCAGAACGTCGACTCGAACTTCCGACGCGTGGGGGCCCAGATGGCCGCGAACGCGACCGCCGGCGCCGACGGAGGGTCGATCCTGATGGTCAAGGGCATCCAGGGCATCACGGCGGCGGAGCAGCAGAACGAGGGTGCGAAGGAGCAGTGGAAGAAGGACGGAGCCAAGATCACGGCCGAGGTGTACGGCAACTGGGCGCCGGCTCCGACCAAGCAGGCGGTCCTCCGCGCGCTCGCGACGAACCCGGCGAAGATTCCGTCCGTGTGGACGACCGGCTCGGAGACCCCGGTCATCGCCGAGGCGTTCAAGCAGGGTGGGCGACCGGTGCCGGCGATCACCGGATCGATCTCGGGCGACGCGCTCGGCTACTGGAACCAGAACAAGGACACGTTCAAGTTCAACGGCTACGGGCAGCTCCCCAGCTGGACGGCCGAGACGGCCGTCCGCGTCGCGATGCGCATGCTCAACGGCAACGGTCCGAAGATCAACACGATGCTCGTCCCGATGCCGCTCGTGACGCAAGCCGACCTGCCGGGCCTCTACGAGTCCTGCATGACGCCCAACTCGTCGGACGTCTTCCCGGTCCTCGAGAACGACCCGCTGCCGACGGGCCAGATGGACGAGTACTTCGAGGAGAAGGGCGAGGTCGGCCCGTATGACTACTCCGACATCCCTCGTGCGTGCGACGGCGCGGGGACGGCGCGCTGAGGTGCTGACCAGCGACCAGCAGGCCTTCGGTGGCCCGGGACCCGCGTCCCCTTCGGGGGACGCGGGGGCCGTCGCGCTCGCCCTCGACGACGTCCGGGTCGCATTCGGGAACACCGTTGCGCTCGACGGAGTGTCGTTCCGGTGCCGACCGGGAACCGTGCACACGGTGCTCGGGGAGAACGGCTCCGGCAAGAGCACGCTCGTGAAGCTCGTCTCGGGCGTGCTCGCGCCGCAACGCGGCGCAGTTTCGATCGGCGGGCAACCGCTGGCGCCCTGCACACCATGGGGCGCCGGCAAGCTCGGCGTGGCGACGGTCTTTCAGGAGGTCCTGGTCGCCCCGACGCTCTCGGTCGAGGAGAACGTGCTGCTTGGACAGGACCGCTGGACGAGGCGGGCCCAGAGCCGGGCGGTCCGCCGCGCACGCGTCGCGGAGGTCCTGTCGGAGATCTCGACCCATCCCTTCGACGTCACGGGTCCGGTCGGTGGCCTCGAGCTCGTGCACCAGCATCAGGTCGCCATCGCCCGAGCCCTCCTCACGGACCCGGCCGTCCTGGTCCTCGACGAGTCCACCGCGGCGCTCGACGTCAGCGAGCGGGACCTGCTGTTCGACGCCGTGCGTCGGCGCATGGCCCAGGGCACCGCGGTGATCTTCGTATCCCACCGGCTCGACGAGGTCCTGACGCTCTCCGACGAAGTGTCGGTGCTGTCTTCGGGTCGCAAGGTCGCGACCCTCGGACACGGGGACATCACCGAGGACCGGCTGCTGCACCTGCTCAACCCGGAGCACCACACGCCATGACCACGAACCCCCAGCCCTCCGCGACCAACGCGGCGTTGCTGCGCACGCGCGAGCTGACCCTCGACACCGGAGCCACGCCGTTCGACCTGGAGTTCCCGGCCGGCCGCATCGTCGGCGTCGCGGGACTCGAGGGGCACGGCCAGGACCGGCTGCTCCACGTCCTGGCCGGCCTGACTCCGCCCGTCGGCGGGACGATCGAGATGGACGGAGAGCCCCTACCAGGTGGTGCGCCGAGCTCACTCCGCGACGCGTTCCGCCACGGCATCGCCTACGTGCCGCGAGACCGCAAGGTGGAGGGCATCTTCCCGGCGCTGTCGGTCCTCGACAACTTCGCGATCTCCACGCTGCGCGAGCACACGAGGTTCGGCATCGTCAACGCGAAGAGCGTTCGACGGCGCTTCGACGCCTTCGCGGACCAGCTCGGGCTCGTCACCGCGGGTCCGGGCGCGTCGATCCGATCGCTGAGCGGCGGCAACCAGCAGAAGGTCCTGCTGGCCCGCTGGCTTGCCGCCGGCCCGCGTGTGCTCCTGCTGAACGATCCGTCCCGCGGTGTCGATCACCGCACCCGGCTCGCCCTCTATGGCCTCTACCGCCGCGTCGCCGACGAAGGAGCGGCGATCGTCCTGCTGTCGACCGAGATCGAGGAGCTGCTCATGGTCGCCGATGAAATCGTCGTCTTCCGCGACAAGTCCGTGTCGGGGCGACTGGTCGGAGACGACCGCGACCGCGACCGGGTGCTCGCCGCGATGTTCGGAGTGAACCGTGTCTAACGTCATCGCCGTACCCGTTCCCCGCCGGCGGTCGCTCGACGCCGGCGTCCGCTTCGCGATCGCCGCGTTCGTCCTGCTGCTGGGACTGAACCTGGTCTTCGCGACGAGTACGCTCGCGTTCTCCAACCTCGGCACGACCATCGGTCTGGCGGCGCCGCTGATCCTCGTCGCTTTCGCGGTGACGATCACCCTGCTCGCGGGCAACGGGGCGATCGACCTCTCCGTCGGCCCCGCGGCCGGTCTCGTCAACGTCGTGGTGGTCCACGAGCTCGTGGGCAACAGCGGTATCACCAGTCCGGTGGCCATCGTCCTCGCGGCGCTCGGGACCGGACTTGCCGTCGGGATCTTCAACGGGGTGGTGGTCGCCTACCTGCGCATCCAGCCGATCGTGGCCACGCTCGGCAGCTACCTGATCTGCATCGGCATCACGCTGACGCTGATGGACACGCCCGGCGGAAGCACGCCGGCATGGCTGTCGAACTTGGCGGGCACCACGTCGCTGATCCCGATCGCCGCGGTCTTCGGGCTCTGGCTCCTGCTCCGGCAGACGCCGTTCTACGTCTACCTCATCGCCACCTCCGACGACGAGCGCACCGCGTTCGCCAGCGGCGTCAACACGGCGCGTATCCGCGTGGCGGTCTACGCACTGGGTGGTCTGGTGGCGGGGGTCGCCGGCCTCGCGCTGACCGCGGTGCTGGGGTCAGCCGACCCGAACATCGGGTCGACCTACACCCTGTCGGCGATCGCTGCTGCGGTCTTCGGCGGCGTCAGCCTCGCCGGCAGCAAAGGCGGCCTGGCGAACGCGCTCCTCGGGGCCGCAGCGATCTTCCTGCTGCAGAACCTCCTGACCTCGCTGCACACCTCGACGTTCCTCCTGCAG
>JBAZOW010000145.1:0-8962 GCA_041648495.1 Patulibacter sp.
ACCGCCGTCCGCCCCGCCATCCATGGCGGGGCCGTTCGCGGTCTCGCCCGCCAAGAGCGCCGCCAGCGCGAGTCGGGGCTCGCCGGGATCCCCTGCCGGCGTCGGCCCGCCGCGCCGACGACGTCCGGCCGCCAGCCCGTCGACCGTCACGTTCAGCAGGCCGCGCAGGACCTCGTCCTCGGCGGCCAGCCGATCGGCTCCGAACGGCCGCCGTGACCCGCGGGTCACGCCGACTCCGGACGGGCGACCTGAGCCGTCCGCGAGTCGACCGCGCGCAGCGCGTCGCCCAGCACGCGCACCACGCGGTCCGCCTGACCGTCGCTCAGGACCAGCGGCGGCATCAGCCGCAGCACCGCGTCCCGTCGTCCCCCGAGCTCGATGATCACGCCCTGATCCAAGCACGCCCGACGGACCTCCGCCGCCAACGCGGGGGCCGCGGGCCGCGATCCGATCGCGTCCGGCTCGGCGCCCGGGTCGACCAGCTCGATCCCGATCATCAGCCCGCGACCGCGGATCTCGCCGACCCACGGCAGCTCGCCGACGGCCGCGTCCAGCTCGCCGCGAATCCGCGCGCCGAGCACCGCCGCCCGTTCGGCCAGGCCGTCGCGCGCCACGATCCCGAGCGTCGTCGCCCCGGCGACCATCGCCAGCGCGTTGCCGCGGAAGGTCCCGGTGTGGGCGCCCGGTGCCCAGCCGTCGTGCTCGCCGCGGTAGGCGACCACCGCCAGCGGCAGTCCGCCGCCGATCGCCTTGCTCATCACGATCGCATCGGGCACGATCCCGCTGGCCTCGTGGGCCCAGGTCGTGCCGGTCCGGCCGACCCCGGTCTGGACCTCGTCGACCACCATCAGGATCCCGCGCTCGGCGGTGATCCGGCGGATCTCGCGGAGCCACGCGTGGGGCGCGGGGACGACGCCGCCCTCGCCCTGGACGACCTCGACCAGCAGCAGCGCGGGCGGCACGACGCCGCCCTTCGGGTCGTCGAGCAGCCGCTCGACGAAGCGCGCCGAGACCGCCGCGCTCTCCGCACCGACGCCGAACGGGCAGCGGTACGGGTACGGGTACGGCAGCCGCGTGACGTCGGCGGCGATCCCGCTGACCGCGGTCTTGGCGGCCACGCCGCCGCTGGCGGCGAGCGCCCCCAGCGTCATCCCGTGGTAGCCGCCGGTGAACGACAGGATCCCCTGCCGGCCGGTGACGGTCTGCGCCAGCTTGATCGCCGCCTCGACCGCGTCGGTCCCGGCCGGTCCGCAGAAGTGCAGCTTCGGGTCGGTCGCGCGGAAGCCCGCCGGCAGCGACGCACGCAGCGCCGTGGTGAAGGCGTCCTTCTCGGGCGTCGCCAGGTCGAGCGCGTGGAGCATCGCCCCACTGGCGAGCGTCCGCTGCAGCGCGGCGACGACCTCGGGATGGTTGTGCCCGAGCGCCAGCGCCCCGGCCCCGGACAGGCAGTCCAGGTAGGTCCGGCCGTCGGCCGCTTCGATCTCGGCGCCCGCCGCCCGCACCGGCACGATGTCGAGCCAACGGGCGTAGGTCCGGGCCGACGACTCGCGCTCGGCCTGGCGGGTCAGGATCGCGTCCCGGTCGGGAGCGACGCGGCCGTTGCGAGACGCCGCGATCCGGGGAGCATCGCCGTCGGGCGGTCCCGCGGAGACGACGCTGGGGTTCGGCTGACTCAGGGGCATTGGTGGGGCGGTCCCGCGTCGGAACCGGTTGCTCTCCCCCGGGATCCTACGCCGTCGGCCGCGTCGCGGCCTTCCGGTGTTCGGGAACCCTACTTCGCCGGTTCGCGTGACCCGGCGGTGGCCTGGAGCCCCGCGAAGAACAGCACCAGCATCGTGGCGAACAGGTCGTCCGGGACCCCGTCGGGATCGATCAGCCGCTGGATCGCCACGCCGCTCGCCATCGTCGAGGTCATCCGGGCGATCTCGTCCGGCGAGTGCGCGGACTCCAACCCGAGCTCCTCCGCGCGCTGCGCGTAGACGGCCGCGACCCGGTCCCGCAACGGTTGGATCCGCGCGAGCATCTCGCCCCGGAACTCCTCGTCGCGGGTCGCGTGGCCGACGAGCTCGACGAAGACCCGCCCCCACGCGGGATCGCTGGCCATCTGGTCCGCGAACTTCAGCCCGGCGTCGCGCGCCTGGTCCGCGACCTCGTCGTTGGACGCCACCGCGTCGTCGACGTCCTCGATCGCGGTCGAGAAGTGCCGCTCGAGGATCGCCAGCACCAGCGCGTCCTTGTTGGCGAAGTTGGCGTAGAACGCACCCTTGGTGAACCCGGCGTCGCGGGCGATCTCGTCGATCGATGCCCGGTGCAGGCCGCGCTCGGCGACCGCCCGGGCTCCCGCCAGGATCAACGCGTCGCGGGTCCGTTCCTGCTGCTCCTTGCGCGTCAGCCGCGGGGTCGCCATCACCCCACCGTCGCCGGCACCTCGGGCGTCGCCGACGCGACCCGACGGGCGACCACGATCTCCGCCTGACCGCCGGGCGTGCGGGCGATCGCGCGGCTGCGCATCGGCTCGTCGGGGGCGGTCGTCGTCTGCAGGTCCATCGAGCGCACGATCTCGCCGAGGATCGTCTTCATCTCGAACAGCGCGAAGCTCGCCCCGAGGCAGCGCCGCACGCCGCCGCCGAACGGGATCCAGGTGTAGGTCCCCGGCGTCTGGTCGAGCCAGCGCTCGGGCTTGAAGGCATCGGGATCGGGATAGATGTCGGGGCGGCGGTGGACCAGGTGGATGCACGGCACGACGCGGGCGCCCTTCGGGATCACGTGACCGGCGATCTCGACGTCCTCCTGGATCTCGCGGACGACGATCGAGATCACCGGGCAGAGCCGCAGCGTCTCGCGGCAGACCGCGTCCATCCAGACGTCGGTCTCGCCCTCGCGGACCTCGTCCTGCAGACGCTGCAGCGCGTCGGGGTGGCGGATCAGCCGCTCCAGCGCCCACGACAGCGAGTTCGCCGTGGTCTCGTGCCCGGCGACGAGCAGCGTCATCAGCTCGTCGCGCAGCTCGCGATCGCTCATCGGGCGGCCGTCCTCGTCGGTCGCCTGCAGCAGCAGCGAGAGGATGTCGCCGCGCTCCTCCAGGTCGGACGCCTCGCGACGACGCGCGATCTCCGGCAACAGGATGTCGTCGACGGCCTTCAACCGGCGCTGGACCGACTTGAGCCGCGAGAACCGCTTCTCGCCGAGCGTCGCGATCAGCAGCATCGTGCGCGGGTTGGTGACCTCGCCCAGCAGGTACTCGAGCGCCGACCGCAGGTCGGCGAGCTTCGCGCCCTCGACGCCGAAGACCGCGCGCATGATGATCTCGAGCGTGATCGCCTGCATGTGCGGCCAGGCCCGCAGCGGCTCGCCGACCGGCCACTCGGCGATCGTGTCGCGGGCGATCTGGCGCATCAGGTCCTCGTAGCCGGCCATCCGCTTGCCGTGGAACGGCGGCAGCAGCAGCTTGCGCTGGCGCAGGTGCGGGGCCTCGTCGAGCAGCAGCACCGAGTGCTTGCCGAGCAGCGGCAGCAGGATCGAGTTGCCCTCGCCGGCGTGGAAGACCTTCGGATCGCCGGTGAAGACCTGCTTGACGTGCGCGGGATCGGAGAGGAAGACCCAGCCGCCCTTGCCGCCGGGCAACTTCAGCGTGAACGTGTCGCCGAACTTCGCCTGGACCTTCGCGAGGTAGCTCCAGGAGTAGCGGTTGAACCGGATCGCATGCCACAGCAACGGCCCGCGCGGGCCGGGTGGGACGGAGGTGATCGAGCGGGCGGCAGACATGACGTAACGGAGATTATTCGAATACTCCGCGGTATGTCAAACGCCGTACGCGATCCGGTCGTCCGAACGCCGTCGAGGTTCGACACGCATGACGTGCTCAACCTCGACGGCGTTCCGCCACCGCCCGGTCGCGACACCGGGCCATACGTAGATGACGCCGGCCGACCCTCAGTCCGCCACACCGACCCGATCGGCCGCCCGCTCGGCCTGGATCGTGCGGTACTCGGCCGGGTCGAACCGCTCGACCAGCCGCTCGTAGATCGCCATCCGGTGCGGCCAGTTGCTGACGACCCGGCCCTGCGCGTTGCGGTACCAACTGGAGCAGCTGGTCCAGACCGAGCCCTCGAAGTCCTTCTGGATCGACGCGTTCGACGCCTCCTGGACCTCCGGCCGCACGTCGACCGCCGCGGCTCCGGTCCGCAGCAGGTGCTCGAGCGCCTGACGGACGTAGCCGACCTGGGCCTCGATCATCACGATGATCGAGCCGACGCTGAGGTTGGTGTTCGGGCCGTAGAGCACGAACATGTTCGGGAAGCCCGAGACCGCCATCCCGTGGTGGGCCTCCGCCCCGTCGACCCACGCCTGCTGCAGGTCCCGCCCGTCGGCACCGCTGACCGTGACCGGCGCGACGAAGTCCTGGGTCCGGAAGCCCGTGCCGTAGATCAGCACGTCGACCTCGCGCTCCTGCCCGTCGGCGGTGACCACGCCGCGCTCGGTGATCTCGCGGATCGGGTCGACGATCAGGTCGACGTTCTCGCGCTGCAGCGCCGGGTAGTACTTGCTCGAGAAGAGGATCCGCTTGCAGCCGATCGGGTAGTCCGGGGTCAGCTTCGCCCGCAGCTCGGGGTCGCGGACGCTCAACCGACGGAAGCCCTCCGACCACCACTTGACGGTCTTCCCGAGCGGCGGCAGCGTGGTCAGGCCGACGGTCGTGGTCTCGGCGAAGTGGTAGAGCGTCTGCCGCCGGACCCACTGCAGCGGCGGGATCCGCTCGATCGCGGTGCGGGCCCAGTCGGCGTAGGCGTTGTTGCGGCGCGGCAGCAGGTACGACGGCGACCGCTGGTAGAGGTCCAGGTGGCCGACCTCGGGCGCGATCGCCGGCACGAACTGGATCGCGCTCGCCCCCGTGCCGATCACCGCGACCCGCTTGCCGCGCAGGTCGTAGTCGTGATCCCACTCCGCGGAGTGGAAGCTGTGCCCCCCGAACCGATCCTGGCCGGGGATCGCCGGCCACGCGGGGCGGCTCAGCTGCCCGCAGGCGAAGATCACCGACGACGCGACGACCGTCTCGCCGTCGACGGTCCGCAGCGTCCACCGGCCGTCCTCGCCGTCCCAGGCCGCGTCGGCGATCTCGGTCGACAGCCGCAGGTGCGAGCGCAGGCCGTACGTGTCGACGACCTCGCCGAGGTACGTCTTGATGTCGTCGTGCGACGAGCACGGATGGGTCCAGCTCCGGCGCTGCTCGAACGAGAACGAGTAGAGCGCCGAGGGGATGTCGCAGGCCGCGCCCGGATAGGTGTTGTAGTGCCAGACCCCGCCGATCTCCTCGGCGCGGTCGAAGATCGTGAACGGGATCCCCGCCTGCTTCAGCTGGATCCCCATGCCGATCCCGCTGAACCCGGCCCCGATGATCGCGACGTCGAGCGCCGCCGCCGTCCGCGTGCTCATGCCGTCGCTCCCGTCGCGACGCGGGCATCGTGGAGCGGCTTGCGTCCCCGCAGCAGATCCGCGGCCCGCTCGGCCACCATCACCGTCGGCGCGTGCGTGTTGCCACCCGGGATCGTCGGGAAGACCGAGGCGTCGATCACCCGCAGGCCGTCGAGCCCGCGGACCCGCAGCTCGGGGTCGACCACCGCGGACGGGTCGTCGGCGGCGCCCATCCGACACGTGCCGACGGGGTGGTAGATCAGCTCGACGCGGTCGCGCAGGCTCGCCTCGATCTGCTCGTCGCTCTCGTGCTCACTGCCCGGACGCAGCTCGCTCTGCACCGTCGCCCGCAGCGGACCCGTCGCGGCGACGCGCCGCGCCATCTTGATCGCGGCGACCATCGCGTCGACGTCCTCGCGCTCGTGCAGCGTGTTGGTCAGGATCGAGGGCGCCTCGTGGGCGTCGGCCGAGCGCAGCGCCACCCGCCCTCGGCTCTTCGGCGTCAGCAGCACCGGGGCGATGGTCATCGCGTGTCCTTCGTAGGTCTCGGCGCCGTGCTGCTCGTAGAACAGGGCGCCGCAGTGGAACTGGATGTCGGCGGCGGGCAGCTCGGGGCGGCTGCGCCAGAACGCCACCGACTCGGCGGCGGTCGAGGTCAGCGGGCCACTGCGCCGCAGCAGCCATTCGAGCAGGCGCCGGGGCTTGTCCGCGCCGTAGAGCGTCTCGGTGTCGGAGACCGCCGAGAGCACGGTCAGCATCGGATGGTCCTGGAGGTTCCGGCCGACGCCCGGCAACTCGTGCAGCGGGGTGACGCCCTGCTGGCGCAGCTGCCCGGCGTCGCCGATCCCGGACAGCATCAGCAGCTGGGGCGACCCGATCGCCCCGGCGGCCAGCAGCACCTCGCGGCCCGCCCGCAGCACGTGCAGCTCGCCCTTGCGGTCGCGGTAGCGCACGCCGATCACGCGGCGCCCGTCCAGCTCCAGCCGCTCGACGTGGGCGTGGGTGACCACCGTCAGGTTCTTGCGCTTGCGAACCGGGTGCAGGTAGGCGTCGGCCGCACTCCAGCGCCGCCCGTCGCGCTGCAGCACCTGGAACATGCCGGTGCCGTCCTGCTGGGGCCCGTTGTAGTCGGGGTTGCGGTCCAGCCCCGACGCGACGAAGCCGTCGATGATCCGCTGGTTCAGCGGGCGTGGCGACTTCGCGTCCTGGACGTGCAGCGGACCGTCGGTCCCGTGGTCGTCCGACGCACCGCGGCTGTTGCCCTCGGCCTTGAGGAAGTACGGCTTGGCGTCCGCCCAGCCCCAGCCGGCGGCCCCGTCGGCCGCCCAGCCGTCGTAGTCGGACGGACGCCCGCGGACGTAGAGCATCGCGTTCATCGCGCTCGACCCGCCGAGGCACTTGCCGCGGGGGATGTAGAGCCGGCGGTCGTGACAGGCCGGCTCGGGGTCGGTCGCGTAGTCCCAGTCGAGCGGACCGTGGAAGAGGTTGGGGAACGCAAGAGGGATCTTGACGTTGAGGCTGGAGTCCTTCCCGCCGGCCTCGATCAGGACGACCGACGTGCCGGGGTCCTCGGTCAGCCGGCTCGCCAGCACGCAGCCGGCCGAGCCGGCCCCGACGATCACGTAGTCCGCAGCGGTGGGCAACATACGGCCAGCCTCCCGCGGGTGCTACCGCAAGTAACAGTGGTTCGACCACAAGTTTCTCGCGTATGACTAGGCTCTGGCCATGAATTCGTTCGATCCCGCGTCGTCCGGGGCCCCCCAGTCCGGTCCGTGGATCGCGCTGGCGACGAACCTGGCCGCCCAGGAGGCCTGGCGGCACCGCGTCGTGACCGAGATCAGCGACGCGATCGCCCGCGAGATCCCGGCGCTCGGCCGCGAGACCGAGCTGCGGGCGGCGATGCGCGACAGCGTCGACGCCAACGCGATGCTGTTCGCGACGATGGCCGAGCGCCAGCAGGATCCGACGACCGCCGAGCCGCCGGCGCTGGCGGTCGCGTTCGTCCGGCTGCTCGTCCACCGCGGGCTGCCGCCCGAGACCCTCGTCCAGACGTACCGGATCGCCCACGGCTCGTTCTGGCGCACGCTGGTCGGCGAGCTGCGGGCCGCGATCGACGACCCGACCGCGCTGGCCACGGCGCTCGAGCACGGCGCCGCCTACATGTTCGCGTTCATCGACGCGCTGACCGACGCCGCCCAGCGTCGCTACGCCGAGGAGCGAGCCCAGTGGATCCGCTCGTCGGACGCGGTCCGCGCCCAGACCGTCCGCGAGCTGCTCGACGGCGTCCCGCTCGATCCGGAGGCCGCGGGTCGGCGGCTGCGCTACGCGCTCGACCGCGAGCACCTGGCGCTGGTCGCTTGGAGTCCGGCGGGCGCGAACGTGGCCACGACGGCGCTGGAGCGGGCCTTGCGCGAGACCGTCGTTCCGCTCGACGCCGGCACGCTGCTGCTGACCACCATCGGCAACGGGCTGGTCGCCGGGTGGCTCGGGCACCGCCGCGGGTTCTCCGTCGAGGCGGTCCGCGCCCTGCGCCCCCCCACCGACGCTCCGACCGAGTTGCGGATCGCCGTCGGGGGCCCGGCCCGCGGTCCGGATGGCTTCCGGCACGCCCACGTCGAGGCGATGCACGCCCGCCGGGTCTTCCGGCTGGACGCCGCGGTGCCGGAGGGCGCGCCGGACGGCAGCAGGGTGCGGGGCGACGGGGGCGGACCGGACGGCGACCGACGGCCGGGCCACGCCGTGAGCCACTACGCCGACGTCGCCGTGACCGCCCTGGCGACCACCGACCACGAGCAGGCGCGGCGGTTCGTCGCGGCCCAGCTCGGCCCGCTCGCGGCGCGGACGCCCCGCGCCCGACGTCTGGCGGAGACGCTCGAGACCTACCTGCAGGAGCGGTCGAGCCCGCGGCGGACCGCCGCGCGACTCGGGATCCACGAGAACACCGCGGCCGCCCGGGTCAAGGCGGCCGAGGACGCCCTGCCCGGCCCCGTCGAGGGCCGCGTCACCGAGCTGCTGCTGGCGCTGCGGCTGGCGCCGGTCGTCGGCGACTGACCCGCATCAGCCCACGGCACGACCCGAGCTGATGCGGATTCGGCCCACCCGTGGGGCCATATCCGCATCAGCTCCGCCACCGCTGTTCAGTCCCGCGGGTCCGGGATCGCCACGTAGCGGACCGAGACGTACTCCTCGATCCCCTCGGGCCCGCCCTCGCGACCGAACCCGGAGTCCTTGATCCCGCCGAACGGCGCCGCCGGGTTGGAGACCATCCCGGTGTTGATCCCGATCATCCCCGCCTCGAGCTTGCGCGACAGCCGCAGCAGCCGCGCCGCGTCGCGGGTGTACGCGTAGGCGACCAGCCCATACTCGGTGTCGTTGGCCTTGCGGATCGCCTCGTCCTCGTCGCGGAAGGTGACGATCGGCGCGACCGGACCAAAGACCTCCTCGTGGAGGATCTGCGCGTCGTCGGGCACCTGGTCGAGCACGATGCCCGGCACGTAGCGCCCGTCGATCGCGTCGAGCCCGCCCGCGGACACGACGTTCGCGCCCCGCT
>JBAZOW010000146.1:0-8947 GCA_041648495.1 Patulibacter sp.
ACGCACGGAATCGGTCCGCGCGACACGCTCGCGTTCCCCCCCGCTCTGCAGGGGAACTGCGACACGGCGCGGAGCCGCCGGGGTAGCGTGCGGTCTCGTGTTCGATCTCGGCACCCCGCCCGCCCGCACCGACCGACCAGGACGGTCGGCAGGGCGGCGAAGCCGACTACCCGCGGTCGTCGGCCTGACGTTCGTCGGCCTGCTCGGCGCCACGACGACCGCCCAGGCCGCGGTCACCGTCTCGCCGCAGCCGAACTCGCAGGTCGCCTCCCCCGCGACCCAGCTGAGCTTCCGCGGGGCCACCGTCGCCGACGTGGGCAAGATCACCGTCACCGGGTCGCGCAGCGGTCGCCACCGCGGGACCGTCCGCACCCACTCCGACGGGGCCGGCGCCAGCTGGATCCCGAAGCAGCGGTTCCTCTCGGACGAGCGGGTCACGGTCCGCAGCACGCTGAAGATCACCGGCACCGAGGCGAGCGGCGGCCAGTACCGGATCCGGACCGCCCGGTTCACCGCGCTGCCGACGGCCGCCGACACCAAGCGTGGCGACACCAAGCAGCTGCTCTCGCTGCGAACGCGCCCCGACCTGCTGCCGCCGATCCCGCAGATCCTCCAGGCGCCGACGGCCGAGGCGCTGTCCGCCAAGACCTTCCTCGCCCCCAAGCTGGGCCGGGGCGACGGCGGCCCGATGATCCTCGACGAGCGCGGACGGATGGTCTTCTTCCAGAAGACGCCCGCGGGTCAGACCGCGACGGAGTTCCGCAGCCAGACCTACCAGGGCCGGCCGGTGCTGACCTACTGGCAGGGTCCGAGCTCGCGCGGCGAGGGCTACGGCGACGTCTTCATCCTCGACCAGCGCTACCACCAGCTCGCCCGGGTCAAGGCCGGCAACGGCTACCACCTGGACATGCACGAGGCCCTGATCACCCCGCGCGGCACGCTGATGACGATCATCTACCAGCCGGTCCGCTACGACCTGCGGCCGCTGAGCCAGGTCCAGGGCGGCGTCGCGATCGACTCGATCGTGCAGGAGATCGACATCGCGACCGGGCTGGTGCTCTTCGAGTGGCACTCGCTCGACCACGTCGGCCTGGACGAGAGCACCCGCAGCGGGATCAGTCCGCGGTCGACGCGGATCGACTACTTCCACATGAACTCGGTCGACGAGGACGGCGACGGGCTGATTCTCTCGGCCCGCCAGACGTCGGCGGTCTACCGGATCTCGAAGGCGACCGGACAGATCGACTGGCGACTGGGCGGTCGCAAGAGCGACTTCAAGATGGGGTCCGGGACGCAGTTCGCGCTGCAGCACGACGCGCGGGTGCAGTCCGACGGGACGATCCGAATATTCGACAACTCGTCCGAGGAGCAGGGCAAGCGCTCCCGCTCGATCGTGCTGCGGCTCGACCGCGAGGCCAAGACCGCGACGCTCGCCGCCGACGTGCGGCTGCCCGGCGAGAAGCTGTTCGCCGCGACGCAGGGCAACAGCGAGCGACTGCCCAACGGCGGCCTGATGATCGGCTGGGGCTCGCAGGCCCGCGGGACCGAGTTCGGCCCGGACGGGAAGGTCCGCTTCGACGTCGACCTGCCCTCCGGCTACGACAACTACCGCTACTACCGGATGCCGTGGCAGGGTCGTCCGTCCGCGCCGCCGAAGGCCCGGGCGAAGGCAGCACCGAACGGCGCGACCAACGTCTGGGTCAGCTGGAACGGCGCGACCGAGGTCGCCCGCTGGCAGGTCCTCGGTCCCGACGGCGCCGTGCTCGGCACCCAGGTCTGGACGAGCTTCGAGACCTGGATCCGCGTCCCCGGACGACCCGCGAGCGTCCGACTCCGGGCGCTCGACGCGGCGGGCAACGTGCTCGGGACCACGAAGACGGCGCGGATCGCGGCGCGCTGATCGTGGCAATGCCCGTCCCGTACCTCCACCAGCGGTTTCCGGCGCTCCGCGAGAGGCTCCCCCACATCCAGCTCGGGACCGGGCCGACCCCGTTGACCCCGCTCGGCGACTGGGCGTCCGACGGTGGTGGCTCCGCGGTCTGGTTGAAGGACGAGGGTCCGTTCGGCGACGGCGACTGGGGCGGCAACAAGGTCCGCAAGCTCGAGTGGCTGATACCCGACGCGCAACGGCGCGGACGGCGGACGATCCTCAGCTTCGGCGGGCTCGGCACCAACTGGGGATACGCGGTCACCCGCTACGCCGCGGAGCACGGCATCGGGACCGCGCTCGCGCTCGTCGACCAGCCGGTCGACGACCACGTCCGCGCCCAGCTCGGTCGGCTGCGGGAGTCCGGCGCGACGCTGCATTTCACGCGGACCAAGGCCCGCACGATCGCCTGCGCGCCGTGGCTGCTGGCTCGGCACAGCTCACGCGGCAGGCTGCCGTACGTGCTACCCGCCGGAGGGTCGTCCGCCGTCGGCGCGCTCGGCTACGTCGAGACCGCGCTCGAGCTGGCCGCGCAGGTCCGGGACGGCGTCATGCCCGAGCCGTCGCACCTGGTGACCGCGGTCGGGTCGGGCGGGACCGCGGCCGGCCTGCTGCTCGGGCTGAGGATGGCCGGACTGCGGACCCGTGTGGTCGCGGTCGTGGTCAACGACACGCTGCGGCTCGACGCGGTGGCGCTGGTCCGGCTGGCGCGCCGGACCGAGAAGCTGCTGCGGCAGCGCGGCGCGGACCTCCCCGACCAGCACCTGACCGTCGACGACCTCGACGTCACGACCGACTGGCTCGGGCCGGGCTACGGACACGCCACCCCGGAGGCCACCGCCGCCCAAGCGCTCGCCGCCGCGCACGACGGTCCCCCGCTCGATCCGGTCTACACCGGCAAGGCGACCGCCGCGCTGCTGGCGACGAACGCCTTCGGTCGCTTCGGCGACGGTCCCGTGGTCCTGCTCCAGACCAACGGACCGCGCTGAACCGCCGCCCGCTCCGAGCCCGCTCGAGCCCGGTCCGCGCCGAGCGCCGAGCCCGTCCCGATCAGCCGACGATCTTTGCGATCGTATGCAGATGGCCTCCGGACAGGAACCGCCCACTCCCGACGACGAGGCGAAGGAGAGCGAAGGACTCGCCACCGGAATCGGGATCGGCCTGGCGCTCGGCGCCGGCGTCGGGATCGTGCTCGACAACCTCGCCCTGGGAATCGGGATGGGGATGGCGCTGGGCGTGGCGGTCGGCATCAGCATCGACGAGAAGCGCAAGCGCGGACGGCGCTGAGGTTCCTCGGGGCCGCGGCTCGTCCGGACACCGAGCGGCCCTGGTCCCCCGTTCCGAGGATCCATAAACCCCGATAGCTCCCGGTTGGGGACAAACGTCCAGAGCGATTGCCGCCGTACACATAGGCCGGATATACAGCGGCGACTCTTCCCCCCAACGAGAGGTCGCCGCCATGGACGCGGTCGCAAGTACGAAGAAGCCCCGCCCGGAAGGGCAGCGATGAGCACGGTCGAAGAGGCCGTCACGCCGACCGCGGAGGGTACGCAGCAGTTCGGCTACTGCTCGCCGGTCGCGGCGTTCCGCAATCAGCTCAAGCCGCTGCCCAACCAGCCGGTGGTCCAGGCTCACGGCAAGAACCTCCAGATCGTCCAGGGCTATCCCGAGGCGGTGATCTCGGCCGCCGGGACCAGCAACGGCAGGTCCTACCCGAACGTGCTCCAGTACCTGTGTCGCGACCCCCAGGGCGGATTCTCGCTGCAGCCGTTCGCCCAGGGCCAGTACCGCTGCAACGGGGCGGCGGTGATCGCCCAGAACTCGATGGGCGCCCCGGGCAGCGTCAACTGCTTCTGGATCGACGAGACCGGGGCGATGCGACAGGCGTGGATGGACGGCCAGTCGTCTTGGAGTGGCCGATACAACCCCACGGACCCGAGCTCGGTGCCCAACAAGTACAACCCGAAGACCTGGAACACCAAGCTCGGGAACCTGCACGTCGCCTACACCCCGGCTACCCCGGGCGGCGGCGGGCGCAACCCCGTCGTCTACGCCGCCCAAGGCGGAGACGCCCTGGTCACCGTCAAGTGGGACTCCCCGTCGGGCACGTGGGCGACCACCGTGTACGACGGCCTCGGGGGCGGACTGAGCTACAACGACCTCGTTCTCGTGCCGACGAGCGAACAGGGCTTCGACCTGATCGCCAACGTCACCAAGAGCTCGGATCTGGGCTTCTGGACGGGCACGTTCAGCAACGCCGGCTCGCTCTCGCGCAACAGCAGCGCATTTCCGGGAAACCCGGCAGGCAACGGCAACGGCGCGCTGCGCCAGGTCATCGCCGGCGGCAACAGCGCCACCAACACCGCCTGCGCGTTCTACACCGACGACAGCGGGACGCTGCTGATGTGGCCGACCAGCTCGGGCGCGTCCCGCCCCTCGCCCGTCCCGGTCGCCGACACCAGCACGTGGGTCGGCGCCGGCCAGCTCTCGGGCACCGGCACCCGGACCAGCCTCTACTTCTCGGCGGTCGACGACATCGACTTCGTCAAGTCCGACCTGCCGCCCGACGGCGACCTGTCGATCACCAGCTCCCTGTGGTTCATACCCCAGCTGCTCTGGGCGCTCGACGGCCAGCTGCCGTTCTTCGCGCCGCCCAGCCAGGTGGTGGCATCCGTCAACGCCGTGCTCTCGGTGGTTGCGCCCGTCGCGCATCCGGCCGAGCTGGCGGCGCTCTTCGTCGTCAATTCGGCCGGTCACCTGTACCTCTTCCGCCCAGACGACACCGGGTACCAGGCCGCGCACACGGTCAACCAGGCCGCCTACGGCACCCAAGAATGGGCCGGCGGCCCGATCCTCCTCGCCAACAAACAGCCATTCTCCGTCGACGTCAAGAGCTACTCATGAGCGTTCCCGCCACCGATCGCGCCACGACGGCGTCGAGCTATGTCCCGGTCAAGCCGTTCCCGGTCGCCCTCTCGAGCGTCCTCAGCCAGGACCAGATCGCGTCCGACGCGGTCCTGATCAACGACGCGAACTCGCCGAACGCCGTCGCCACCTTCCGCAACCCGACCAAGGGCGGGGCCCCCGAGGCGTTCGCGATCGTCGAGATCAATAACGCCACGCAGGTCGTCTACGTCTCGCGCGACAGCAGCCAGTCGACCGGGTGGAGCGTCGATCCGCTGCCGGGAGGGCCGAACGGCATCTGGCCCGCCAACAGCGTGGTCGCCGCCGTCACCGGATCCAGCGATGGTCTCGTCGACGTCTTCTGGGACGACGGCAGCAACCTCCAGCACACCTGGATGCTTCCGGACGGGACGTGGGTCACGCCGCGTCCGATCGACGGTCGGTCGCTCGGCGCGCTCGGCCTCAGCTACGGCGCGGCCATCGGACCGAACTATCCCGCGGTCCCCGTGGTCTACGGGATCTCGGGCTCGGACGTGGTGCTGCTCAGCTTCGCCGGCCCCGGCAACGGTTGGAAGACCATCACCCTCCAAGGCAGTGGCTTCTCGGCCTCGAACCCGCTGGAGGTCGGCCTCGCCCGCGGGGCGAACGGCAGCGGCAGCAACGGCGCGCAGGCCACCATCTACAGTGGCAACAAGCTCTTCGGCAACAAGATCAGCTTTTCCGACGGCTGGTCGGGGGCGGCCGGATCGGTCCAGACCCTGAGCGTCAACGGCGTGTCGTCCCCCGTCCAGAGCGTGTTCGGGCAGACGAACGACCCGCACGGCAACCCCGTCGCCTTCGCCCTGGTGGGCGGCGTGCCGTACGTCGTGTCGCGAGGCGGTCCGGGATTCCCCGGCATCGTGCCGATCCCGGCGGCGACCGGCACCGTCGTGCAGGCCGTGGCCGTGCCCAACCCCACGCGGACGGCATCGGACAACCGGGCCCTGTCGGGACTCGTGACGCTCTACGTGGTGCACAACGCCCCCAACGGGCACAACCTCTCGGTCATCCGGCAGATCGGATGGACCAACGGCGGCCTGCTGCCGCAGTGGTCGCCGCCGGTGCCGATCGCGATCGACGTCGATGGGGTCTACCCGTCGCTCAATCCGGCCGATCCCGAGACGATCTTCACCGCCGACGCGATCAACGACAACGCCCTGGCCGCGTACACGCAGACGGTCAGCACGCCGTGGCGCAACCCGTCCGGCGTGCCCGAATGGGGCGGCGGCCCGCACTGGAGCGGCGGTGACGTTCGGAGCCAGACCACGAACACCTACGACGTGACCAGCTACATGGTGCAGGCCACGGTCACCGACGCCAACAACTACCCGATGGCCGGCTACCCGCTCGAGCTGACCGCCAGCGCGGACTGCGGGGTGATGATCGGCGGGACCAACGTGTTCGTCAACCAGACCACGCCGACGACCGTCACGACGGACGCGGGCGGCACGATCACCGTCTCGGTGCTCGCCGACGACTTCACGCCGCCGAGCCTGATCCTGACCGATCTGCAGGGCGCGATCTGCGGAGGTCCCGGCCAAGCCCCGGGACCGGTCTCGATCAGTCCCGGAGCATCGGTCCAGACCTACATGTCCACCCCGGACGTGGCGAACGCCAACGGCAGCTCCGGCGTCCTGCCCTACCTGTCACCCGACGCGCAGTCGTTCGGCCCGACGATGCTGTCGACCGCGCAGACCCCGAGCGGCGGCTCGCTCTTCCCCGGGGTCCAGGGCAGCTCGCCGAACATGCCGGCGAGCGACGCGGCCACCAACATCAACAACATGATGCAGCTGGGGTACTCCCCCGTCGGCGACACCGCGGCTCCCTCCGGCGCCGCCTACACCCCGGCCCCGGGCAGCCCGGCCGGCTTCATCATCAACAACTCCGACCCGACCCGACCGGCCTACGTGGCGTTCGAGAGCGGGGACGCGATGCGGGCGGCCTGGCAGGCCCAGCACCAGCCGCGAGTCCACCTGTTCCACGAGGCCGACCACTTGTTCTCGGATGCTTGGAAGGGCATCAAGGCCGGGGCGACGAAGGTCGCCGACGTCGCGGTCGACGTCGAGAAGGGCGTCGTCTCGATGGCGATCTGGATCGGCAAGGAGGCGACCGAGATCGGCGACTTCGTGATCACCTGCGTCGAGGACGCCTGCAACGCGATCACCGCCGTCTTCTCGGCACTGGAGTCGGCGATCAAGGACATCATCGCCTTCCTCAAGGCGCTGTTCGAAGTCGGAAACGTCTTCGACACGCAGTGGGCGTTCATGCAGGCGATCAACGAGGGCCTGTTCACCGCCCAGGAATTGGTCGAGTGGGCGACGCAGCAGGTCGATCCCACGGGATCCAACAGCTCCAGCTTCTTCGCCCAGCAGGCCGGCCAGATCAACGACTCCGTCGGTCAGGCCGCCGCGCTGTTCGGTGGCCAGACCATGCAGCAGTTCGGCGGAGCGAACTGGCAGCCGCTGGGCCAGCCGCCGAACGCCACCACCCCGATCCAGGGGACGGGCGGCGCGCTGGGCGGCGGGAAGACCACCCCCGCGCAGCTGACCGCGAACCCCCAGGCCCAGTGGTTGCAGAGCCAGCTGGGGTCCGCCGTCAAGTCGTCGGGCGGCGTCGATGACCTGGCCGCGCTGCTCGACGACGCCTTCCCGACCGCGTTGCAGGAGGCGATCGACGCGTTCCTGAAGGACTTCGAGGACGCGGTCCAACTCTTCGAAGGCGGCATCGACGCCTTCGAGAAGGGGTTCACCGACCTCGGGAACGCCATCATCGCCTTGATCAAGGCGACGGGGTCGAACGATCCGAACGCGCTCGAGAACGTGGCACTGAAGGACCTGATCCAGGCCGGGCAGGAGTTCCTGACCGGGATGCTCGACTTCGCCGACGCGATCGTGCTCAGCTTCCTCGGTCTGGCGAGCGCCGCGATCACGTGGCTGCTCGACACGATCAACAGCAAGCTGCCGAAGGGGCACCTGCTGGCCGACGCCGTGCAGCTGATCTACGACGGGCTCTGGGGCCTGGCCGAGCTGTCGTGGGACGCCCCGAAGAACGGCTGGACCCCGCCGGCCGGGTCGTCGATCCCCAACTGGGACCCGCAGGAGGGGTTGCAGCGCGACCTGACCTACAACGGGATCGTCTCGTTGGTGCTCGCGTTCCCGTTCACGATCCTCTACGAGATCCTGACCGGCAAGCAGCCGTTCCCCGACGGCGTGCTGCCGAACCAGGTCCCCGGACCCGAGGACGCCGAGACCGCCTACCACTGGGTCGGGTTCGCCTCGGAGCTGACCGTCGGGATCCTGACCACCCTCCGGGACACGCTGATCGTCGGGACCGACTCCGACGACGGCCTCGACAGCGTGATCAGCTTGCTGTCGCTGGTCGCCGGGGTGCTGGGCGTCCTGTCGTTCGTCTTCAAGTGGCCGTCGAAGGGCCAGGACTGGGGCGACAGCGTCCTGCAGAAGAGCATGGCGATCCTCGGGCTCGGATCCCCGGCGATCCTGCTCGCGACGGGGCTGATCGGCGCACGGAAGGAGGAGCCCGGGCTGATCGCCAACCGGAGCATCGCGCTGCTGTCGTCCTCGCTGCTCGGCAGCGCGCTGTTCGTCTACGCGATCGTGATGGGCGAGAAGGCGAAGGACAAGGTCCCGCCAGCGTTCCACGACGAGTGGATGTACGACACGACGATCGGGGTCCTCACCCCGATCCCGACCGCGCTGTCGTTCCTGATGCTGCCTGCTCTGCAGGAGGCGACGGACGACCTGCCGATCGCCGGCGCGATCAAGCTGGTGCTCGACATCGGCCTGCTGGACCTGGCGATCCCGATCCTCGACGTGGTCAACATGGAGACCCAACCGCAGGGATGACGCGCTGGGCTCCGGCGCGGCACCGCCGGCGGCCCTTCGCGGGTCGTTGAGGACGTGGGCGGACCACGTCCTCAGCGGATCAGCTGGACGTCCACCGGCAGGTCGAGATCGACCCACGCCCGATCCGCGGTCAGCACCGCGGCGGGCGTGCTGCGCGCGGCGAGGGCCAGGCAACAGCGGTCACCGAGCGACAGCTGACGACCACCGGGCAGTC
>JBAZOW010000147.1:0-8935 GCA_041648495.1 Patulibacter sp.
GTCCGCGCCGCTGGTGCTCGGCAACTACGTCTACGCCGACGGCGCGACCAACGTCCGCGTCGCGGTCGCGGTCGACGCGCTGACCGAGCGGCTACTCGGGGCACACAGCGACGTCGCGCTCGCGTTCCTGGCGACCCCGACCGACGTCTTCGTCGCGCCGGAGGATGCGGTCGCCCACGCCAACGCGGTCTTCGACGGGCGGTCCCGCACGAGCCGCCTGGCCGGCCGGCCGCTCCAGGCCCTGTCCGGCGGGCGGCTGCTGCAGCGCGCGTACCCGGTGACCGGCGGTCCGGCGATCATCGACAGCCTGGTCCCGCAGCAGGGTCCCAACTACGCCCTCGCCAAGCGCCTGCAGCGGTGGCGGGCGACCGCCGCGCGTGACGCCGGCACCACCGTGTCGTTGCACGTCGCCCCGCCGACCCGCACCCGCTCGGTGGTCAAGAACCGGGCGCTCGCCGCCGCCTACGCCGGTGCGCACCGGTTCGGCGTCGAGATCTTCGAACCCGCCACCAGCAACACCCTGATGGCCGCGCTCCTGGTCCACGACCTGCACACCGCCCACGCCACACCGGCCAGTGAGCACCCGTGGCAGGACGAAGCCATCACCGCCGTCCACGGGGGACTCTGGCGGGCCGGCTACGCGCCACGCAGCGCGTTGGGCCTCGCCGCGCTGCTCGGCCTCGGCGGCGCACGCGCGTAGACCGGCCGATCCGTCGCCGCGATCGAACATTCGATGAGCGCAGCCCCGTCCGGGGCCGGTTCCTTCGACGGCGGCCGGGACCGCGGCTAGACTCCGCGCGATGCGCTTCGGAGTCACCCCGCGTGCCCGCGTGGGCGGGTACCGAGCGACGCGGGAGCGCGGGGGCAGCCGGGCCGTGGAGGCGCAACGCGCCAGCCTGCTGATGCTGGCGACCGCGCGCGGCGCCACGCTGATCGCCACCGCCGCGCTGGCGTTCCTCTCCCCCGGCCGCGAACCATGGGTCCTCCTGGGTCTCGCGGTCGTCGCCGTGGGGTTCATGGTGGGCTCCACCGCGTGGCTGTGGCGCAGTGTCGAACGTCACCGGCCGTGGATGGTCCACCTGGTCCTCACCGTCGACCTCGCGGCCTGGCTCGGCGCCTGTGCGGCGAGCGGCGCCGACGACAGCTACGCGCTGATGCTCTACGTCGTCTTCCCGTCGATCGCGGCGTTCGTGATGACCACCCCGGCGCTGCTCAGCTCGGCCCTCACGATCGCCGTGATGCGTCCGCTGCTCGGCGGCAGCCTGGCCGAGATCCTCGCGTTCTACGGCGTCGCGCTCTGGGCGTTCGCCGTGGCGATCGCGGCCAGTCGCGGACGGAACCGCTTCGTGCGGCGCCTGCGGCACCTCGAGGCGGTCTGGTCCGAGCTCGCCCGCGGCCCCAGCGAGGCCGTCCGCGAGCGGGTCGCCGAGGATCTGCGCCACACGGCCCTCGACCCGGTCCGCGCGATCCGCCGGCAGGTCGCGACCTCGGATCCGTCGCCGGCGATGTCCGCGGCCCTCGTCACGCAGCTGCGCGGCATCATCGCGCGGATCCGCGAGATCGCGTACGAGCTGTACGCGCCGCCCGGGCTCCACGGGGGCGTCGAGGCCGCGCTCCGGCACCTGGCGCAACGCCGGTCGGTGAGCGCCACCGTCTCGGTCACCATCGAGGGCGACCTGCCGCCGACGGTCGCCAAGCCGCTGGAGGCGATGGTCCGCGACGCGCTCGGCCTGATCGCCGGACCGACCACCACCGGGATCGAGATCGACGTCCGTCGCACCGCCTGCGGCGCCGATGCCACGATCCGGGCCGTCCCCCGCAACGACCTCGACGGCCAGCGGCGCGAGCTGCGGCGCGCCGCCCTGATGACTCGGCCGGGGGTCGACGACGTGCGGGTGCTGCACGAGCTCGGCGGCTCCGCCGAGGTTCGGGCCCGGATCAACGTCGCGGTCGCGCCCGACCCCGCCGAGCGCGGGATCCACGGGTCCGTGCTGCGGAAGAGCCGCGGCTTCGTCGCCGCCTCGCGGCTCGGCCTGATCCCGGTCGTGATCGGGATCCCGCTGCTGGTCGGCGGGGCCGATCCCGCCTACTACTGGGTCGCCGCCTCCACCGCCCTGTACCTGGCCGCCGGAGCCCGGTTCTTCTGGTCTCCGCGCCGAGACGCCTGGTACTACGGCGCGATCATCACCGACTTCGCCTTCCTGGCCGGCTGCCTGCTGTTGATCGGCGAGGCCCGTCCGTACGTGCTGCCCGTCGCCCTGCTGATTCCCGTGGTCCAGTCGATGGTGCTGCCGTGGACGCTGGCGCTGCCGGTCGCGCTCACCACTGCCGTGCTGCTCCCGCTGACCGGACCGACGCCGCAGCCCGCGATCACGGTGGCGCTGCTCTGGGTCGCGGCGATCTCGATGATCGTGGTCCGCGAGCGGGCCCACGGGGCGCAGCGGCTGTTCGCTGCGACCGAGCGTCGCAACCAGCTGTTGCAGGGGCTGCTCGAGACCGAGGACGCCGAGCGGCGCCGGCTCGCCGAGCGGCTCCACGACGACGTGCTGCAGCTGCTGTTCGGCGCCCGCCAGGACCTGATCGAAGCGAGCGACGGGTCGCCGGAAGCGCTGCTGCGTGGCGACGCCACGCTCGGAGTGGTGCTCGACCGGCTGACCGAGACGGTCAGCGACCTCGACGTCGACGAGGGCGCCGCCGCCGTCACGGGCGGACTGGAGCAGGCGCTGGCCGCGACGGCGCGGGCGCAGAACGGCCCGAACGCCCAGGTCCACGTCGACCCGCGGGCGGCGGGCGTCCACGACGGGCTGCTGGTCCAGTTCGCGCGGGAGCTCTACACCAACGCGGTCCAGCACTCGCACGCCCGCACCGTGCAGCTGTCGGTCTCGCGACGGCCGGAGCGGATCGTGCTGGACTTCGCCGACGACGGCGTCGGCTTCGACTTCGGGCAGGTCAACAGCGCCGTGGCGCGCGGCGGCCTGGGCCTGGCGACCGTACGGGACCGTACGGCCCGGTCGGGCGGCACGGTCGAGCTGGGCGCGTCGGAGGGCGGCGGGGCACGGGTCCTGATCGCCCTGCCGCTGTTCGAGGCGTAGCCGCCGAGCAGGCCCGCTCCGCCGGCCGACCGGCCGCGGAGGAGCTAGTGCTCGTGCGGCTCGGACTCGTCGTCGGTCAGCTGCGCCAGCAGGTGCGGCAGCGCGTCGTAGAAGAAGTCCAGCTCGCCCTCGGGCACGTCGATCGTCACGCCCTCGAAGTGGGTGTGGTCGCCGTGGACGCGGATCCGCGGGGCGACGGTCGCACCGGCGATCACGAAGAACGGGACGTAGGAGAAGTAGTCGAGCCCCTCGAACTCCTCGCGCTCGAGGCCCGTCGCCTCGAGGATCTGCCAGAACCGATCCTCGTACTGGGATTCGCCGATCGAGAGCGTCGCTACGCGGGTCATGCCCGGGAGTCTGTCAGTCGGCGCGCGCCGGATCGGGTCCGACCGGTGAACGCGGCCGGCCGCGGGCCGGGTCGTCGACCGGCTCAGCGCGGTCGGTCGGGCTGGATCCGCAGGGTGTGGATCGCCGTGGCGAGCATCTCGTAGTGCCCGACGAGCAGGCAGAGCTCGATCGCGGCCGGTTCGTCGAGCTCGCCCCGCAGGGCGGTCCAGGTCGCGTCGTCGAGGTCCTGGTCGTGGTGCAGGCGGTCGACGGCGGTCAGCAGGGTGCGCTCGCGCGGGCTCCAGCCGTCGGCGCCGGGACCCTGGCGGATCCGTTCGACGTCGGCCGCGACGACCCCGGCGCGCCGGCCGAGCCGCACGTGGTGCTCGAACTCGTAGGCGCACGACCGCAGGTGGGCGACCCGCAGGATCACCAGCTCGGACTCGCGCCGCGGCAATGTCCCGCCGGGCATCAACCGCCCGGCGAACCGCAGCCAGCCGCGGAACAGCTTGCGGTGACGCCCGAGGGTCAGGAAGAGGTTGGGCGGCGTCGTGCCGGTGACGCGCCCGGCGACCGCCGCGAACGCCCAGGTGAAGGTGCCCACCTGGCGTCGGGTTCCCGGGGCGATCCGTGGAGCGGACATCGCGCGAGCCTAGACCAGATCCCCGACGGCGTACGCGACAGGCCATATGCTGGCGCGATGGCCACCGTCAAGCTGCACCGCTGCAACTACACGTTCCTGCACACCGATCTCGACGCCTGCTGGCGGGTCCAGAAGGCCCTCGACGAGCAGGGGGTCGACTACGAGATCGTCAAGCACGGCTGGGGCAAGCCGAAGCAGCGTCCCGCGGTCGAGGCGCTCAGCGGGCAGAGCAAGCTGCCGGTGCTCGAGTTGTCCGACGGCACGGTCTACCGCGAGGAGTCGAAGGACATGGCCGCGAAGGTGCGCGCCGGCGAGCTGCCGACCGGCTGAGCCGGCCGTTCCCCGGCCGCTCGGCCCGGCCGGTTCGAACGCCATCACCCGCCGTCGCCGCTTCGCCGCTCCACGGCGAAGCGCGCTCGATACGGTCTGCAGATGGCCGACTCCCCCGCCTCCGGGTCCCGTCCGATCGCGCTCGAGGTCTGGTCCGACGTGGCCTGCCCGTTCTGCTACATCGGCAAGCGCAGCCTCGAAGCCGCCCTCGACCGGTTCGAGCACCGTGACGACGTCTCGGTGGTCTGGCGCAGCTTCCAGCTCGACCCGTCGGCGCCGGTCGAGCCGGCCGGCGACATGTACGACATGCTCGCCGCCAAGTTCGGCGGCAGCCGCGAGGACGCCCGGGCCAAGACCGAGAACGTGGTCGCGATGGCCGCGCAGTCCGGCCTGACCTACGACATGGACGCCGCGCGGCCGTCCAACACCTTCGACGCCCACCGGATGATCCACCTGGCCGCGTCGCTCGACCGCCAGGACGCGATGAACGAGCGGCTGCTCGCGGCGTACTTCACCGAGGGCGCCGTGCTCGCCGACCACGGGACCCTGCGGCGGCTGGCCGTCGAGGTCGGACTGCCCGCCGAGCGGGTCGAAGCGGTGCTCGCCGGCGACGAGTTCGCCGATGCCGTCCGCCACGAGAGCCAGGAAGCCCAGCAGCTCGGTCTCGGTGGCGTTCCGGCGTTCGTCTTCGACCGGCGCGGAGCGGTCGCCGGCGCGCAGCCGCCCGAGGTGCTGCTGTCCGCCCTCGAGCAGCTGCACGCCGCCGCCTGACCGACCGACGCCCGTCCGCCGGACCCGCGAAGCTGTGGGCATGCGTCCAGGCACCGTCGAACCGTTCGGCCTCCTCCAGAACGCCCTGGAGGTCTACCGCAAGCACTTCGGGGTCCTGTTCCCGGTCTCGCTGATCGTCGGGCTGATCCAGGGGATCCTGCTCCTCGGCCTCGGTAGCGACGACCCGACCAAGCTCACGACCGGCGACATGATCGCGAGCACCCTCGGCTTGCTGCCGACCCTCGTCTTCCTGGCCTTCACCGTCGAACTGCTGCGCGACGTCCGGGCGGGCGAGGAGGTCCGACCGACCGGCGAGCTGCTCCGGCGGGTGCTGTCGATCCTGCTGCCGCTGCTGGTCATCGGCGTGGTCGCCAGTACCGTCGTCGGGATCGGCCTGATCCTGCTGGTCGTACCCGGGCTGTTCCTGATGACGATCTGGGCCGTCGTGGTGCAGGTCTACGTGATCGAACGCGGTGGGATCGGAGCGAGCTTCGACCGGAGCCGCGCCCTGGTCCGTGGCTACGGCTGGCCGGTCTTCGGCACGGCGCTGCTGGTCGTGCTGATCTCGCTGCTCGGCGTGATCATCGGCGCGATCGTCTCGATCGATCCGACAACCATCGCCGGCAGCTTCGTCCAGCTCGTGATCACCTCGCTGGTGACGCCGGCGACGATGCTGATGATGGGGCTGCTCTACTTCCGCCTGGTCGACCTGCACGACACGGTCGCGGCCGAGCCCCAGCGCGACGCCGCGCACGACGCGTTCGGCGTCGAGCGCTGACCGACGACCGGGTTGCTCGTCACTCGACGACGGCGCCGAGGCCGGCCGCGCCGTCGAGGCGGTCGGCCGACCGCTGTCGGATCACGACACGAAGGTCGCCTGCAGCTCGATCTCGACGTTGCCGCGGAGCGCGTTGGAGACCGGACACGCGGCCTCGGCCTGCTCGGCGAACGACTGGAACGAGTCCGCGTCGATCCCCGGCACGTCGCCGACCACGGTCAGCTCGGCGCGGGTGATCCCGAAGCCCTCGCCGACCTTGTCGAGCGTGACGCGCACGTCCACGTCGAGCTGGTTCGGCGGGGTGTCGTTCTGCGTCAACACGTTCGACAGCGCCATCGCGTAGCACGAGGAGTGCGCGGCGGCGATCAGCTCCTCGGGGTTGGTCTGGGTCCGGTCCTCCGGGTCGGCGCGCGAGGTCAGGCTGACCGGGAACGGTCCCCCCGCCCCCGAGCTGACCAGCGTCAGCGCGCCGTTGCCCTCGGTCGCCGATCCCTGCCACTCCGTGGTGGCCTTCCGAAACGCAACGGGCATCTGATTCTCCGGGGTTGGGGCGGATACGACCCACGACCGGGGCGGTCGGGGCCCGGGACCTCGTCCCGGATCGACCGTCGTCGCCGGCGGCCGAGCTCTCCGGAAGCGGATCCGTGATCCCCCGGGTGAGTACCCCCGTCAGGCGCGCGCCATGCGCGCCGGGCGACCGACGACCGCCCAGACGATCAGGCCGACCGCGATCGCGATCACCGCCACCGACGGCCACGCGCCGATCTGGTTCCCGAGCGGGTGGGAGAGCGCGAAGCCCGCCAGGTAGACCACGACCAGGCCGAGGGCGACGGGCAGGCCGCGGTCCGCGCGCCAGACCAGTCCGCACCAGAGGGCGCCGAGGAACAGCACCACGCCGCCGATCGGCCGCACGCCGGTGACGTCGGCGACCGCGAAGCCGAGCGCCAGCGAGAGCGGGGCGATGATCCAGGTGGGCAGGAGACGGAGCACGAGCCGATGGTATCCGCGGCGTTGCGCACTCGACCTCGTCCCCGCAGCGTGTGCGCAACGGCGTCGCTCCCGCGCACGCCACTGCGCACGCGTCAGCCGGGCGGCGACGAGTGCGCAATCACGTGGCGCCTACCGGTCGTCGCGGACCCGGTCCAGCTCGAGGTCGGCGAACGAGACCGGGTCCTCGATCGGCTCGAGGTGGGTGTCGACGGTGACGGCCGCGAACGTCCCCCGCAACGCCTCCTCGACTTCCTCGACGAAGTCGTGGCCCCGCTGGACCGACCACTCGCCGGGCACCAGGACGTGGACCGAGACGAACGCGCGGCGCCCGGCGCGGCGGGTCCGCAGGGCGTGGAAGCCGGTCTGCTCGGTCGTGAACCGCTCCAGCACCGCGTCGATCAGCTGCCGCTCGCCGGGCTCCAGCGCGCGGTCCATCAGGCCGTCGGCCGAGCGCCGCACCAGACCGCAGCCGGCGACCACGATGTTGGCCGCCACGATCAGGGCGACGATCGCGTCGAGCGGATCCCAACCGGTGATCGCGACCAGCGCCACCCCGACCACGACGCCGACCGAGGTCCAGACGTCGGTCAGCAGGTGCTTGCCGTCGGCTTCGAGGACCATCGCCTGCTCGCTCCGCCCCACGCGAATCAGCAGCAGGCCGACGCTCAGATTGATCGCCGACGCGACCATCGAGACCGCCAGGCCGATTCCGACCGCGTCGATCGGCTGCGGGTTGATCAGCCGCTCGAGGGCGGTCGCCCCGATCGTCAACGCGGCGATCAGGATCAGGGCGCCCTCGACGCCGGCCGCCAGGTAGTTGGCCTTCTCGTGGCCGTAGGTGTGCTCCTCGTCGGCCGGCTGGCCCGCCCAGTGGATCGCGACCAGTCCGAAGATCGCCGCGACCAGGTTGACCACCGACTCCGCGGCATCCGACAGCAGGCCGACCGATCCGGTCAGCAGCCAGGCGGCGGTCTTCAGGCTGATCGTCGCCAGGGCGGCGACGATCGCCAGCCACATCAGCCGGACGAGCCGGCGCTGGCGGATCGCCGTGGCGGTGGGGGGAGCGGAGACGGACATCGGGGGACGTGGTCCGGACCGGCCGCGCGGGCGGGACCGCGGGCGGGCGGAGCGCCAGAATAGGCCACCGCGACGCCCCGTGCGGTCTGCGGATCGGCCCCGATTCAGAGCTTGGCGCGACTCAATCTCGGTTGTCTGCGGAGCCCGATCCGGGGTTGGGCGGGGCTACGGCACGAAGCCCGCCCGATGGCGGTCCCGCCGTCCGTCCCGGAGCGTCGCCGGCCGCGCGTCCGCCGACGCTCGCCGACGCCCCGGACGTCGACCGTTCGACCGCTGCGAACGCGGTCGGCGCCGATCAGCCGTCGGCCGCGCGCCGCAGCTGCGCGACGACGTCCGGGCCTTCGAGCGGCCCGCGGTGGCCCGGCCAGACGACCAGCGGGTCCAGGTCGGCGAGCGCCCGGATCGAGCCCCGCGCCGTGTCGCTGTCCACGTTGTAGGCCTCCAGCGGCAGCGACGGATCCTGGTCGTGGCCCCACATGTCCGTCATGTAGAAGCAGTCGCTGACCAGCGCCAGCCGGTCGCGTTCGCGCCACAGGCCGATCAGTCCGGGCGCGTGGCCGGGCAGCGCCACGACCCGGAACCCCGCCACGTCGTCGCCGGCCTCGACGGTGTCGCTGATCGTTACCGGACCACCGTCCCAGACGAACCGGTGCAGCAGCGCGTGGAAGCTGCGGACCCCGAGCGGCAGCAGGTGGGGCTGCCAGTACTCGCGGCCGCCCCGGCCCTCGGCGTAGGCGACGGCGTCCGGGTGGCAGAGCACCGGGTAGCCGCGCGCGGCGAGCTTCGGCGCCGCGCCGCGATGGTCGGTGTCGGCGTGGCCGAGCACCACCGCGGTGATCCCGCCGAGCGGCGCGGCGGCGCGTTCGATCGCGTCGGCCATCCCCTTCTCGCCCGCGTCGTAGACCACGACCCCGTCCGGCCCCTCGA
>JBAZOW010000148.1:0-8890 GCA_041648495.1 Patulibacter sp.
TCCGCCCACCGGTGGCGCCTACGTGCGGGACCTGTCCGACGGTTCGGTGTCCTACGACGAGCCCGAAGCCGATCGCGGCAGCCTGCCCGTGCGGTACCGGGTCACCACCGACTGGACGCGGCCCGAGAGGACCTACCGGGTCGAGCGCGCGGGGAGCGGGGTCAACCAGCAGATCTTCCGCACGGACCTCGCGACCGACGACCGCACGTGCGTGTCCTGCCCGACCGACGGGAGCCCCCCGACCGCGAACTCCACCGTCGGAGGGAACGCGATCGGGATCAGCGGCGGGACCGGGACCACGGCGGAGAACCACGTGACCCCGGAGGGTGACGTCGTGTTCCAGACGGCGCAGAGCCTGGTGCCGGAGGACACGAACGGCGTGAACGACATCTACCTGTGGCAGGACGGTCGGCACCACCTGCTGACCACCGGTACGACGGCGGGCGACTCGCAGCTCGGCGGGGTGTCCCTCGACGGATCGACGATCACGGTCGCGACGGTCAGCTCGCTCGTCCCCGAGGACCAGGACGGAGGCGCCCGCGACATCTACGCGATCGTCCGTGACGGCGGGTTCCTGCGGTCGGGGACAGCGGCGGAGTGCGAGTACGGCTGCCAGGGACCGGCGATCCTGCCCCCGGCGGTGATCCCGCCGCTGAGCATCGCGTTCCCGACCACCGGCAACATCGAGGACCCGAGCGAGGAGCGGGAGCCGATCGGCCTCGGTGGCTCGCGGAGCGTCCGCGGCAGCGTGATCAAGGTGCGGGTGCGGGTCCCGGAGGGCGGTCGGATCACGGCTTCGGGGTCGGGCCTGCGTCCGGTGACGCGGACGGTTCAGGGGGCGACGACGGCGACGCTGAACGTGCGTCTGTCGGCCCGCTCGCAGCGGCTGCTGCGCCAGCGGTCGTCGTTGCGGTTGCGGGCGACGGTGCGGTTCGCGCCGGAATCGGGTCGGGGGCAGTCGACGCGGGTGGCGTTGACGTTCCGGCGTCCGACGGCGGCGAAGGTGAAGAAGGCGAAGAAGGCGTCGACCACGACGAGAGCATCGGCTGCGGCCGTGAAGGGAGCACGCTGATGCGGGTCAAGAACAACGTTCGTCGTGCGTCGCGGGTTGCCCTGGTGGCGTCCGCGGCGGCGCTCGCCGTCGGCGCGGTGGCCGGGTCGGCGCAGGCGGCGACCGAGTACGACTTCGAGTCGCTCGCGGTCGACGCCGTGAAGCTCAACGGCTCCACGGAGACGCCGTTCACGCAGGCCAGCGGTCATCCCGACCTGCTGCGGGTCGCCTTCCGGTTCACCGCGCGCGGCACCACGGCGCCTGACGTGGCGGCGATCGAGGAGATGCGCGATCTCGAGATCGAGTTGCCGGACGGGGTGCAGGGCAACCCGATGGCGACGCCGCGCTGCTCGCTCGCGAGCGCGGCCCAGGTGGGCCTGAACCACTGTCCCGCGGCGTCCGTGATCGGGTACAACGTCCTGCACTACACGCAGGGCCCGACCGCGGCCGTCACCACGACGCCGGCCAAGGTCTACAACATCGATCCCCCGGCAGGCGTGACGTCGCGGTTCGCCTTCGCGGTCGCGACCGTCACGGTCTTCATCGACGCGACGGTCAACGACGACGGGCGCTACACGATCACGTCGAAGATCCGCAACGCGTCGGCGGCCCTTGCCATCCGCGGCTCGGAGATGGTCCTGTTCGGTGTCCCGGCGAAGTACAACGGGGCCGGTTCGATGCCGGCCGGAGTCGGGGGAGCGGGGAGCGGCGTACCGACCCCGCTGCTGACGATGGGCAGCGACTGCGCCGCGCCGCAGCGGGTGAACGCGACCGCGCGCTCGTGGCAGCAGCCGGACCGCTGGATCTCGACGTCGTACGACATGCCGGCGCTCTCGGGATGCGACAGCGTGCCCTTCGCGGCGAGCCTGAGCATGACGCCGGAGACGACCCTGCCGGCGTCGCCGAGCGGGTTCACGACGGAGCTCCGGATCCCGCAGGAGTCGGCGGCGGATCAGCTGGCGCCCGCGAACCTGAAGAAGGTCGAGGTCGTGCTCCCCGAGGGCGTGGCGGTCAACCCGAGCTCGGCGCAGGGCCTGGTCGGTTGTACGGACGCCCAGGCACGGACGCGGGAGCTCGGTGATCCGAGCTGCCCGGACGCGGCGAAGGTCGGGACGGTGAAGATCGACACCCCGGTGCTTCCCGGGCCGCTCACCGGCTACGTCTACGTGGGTGAGCCGAAGTCGCAGATCGCGGCCAACGGCGACATGTTCCGGATCTTCCTCGTGGCCAAGGGCTACGGGGTGACGGTCAAGCAGGAGGGGCGGCTCACGCCCGACCCGCTGACCGGGCAGATCCGGGCGGTCTTCGACGAGATCCCGCAGCAGCCGTTCGAGCGGATGACGATCGCCTTCAACGGCGGTCCGCGGGCGCCGCTGACCACCCCGACGCGGTGCGGCGAGCACACGACGGTCGCCACGCTGACGGCGACGACGGGCAGGACGCTGACGTCGGAGAGTCGGTTCTCGATCGCGTGTCGCGACGGCCTGTTCGGCTTCGCGCCGGCGTTCCACGCCGGGGTCGACAACATCCTGGCCGGAGCATCGTCGCCGCTGAACCTGTCGATCGCCCGCGCGGACGGGCAGCACGCGCTGACCGGGGTGAACCTCCGGCTGCCCAAGGGCCTGCTGGCCAACCTGCGGGGCAACCTCGGCCAGGTCGTAGGGACGGTCCGCGCCTACTCGGGCCTCGGCACCGAGCCGTTCGGCCTGCCGGGCAGCGTGACGCTCGAGGGTCCGTACGGCGACGCGCCGTTCAGCCTGCGGGTCGTGGTCCCGGCCAAGGCCGGTCCGTACGACCTGGGTGACGTGGTGGTCCGGCAGCGGATCTACATCGATCCGCACACCGCGCAGGTCTCGACGGTCAGCGATCCGCTGCCGACGATCCTGCAGGGCGTGCCGGTGCAGCTGCAGCGCCTGGACCTGTCGATCGACAAGGCCGGGTTCATGATCAACCCGACGTCGTGCGACGTGCAGGCGATCGACGCGGGACTGACGTCGGACGGCGGCCACGCGGTCAACGGCTCCTCGCGGTTCGCGGTGGGCGGCTGCCGGGCGCTGGCCCTGCAGCCGAAGCTGGCGCTGGCGTGGACCGACAAGAGCCAGATGAAGAAGGGCTCGCACCCGGGCGTCGAGGCGACGGTCGAGATGCCGAAGGGACACGCCAATCTGAAGGGCGTCAAGGTCACGCTGCCGTTGACCGCGGCGCTCGACCCGGACAACGCGAAGGCGCTGTGCGAAGCGGCTGCCGCGGCGGCACGGAGCTGCCCGGAGGCGTCGATCGTCGGCAACGCGACGGCGATCACCCCGGCGCTGGACGAGCCGGTGTCGGGGCCCGTCTACTTCGTCAAGGGCACCCGCGTGACCAAGGAGGGACGGATCGTTCCGACGTTGCCGAAGCTGTACCTGAAGCTCTCGGGTCAGGGCGTGCAGATCGACCTGCACGCCGATTCGTCGGTGACCGGGCCGGCGGGCAAGCAGAAGCTGGAGACGACGTTCACCGACGTGCCCGACGTGCCGATCGACAGCTTCCGACTGAAGATCGACAGCGGCCAGAACGGGATCCTGAAGGCGACCAACGACGTCTGCGGGGCCGATAAGGCGACCTCTGCCGTGTTCACCGGCCAGAACGGTCGCGTGACGCGGAGCTCGCTGCGGTTCACCGCTCCGGAGTGCGCGCCGCAGGTCGTCTCGACGTCCGGCAGCGCGACGAAGGTGGCGGTCCGGCTGGGCGGGATCGGCACCGGTCGGCTGACGCTGTCCGGGAGTCGCGTGGTCAACCGGACGCGAGCGATCCAGAACGCCGACGCGGCGACGATCGACGCGCGGCCGCGGCTGACCGCGGGGCAGAAGGCGCTGCTCAAGCAGGGCCGGACGGTTCGCGTCGCGGTGAAGGTCACGTTCAAGCCCACCAAGGGCAAGGCCGTGAGCTGGAACCGCAGCGTCGCGATCCAGGGCGTCAAGCGGAGCGCGCGCTAGCGATCGGTATCGCCGGCTGGGCCGCCCTCCGTGAAGACGGACGGCGACCTAGCCGGCGGGCCGCCCGCGATCTACGGCAGCGGGAGGGCTCCTCAGCGCGACGTTCATCTGCGAAACATTCCAATGAGGAGTATCGGTGGAGTACCTACTCCTGGTTGGATCGTGCTCCGGTGCACATCCGTGCGCCTGTTGCGTGTCCAGATGCGTGTGACGAAGAAGAGAGAGCTGATGTCGCAGACCAGAACGGCCCCGATCGAGCGGGTGACCCGCTGATGAGGCGCATAGCCACCCTTACCGCCCTGGCGGTCCCCACGCTGCTCGCTGCGGGCATCGGCGCACCAGCCGCCCTCGCGGCCGACGCTTGCCCCAACGAGGCGGTGCGGATCCAGCAGGGCTCGACGCACCTGCCCAACTGCATGGCGTACGAGAAGATCACGCCCGACAACAAGGGCGGCGAGACGCCGGGCATCGTCCAGATCACCGAGGGCGGCGACGGGCTGACGTTCATGCTGAACGCCGGGATCGAGGATGCGCAGAGCTTCGTGGCGGCGCGGTACCGGTCGATGCGGTCGGCGGACGGTCGCTGGACGACCAACGCCCTGATGCCCGCGTTCGACGGCCCCCGGCTGCCGAGCATCGGGGATTCGGCGGGCGATCCGCAGGCCGTGACGTCGGACCTGTCGCGGATGGTGTTCTCTGTCGCCTACCCGGTCAACCCGAACGACCAGGGGATGGCGAACGTCGCAGGGAACGTTCCGACGAAGGACGTGTACCTCCGCGAGGCGGACGGCAGCTTCCGCTGGCTGGTGCCCGATCCGTCGGTGCCGGACACGACGTCGTCGAACGTGTTCTTCGGGGCGGCCTCCCCGGACCTGGACCGCGTGGTGCTGGCGACGACGCGGCAGTGGGATCCGCGCGTGACGGACAGCAGCGTCAACCACCTCTACGTCTGGACGCCGAGCGGCACGCAGCTCGTCACCGTACTGCCGAACGGAGACCTGGCTACAGGTCTGCCGTCCGGGAGCACGAACGACGGAACGGTCATGGGGGGCACCCAGGCATCGGCCGACGCCCATCGGGTCGCGTTCGTCGACACCGGCTCGGGTGCGCCACGGGTCTACGTGCGCTTCAACGCGGACGATCCGGCGACAGCGGTCACGCGAGAGGTGGCGGTCGGGCCGGACGGTCAGCCGTGCGGGAGTGCGGCACTCAGGGACCTCAGCGCGGACGGCCGGTACGTCATCTTCAACTGCGGCACGGCGATCCTCCCCGGAGGACCGGAATCGGCGACGTACATCCGTGACCTCGACGGCGGTCCCGGGGCGGTCCGTCTGCTTGGCAGGATCGCCGACGTGACGGGGGCCACCGCGGACTACTCGCGGATCTACGGCCTCGACTTCGACGGCGGACTGGTCGTGAGCCGCGATCGTGGCGAGGCAGAACCGGTCGTGGCCGGGGTGCAAACGCCGTCACAAGGGCGTCCGGAGGTCCAGATGTCGGCCGACGGCGAGTACCTCGCGTTCACGACGGAGAACGACCTCGGACTGCCGGGGGTGGATCACAGCACGCTGAACGGCCAGCAGGTCTATCGCTACGCGGCGGCCACGGACGAGCTGGTCTGCGTCTCGTGCCGCCAGGACGGGAACGACACCGAGGGGCTCGGCGCACTCGAAGCCGGTCCCGTCGGAGGCGGCACCGGCGGTGGCGGAGCCGCCAAGTCGGGCGTGGGTCCGGTGAGCACCAGCGGAACGGTGGCGTTCTCGTCGCTCACGGCGTTGGTTCCGCAGGACACCAACGGTCAGGCCGACGCCTACGCCTGGGTCGACGGCCGCGCCGTGCTGCTCAGCGGCGGGCAGAGCCCGCGCGCATCGGTGGCGCAGGGCTCGTCCCATGACGGAAGCAGCATCTTCTTCCGTACGACGGACGCGATGGTGCCGGAGGACGTCGACGGTGGGACGTACGACCTGTACGTGGCGCGGGCGAACGGCGGGACGTTGCTGCCGGAGCCGCCGACGGCGCCGTGCACGGCGAACTGCCAGGCGCCGGCACCGGGGGTTCCCGGCCTGCCGAACCTGAGCACGCCGACCTTCCTCGGTCGGGGCAACCTGGTCGAGAAGACGACGGAGCCCGAGGCGGCGCCGGCGCGGGCGAAGGCGACGCTGACGGTCTCATCGTCGATCCGCGGTACGAGGACCTCGGTGCGGGTGAAGGTCTCGCGCGCCGGGTCGATCCGCGTGTCGGGCGTCGGTCTGCGCCAGACGACGGTGCAGGCGAAGAAGGCGGGGACCTACCGCGTGACGGTGCGGTTGTCGGCGAACGGGGTCAAGCAGCAGAAGCAGCGTGGCCGGGTCGCCACGCGGATCACCGCGCGGTTCACGCCGAAGTCGGGGGCGTCGGTCTCGGCGCGCAAGTCGGTCACGTTCACGGCCAAGAGGGGCGGTCGCTGATGCGCCCGATTCAGCAGAGCACGACGAGCAGGACGGGGAGCGGCATGTTCACCACGGTGCGTCGGCGGTGGGCGGTGCCCGCGGCCACGGCGCTGATCGCGTTGACCGGGGCCGGCACGCTGGTCGGCTCCGCGTCGGCGGCCAATCCGGCGTTCGACTTCGTTCCGGAGGAGGTGTACGTCCGGGCACTGGACGCGGCGGACAACGAGGTCACCCAGGCCGGGGCGCACCCGGATCGGCTGCAGATCCAGTTCGGGATCACGCGCGACGTGACGGGCACGGGCCCGCGCGCCATCGTGCAGCCGCGCGAATTGGTCAAGGACCTCGAGATCACGCTGCCCGAGGGGCTCCAGGGCAACCCGGAGGCCATAGCGACGTGCTCGCTCGCCCTCGTCGGCAGCGCGAGCGACAACCTGTGCCCGGCGGATTCCCAGGTCGGAACGCACCTCCTGACCTACCGGTCGAGCCGCGGGAACGAGACACAGGAGACCACCCGGCTCTTCAACGTGGAACCGCCGGAGGGCGTGGTCGCGCGGTTCGCGATGCGCGTGATCGGCATCGTGACCGTCGTCCTGGACATGAAGGTCAAGTCCGACGGCAGCTACGCGATCGTCACCCGGGCCCGCAACGTCGGGCAGGGAGTCCAGCTGATCCGCTCGACGACCGACATCTGGGGCGTGCCGGCCGCGAAGACCGGTCTCGGTAAGCAGGTGCCGCTGTTGACCCTCGGGTCGCGTTGCGGTGTCGAGCTGCCGGGCAAGATCCGCGTGAACTCGTGGCGTCACCAGGAGCAGTGGCTCGAGACGAACCCGCTCATGTCGGCGCTGACCGGTTGCGATCGTCTGCAGTTCGCGCCGAAGATGGACGTGCGGCCGACGACGACCGCCGCCGACGCGCCGGCGGGCTACCGGTTCCAGCTGACGGTGCCGCAGAACCCGGCGCCGTCCGGTCTGGCGACGCCGCCGCTGAAGCGCGCCGAGGTCCTCTTCCCCGAGGGCACGGCGATCTCGCCGGGCGGGGCCAACGGCCTCTGGGGCTGCACGGATGAGCAGGCGGCGATCGGGGTCGACGCGGCGCCGGACTGCCCGCAGGTCTCGCGAATCGGGTCGGTGCAGATCGACACGCCGGTGCTCGACGTCCCGCTGAAGGGCGGGGTCTTCCTCGGCCAGCCGAAGTCGCAGGACTCGCAGTCGGGTGAGATGTTCCGGATCTTCCTGCTGGCGTCGGCGAAGGGCGTCGACATCAAGCAGGAGGGCAAGATCGTCCCCGACCCGGTCACGGGTCGCCTGCGCGCGGTCTTCGACAACACCCCGCAGCAGCCGTTCGAGGCGCTGACGGTCGAGCTCGACGGTGGCCCGGGGGCGGCGTTGGTCAACCCGCCGACCTGCGGGACGCACACGACCACCACCACGATGACGTCGTGGGCCGGGCAGAGCGTGACCTCCGACAGCTCGTTCCAGGTCGATTGCCGTCCCGGGCTGGGCGCGTTCACGCCGTCGTTCACGGCCGGCGTGCAGTCGTCGCAGGCCGGCGCGTCGTCGCCGTTCGCGCTCTCGATCGGCAAGCCGGACGGGCAGTCCCCGTTGAGCGGCCTGGCGATCAAGCTGCCGAAGGGCCTGCTGGCCAACCTCAAGGGCAACATCGGCACGCAGGTCGGATCCGTGACGGCGTTCGCCGGTTCCGGTGCGGCCCCGTTCCAACTCCCCGGCCAGGTGTACCTGGAAGGTCCCTACGGCAACGCGCCGTTCTCGCTCAGGGTCGTGGTTCCGGCGAAGGCCGGTCCGTTCGACCTGGGTGATGTGGTCGTCCGGCAGAAGCTGTTCATCGATCCCCAGGATGCGAGCGTGACGATCCACTCGGATCCGATCCCGACGATCCTGCAGGGCGTCCCGACGCGGATCCAGCGCCTGGACGTCAACGTCGACAAGCCGGGCTTCATGATCAGCCCGACGTCGTGCACGCCGATGGCGTTCGAGGGCGCGATGACCTCGCCGACCGGCCAGACGGCGCCGATCAACACCCGGTTCCAGGTCGGCGGTTGCGGCGACCTGGCTCTGGACCCGGAGCTGTCGCTGCGGTGGACGGACAAGTCGCAGCTGCGCAAGGGCAAGCACCCGGGCGTCGAGGCGACCGTCGTGATGCCCAAGGGTGGGGCCAACCTGAAGGACGTGCAGGTCACGCTCCCGCTGACCGCGGCGCTGGATCCGGACAACGCGAAGGCGCTCTGCGAAGCGGCCGATGCGGCGGCGCGCAGCTGCCCGGAGGCGTCGATCGTCGGTCAGGCGAGCGCGACCACCCCGACGTTGGACGTCCCGGTGTCGGGTCCCGTCTACTTCGTCAAGGGCACCCGCGTGACCAAGGAGGGACGCACGGTTCCGACGCTGCCGAAGCTGTACCTGAAGCTCTCGGGCCAGGGT
>JBAZOW010000149.1:0-8884 GCA_041648495.1 Patulibacter sp.
TGGCTGACCGTCGCCCCCGCCGACATCGAGCGGGTGGGCACCGAGATCGCCCTGCACCCGGAGGTCGGGTTCGTCGGCGCCGTGTCGGGCCCGGCCAGCCTCTTCGTCGCGGTCACCTGTCGCGACACCGCCGACCTCTACCGCTACCTGACGCAGCGCCTCGGGCCGATCACCGCGATCCGCCAGCACGAGGTCGCGGTAACCGTTCGCCATCTCAAGCAGGCGGGCACCGTCATGGACGGCGACCGTCTACCGCGCCTCTAGGTGACGTGCCTCGGGTGATTCCGACCTCCTGGGTGCGATCCAGGCACTCATCGGACGCAGCGACCCCGAGGCGCCACGGCTGCCGAAGACTCACCCCCGAACGCTCGCCCGCACCGCCTCCGCGATCGGCGTCGCCCCCTCGTTGAGCTCGAGGATCTGCCGGGCGATGCGGGGTTCGTGGAGCAGCTCGGCGAGCGTGGCCGCGACGTCTTCGCGGGAGATCTCGCCGTGGAGCTCGGCCGGGCCGAGCGACACGGTGCCGACGCCGGGATCGTCCAGCAGCAGTGACGGACGCAGGATCAGCCAGTTCAGATCGCTGCGGCTGAGCGCGACGTCGGCCTGCTTCTTCACGGCGAAGTAGTACTCGAGGTCCTCCCCCAGCTCGCGCTCGCGCCACGATTCCGGGAGTACCGAGACCAGGGCGAAACGCTCGACGCCGGCGATACCGGCCGCCTCAATCGCCTTCTCGACGCCCTCGCCGTCGATCGCCTCGGTGACCTCGCGGCTGTCGCCGTTCGAGCCGGCCGCGAAGACGATCACATCGACACCGCTGAGCACCACCGCGAGCTCTTGCGCGGTCATGCTCGCCAGGTCGCCGACGTGCGCGGCCACCCCCTTCGCCTCGAGCTCCGCCTGCTGCTCGGCTCGGCGGACGAGCCCGCGTACTGCATCTCCCCGGGCGTGCAACCGCTCCGCAAGCAGACCGCCGACGCCACCCGTGATCCCGACGATGAAGACGTTCATCTAACGATCCTTTCGCTCAGCGGTCAGATCGTCACCGCTGACCGGCTCTCCGCACGCCTCGCAGACGACCACGGCGTGCAGCCGAGCGCCGCAGGAGTGCCGGAAGACGACCGGCGGGCCGTCGGATCCGGCCAGGTGCGCGTCCCCCCACTCCCGCAGGATCGTGACGACCGGCTGAAGCGACGCGCCGCGCGCGGTCAGGCGGTACTCGTAGCGGACCGGACGCTCCTGATACGCCACGCGCTCGATCAGGTCGTGCTGCTCGAGCTTGCGCAGCCGGGCGGCGAGGATGTCGCGCGATCCCCCGGTCCGGGCCACGATGCCGTCGAACCGCAGATTGCCGAGTAGCAGCTCACGGACGACGAGCAGCGTCCACTTCTCGCCGACGATCTCGAGCGTTCGGGCGACCGAGCACTCACGGACGGAGGTCTCTCCCATCGTTCGATCCTAGTCGGTCGAGAACTTCGACCGACTTAGTTGTGATTTCCAACTCACTGCGCTACCGTCGAAGCACACCTTCGAAAGGGCTGTTTCATGACCGCAGCAGTGATCGTCGACGCGGTGCGCACGCCGGTCGCCAAGGGCAAGCCGAACGGCGCGTACGCCCAGGTCCACCCCGTCGACCTGCACGCCCACGCGCTCCGCTCGCTCGTCACCAGGACGGGCATCGACCCCGCCCAGGTCGACGACGTGATCAGCGGCGCGGTGGGCCAGGTCGGCGAGCAGAGCGGCAACACCGCGCGCTGGGCCGTGCTGGCCGCCGGGTTCCCCGAGTCCGTGCCGGCAGTGACCGTCGACCGTCAGTGCGGCAGCAGCCAGCAGGCGCTGCACTTTGCCGCGCAGGGCGTGATCAGCGGCGCCTACGACCTGGCGATCGCGTCGGGCGTGGAGTCGATGAGCCGGATTCCGATCGGCAGCCAGTTCCGTGGTGAGGACTTCGCCGGGCCGCTGGTCGCCGAGCGCTACGGCGCCGCGAACGGGGGCGGCCTGGTCCCGCAGGGCGTCAGCGCCGAGCTGATCGCTCAGAAGTGGGGCTTCAGCCGCGAGCAGCTCGACGCCTTCGCCGCCGAGAGTCACCGCCGGGCCGCCGCGGCGTGGGCCGACGGCCGGTTCGCCAAGGAGGTCGCCCCGATCCAGGCCACCGGGCTCGCGCGCGACGAGACGATCCGCCCCGCCACCACCGTCGAGACGCTCGCCGGGCTGAAGCCCGCCTTCGCCGATCCCGCCTGGGAGCCGCGCTTCCCCGACCTGGAGTGGAAGGTCACCGCCGGCAACTCGTCGCCGGTCAACGACGGATCCGCCGCCCTGCTGGTGGCCAGCGAGGAGACCGCCGCGCGCCTTGGACTCCGCCCCCGCGCCCGTGTCCACGCGTTCGCCGTCGCCGGCGACGACCCGATCATGATGCTGACCGGGATCATCCCCGCGACCGCCAAGGTGCTCGAGCGCGCCGGGCTGACGATCGACCAGATCGACGCCTTCGAGGTCAACGAGGCGTTCGCCAGCGTCGTGCTGGCCTGGCTCGCCGAGACCGGCGCCGACCCGGCCAAGGTCAACGTCAACGGCGGCGCGATCGCGATCGGCCACCCGCTCGGCGGCTCCGGTGCCCGCCTCACCACCACGCTGCTGTCCGTCCTGGAGCAGCGCGAGGGCCGCTTCGGCCTGCAGGTCATGTGCGAGGCCGGCGGCCTCGCCAACGCCACCATCATCGAAAGGATCTGAGATGCCCGCACTCGAGGGATCGGTCGTGCTCGTCACCGGCGCCAACGGAGGGCTCGGCACCGAGTTCGTCCGGCAGGCGCTGGACCGCGGGGCGACGAAGGTCTACGCCACCGCGCGCAACCCGCGCGACTGGGAGGACCCGCGGGTCGTGCCGCTCGCGCTCGACGTCACGGACCACGCGTCGATCACCGCGGCAGCCGAGGCGGCCCCGGACGTGACGATCGTGATCAACAACGCGGGCGCCTCGAACGGCGCGCGTCTGGACGATCCCGACCAGCAGGCGGTGCGTGAGCTGTTCGAGGTCAACTACTTCGGCGCCGTCGCGGCGGCCAACGCCTTTGCACCGGCTCTGGGGCGGAACGGCGGCGGCGCGCTGCTGAACGTCCTGTCGGTGCTGAGCTGGATCGCGCTCGGCGACGCCTACAGCGCGACGAAGGCCGCGCTCTGGTCGGCGACGGGCACGCAGCGACTCGAGCTGGCCGGGCAGGGCACGCTGGTGACGGGACTGCTGCTCGGCTACACCGACACCCCGATGACGGTCGGCGTCGACGCGCCGAAGAACGACCCCGCCGACGTGGTCGCCCAGGCCTACGACGGCATCGAACAGGGCCAGTACGAGGTGCTCGCCGACGATCTTTCCCGCCAGGTCAAGGCGGGCCTGGCCGCCCCGGTCGAGGCGCTGTATCCGCAGTTGGCGACGGCGGTCGGGGGCTGAGCGGCGCGAACGCGCCGTGGCGGCCGGCCGGTCGCGGTGCGCCCGACGACGTTTCGTGTTCGGCGGGGCGGCGCCCAAGGCGAACGACTCGGCGACGAGTCATCTCACGGCGACGGACTGCGCCGCCCCGTCCCGCGTCCAGCGCAACGTCGCGCCCGACCACCGAACCGACGCCGGATCGACGTCGCCCACGGCATCCACCACGCGGTATCCGCGGCGGTCGACCACCGCGAGACCGCGACGCCCGGCCGCGTCCAGCGTGGTCGGGAACGCCAGCCAGCCCTGGGACGACAGGACGAAGTCGGCGCTCGTGTCCTGCGCCACGGCGCGAAGCGTGCCGGTGCGAAGGTCGTAGGAGACGACGCGCTCGTACGTGCAGCGCGGCGTCGGCCCGTCGTACTTCGCGCAGGCGGTGTCGTAGCCGCTCTCGACGTACGCGACCGACCGCGACGTGAAGGCGACCGACGAGATGTGGAGGGTGTAGCCGGCGGGCGTCTCGTTCAGGAAGACGGGGCGGCGGTCCTTGCGCCGACAGGCCCACACGCTCGTCGGCGGACCGTACGGGTCCTCCTCCACGCCCTCACGCGAGATGACCCGCTTCTCGCCCTGACGCGCAACGGTCACGCCGTCCTTGATCTGGCAGCGCACCGACCGGTGCTTGGCCTCCGCGGGGGCGGCGGAGGCCAGGATCGTGGCGAATCCCGCGGCGACGAGCGACGTCGCGCGCAGCACACGGCCGAGGGTACGTACGCGCCGGCTCATTGTCCAGGGACCTCGACTACGACGTCACGACGAACGTGACGGCCTTCGTCGCGGCCTTGCCGGAGGCGGGCGTGGCGGTCACGGTGAGCCGGTACGTGCCGCGGGAGAGGGACTTCCGGGCGAAGCGCGTATCGATGGTGGCGGTGTTCGGCCCGGCCGTGCCGGCGACGTTCGCGGAGCGGACGGACGTGGAGGCGGTGCAGGACTTGCGGGTACGGTTGCGGGACGTCTGCTTGCGGCACTTCCGGCCGACGCGGCGGCCCTTGGTGGTCTTCGTGAGCGTGATCTCGACCTTCGCGGCCTGCGAGAGGGTGAAGCCGAGCGCGGTGCTCCGGGCCTTCCTCGTCAGGGTGCCGCGCGAGAGCTTCACGGCCGTCATCGCGAACGTCGTACCGGGGCCGTCGGGGCCACCGGTCCCCGGGCCGCCGGTTCCGGGCTTGCCGGTCCCCGGCTTGCCGGGCCCGTTGTCGCCCGTGCCCGGGGTGCCCGGCGTTCCGGGGCCGTTGTTGCCCATGCCGGGGGTGCTCGGGGTTCCGGGCGTGCCCGGCGTGCCGGGCGTCCCCGGGGTGCCCGGCGTCCCTGTGGACGAGCCATCGTCGATGTTCTCGCAGACGTTGTAGGTGTCGATCGGATCGGAGGTCACGGAGTCCGTGCCGAGCCCGCAGAAGACGGAGTCGGCGATCAGGTCCCGCGTGAACAGGGTGTCGTCGCCTTCGTCACCGGTAACGCTGTCGAAGGCGCCCCGCCCGTCGATCGTGTCGTTCCCCGGACCGCCACGGAGGAAGTTGACGACGCCATCGCCCGAGATCGTGTCGTTGCCCGCCGAGCCCAGGACGCTCTGGACGTTGATGAGCTGGTCGTTGCCGGAGGAGACCGTGTTCTGCGGCCCCTTCACCGCGAGGTCGATCACGACGCCCTGCGTGCCGACCGCGTCGTTCGAGTAGTCCGCGACGTCGCCCAGCGAGGTCGCGATGATCTTGTCGTCGCCCTTGCCCCCCGCGGTGAGATCGGCCCCGAGACTGCCGCTGAGGGTGTCCTGCCCGAGACCGCCCTCGAGGACGTCGTCGGCGTTTCCGCCGATCAGGGTGTCGTCGCCGAAGCTGCCCTTGAGCTGCAGCGGCTCCGTGCGGGGCCCGCCGGTGGCGTCGTCCCCCTGCCCGGAGATCGTGTCGTCGCCGGCCCCGCCGTCGATCGTCACGTCGTTCACGTCCGACAGCACGATCTCGCGATCCTGGTGCGTGTTTGCCAGCACGTCGGTGTCGAGGTTGACCCCGTTCGTGCTCACGTGGATCGTGTCCGCGCTGGGGGTGCCGATCACCTTGAGGCGGTCGTTGCCCGCGTTCCCGCCGATGATCGTGAACCGGACCTTCCCGGTGCCGGAGCTGTTGGGATTGCCGTTCCCGAAGATGCCGAAGGTCTGGTCGATCGTCGTGATCGAGTCGCCGCCCGATTGGTCGGTCACCGTCAGCGTCTTCGTGGAGCCGACGCTGGCCGCCGGCAGGCAGAGCTGACCGTTGACGCGGATGAACGCGTCGCCCGCGGCCCGGCCGATCGTCACGTGGCGGGAGGCGGCGTCGGTGATGTTGACGGTCGCCGCCTGGTTGAGCGTGTCGAAGTTGCACACCGCGCTGGCACCGGCCGCGGCTGGTGCAACGAGCGTCGCGCCGCCCGCGGCGAGGGCGAGGGCAAGAGGGAGTCGAGAAGCCATGCGATCACCGTCGCCGTTGCGGGGCCGCGTCTCAATGCCCCGCCCCCGGATCCATACCCTGAACCGCGTCCCTCGGGGTGCGGTCGCGACGTCACCGGCGGCGCGGCTCGTCGCTCGTCCAGACCTCCTGGGGCCGGGCATCGAGGTTGAAGCGCGGGTCGCCGTCGAGGTCGAAGGCGACCGTGTCGTTCTTCGGATTCCAGCGGACCTTCACGAGATCCCCGGGTTGCGGCCGCAGGAACGCGGAGAACGCGTCGCGGACCGTCGTCTCGAAGCGCTCGGCCCCTTCCGGCCGGACCTCGATCACGTAGTCGTACGTCTGAAACGCGCTGGTCGCGTCACGCAACCGGGGCTGCGTGGAGGACCGCACGAGGGCATCGGCCGGCACGCCGTGCTTCCGCAGGCGGCGGCGGAAGACGTTGAGGTCAAATCCGCTCGCGCTCACGACGGTGCTCCAGACCCGTGGCCGCGGGCGTCGGCAAGCGGGCGAGTCGCGGACGGTTGCCGCGCAGTGCTCTCCATGTGACCGACCGTAGACGACGGGCTTCGGCGCGATCCCGGATCCGCTCCCTGATCCGGTCCGGATCCCCGCGCGCGGTCCCAGTATCGTTCTGCCCATCGTGCCGAGCATCGCGAACGAGGCATGGATGCGGCCCCATCGGCGCGGTACCCCGGCGTGGTAGGCCGCGAGGCCGAGCTCGCCCTGCTGCATACGGCCCTCGAGCACGAGGACATGCGGTTCGTCGAGGTCTCCGGCGAGCCGGGCATCGGGAAGACCGCGCTGCTGGACGAGCTGGGTGAGATCGCTCGTTCGCAGGGACGGCTGGTCCTGAACGGGCGCGCCGGCAAGGACGAGCCGGGGGCACCGCTCGGCGTGTTCGTCGACGCCCTCGATCCTCATCTGCGGTCGACGGACCCCGTGCTGCTCGAGGAGATCGACTCCGGCGATCTCGAGCAGCTCGCGACGGTCTTCCCCGCCCTGCGGCGCTTCCGAGCGGGCACCGACGAGTACGAGCGTCGAGAACGGAACCACGTCCACCGGGCCGTACGGTCCCTGCTGATCCGGCTCGCGGCCGGCCGTGGGCTGGCGCTCGTGCTCGACGACGTCCATCGAGCCGACGACGCCTCGAGCGACCTGATCGCCTCGCTGTTGCGGCGCCCCCTCGAAGCGCGAGCGCTGATCGCCGTCTCCGTGCGCCCCGCGCAGACGCCGGCCGCGCTCCGGACCACGCTCGGGCAGGCGCTGCGCACCGACACAACGACCCGCATCGCGCTGGCCCCGATCACGATCGACGACGCGCGGAAGCTGCTGCCGAACGCCCTTCCGGGCTTCATGGCGCCACCGCTGCACCGGGAGAGCGGCGGAAACCCGTTCTACCTCGAGCAGCTGGCCCGCGCAGCGACGGCGAGCGGCCGGCCCGCCCGTGTCGGTCCGCTCTCGGGGGACGACCTGCCGAGGGCGGTGACGCAGTCGATCGCCGAGGAGACGACCCCGTTGTCGTCGGCCGCCCGACTCCTCGTGCAGGGCGCCAGCGTCCTGCACGACCCCTTCGACCCGAGCGAAGCCGCCACGGCCGCCGAGCTCGACGAGCGCGAGATGCTGGCCGCGCTCGACGAGCTCGTGGACGCGGATCTGGTCCGCGTGACCGACGTGCCGCGACGCTTTCGCTTCCGCCACCCGCTCGTACGGCGGGCGATCTACGCGTCGACCGAGCCGGGATGGCGACTCGAGGCTCACCGTCGTGCGGCCGAGCAGCTTCGCCGGCTCGGAGCCGGCCCCGCCGCGCGCGCCCATCACGTGGAGCTGCTCGCCCTCCCCGGGGACACGGAAGCCGTCGACATCCTGGTCGAAGCCGCCGCCGATGTCGCGGCCCGCGATCCCGCCACCGCCGCGCGATGGCTCGACGTGGCCGCGCGTCTGGTGCCGAAGGAGGGCCTGGGAGGCCAGCGACGCTCCGAGATCCTCGTGCTGCTCGGCGCGGCGCTGGTCGCGACGGGGCACTTCGGACGCGCGCACGACCTGCTCCAGGAGGTGCTCGGCGAGATGCCCGCCGACGACCCGATGCGGCCGTACGTGGTCGCCGACTGCGCGACGACCGAGCGGCTGCTGGGCCGGCACGCCGAAGGCCGGGCTCGGCTGTCGGCGGCGCTCGGCCCGGGTCGGGAGACCGCGGCCGCGGCCGTGCGCCTGCGCTTCGAGCTGACGGCACTGGCGACCGGGGGCACGGACTTCGAAGAGCTCCGGCGCCTGGCCTCCACGACGTCGGCGGACGCCGAGGCGATCGGCGACGATGCCACCGCGGCCGCTGCGGTCGCCGCGCTGGCGATCGGCGAGCACGCGCTGCAGCGGTGGGACGCTGCGGAAGCGCGGCGAACCGAGGCGACCCACCGGGCCGCCGCGCTGGGCGATGCCGAGGCGAGCACTCGCCTCGAGGTCATGCTGTTCCTCGGCTGGGCGGCGTGGTTCGCCGGCCGGGCCGAGGACGCTCGGACCGCGTTCGCTCGGGGCCTCGAGATCGCCCGGAACCGCGGCCAGGTGACCCTCCTGGTCGACCTGATGGTCGGGTGCGTCGTCTCGCTCGGCGTGGTCGGCCGGGTGACCGAGGGCGTCGAGCTGGCCGACGCCGCCGTCGAGGAGGCCGAGACGATCGGGAACGGCTATTCGCTCGCCTGGGCCCTGTACGCGCAGTGCAGCGCCCTGGAGCCCACCGCCCGGCTCGACGCGGCCGTCGCGGCGGGGGCTCGGGCGATGGACGCCGCGACCGACCGGGGCGGCGAGCTGCTGCGGAGTTGCTGCGGCTACGCGTGCGCCGCGGCGCTGCTCGCCAGCGGAGCGAGCGACCGCGCGCGGTCCGTCCTCCTGGAGTCCCACGGCGGCGACGCGCTGCCGTCGTGCATGCCCGGACGACGCCCCGCGAGCTACGAGCTGCTGGCGAGCGCGGAGCTCGCCGCGGGGCGCGTGGACGAAGCGG
>JBAZOW010000150.1:0-8865 GCA_041648495.1 Patulibacter sp.
ATGCTGCCGTCCCGGCGCTGCAGCGAGGCCAGGAACTGCAAGGGGTCCTTGCCGCCGCGCTTCCACGTCTCCGGATCCTCGCCGACCGCCCACAGCGCCTGGACGACCCACGGCGTGGTGCCGGAGTTGGACTCGCCCTGCTGCTCGTCGGCCATGTCGCCGGCCTGCCAGCCGCCGTCGGACTGCTGGGTCCGCCGCAGGTAGTCGATCGCGCGCTTGACCGCGTCGGTCTTGCAGCGTCCGGCGACGCACAGCGCCTGGACCGCGGCCCCGGTCATGTCGACGTTGGTGCCGTCGCCGGGACGGGTCGCCGGCCAGGTGCCGTCGGGCCGCTGCATCGCCATCACGGCTTCGGTCGCCTGGCGGATCTGGGGGCGGACGGAGCGATCGTTCAGTCCGGAGAGGAAGAAGATCGCGAAGATCGTGTCGTTGACGCCGGGGACGGTGCCGCCGTGCGCGTGCGGGAACCAGCCCGCGGGGACCGTGACCTCACCGACCGTTGACGGCGCGCCGGACTGCCGGGCGAGCAGCGGGGTCACGTAGTCGCGTCCGCCGAACGTGCGCGCGTCCATCCCGGCCGCGTTGACGAACATCCCGATCCGGGCGAACTCGGTGGTCACGGGCGGCTGCCCGCCGACCCGGATCGGACCCTGCTTGGCTAGGTACGAGGCGACGCTGGTCGAGCGCGCGCCCGGCGGCTTCTGGTCCTGCGGATTGATCCCCGCCGCGGCCAGGCCGATCCCGACCCAGGCGCTGATCATCGGGTCGGATTCGGCCCCCGGCGATCCGCCGTAGCCGCCGTCGTCGTTCTGGGTGTCCTGGAGGAACCCGACCAACTCGTCGAGCCGGCTCGTGCTCTTCGCGCTCGGCTTGGCCGCCGCTGCGGCCGGGCCCGCGCCCAGCGGCATGTCCGGGTCGACCGAGGGACCGACCAGCAGGCCGAGCGCCAGCGCGACGACGACCAGCAGCCGGGCGACGATGCGCCCGACCCCGGTGATCCCCCGCTCGGCGACGGCGACGCTCACGTGCGCGCCGCCACCCCGTCGACGTGCACGGTGCCCGACAGCACGCGGACCCGCACGGTCTCCGTCTTCGCGGTCCGGCGGCCGCTGACCAGCACCGTCCGGCCGTCCTTGCGCCCGCGGACGGTCAGCCGCTGCACGCGACCGCTCCCGGCGCGCAGCTCGATCCGCGCGGCCTTGCGGTCGGCGCGCACCACCAGCGTCGGCCGGCCGGCCGCGATGCGCGTCGTCAGCGTCGCGCGCTTGCGCATCCGGGTGGTGGTCAGCCGCCAGGCGCGCTGGTCGCGGTCCCGCGCCCAGCGACCACCGAACCGCACCGACCGCAGCCGATCGTCGGTCGGCACCACGACGGTCGGCAAGGTGCGGGTGACGGTCGTGCCCGTCGCGCCGGTCAGGCGAATCCGCAGCTCGGCGGTCCGCCCGGCGGGCAGGTCGAGCATCGCGGTGGTGGTCTCGCTGCCGCGGGCCACGGCCGCCCAGCGCGCGCCCTTGCGGCCCTTGGTGCGGGACTCGATCCGCCACCCGGACAGCGGGCTGCCGCTGACGCTCCAGCGGACGTTGACCCGCCCGCTGGCGTGCCCGTCGGTGGTGATCCGCAGGTCGCTGACGGTCGACGGCCCGAGCGCGATCCGCGGCACCGTGGTCGTCTTCCCGTCGACCAGCGATCCGCTGCCGCTGCCGCCCTCGGGGGTCGGGGTCGGCAGCGTCGTCGCGGGAGCCGTGCGCAGCTGGCTGTCGGCGGGCGCGGGCCCGCAGACGTCGTTGCCGGCGGCGTCGAGCACGCAGACGTCGAGCCGGTTGGATCGCACGAAGCCGTCGGCGTCGGCCTTGATCCGCTTCCAGCCCGGGGTGCTCCAGGCGAGCGTCGCGCGCCCGTCGGCGCCGGTCGGCTGCGTACCCTCGCCGCCCGGGAGCACCGCCTGCCAGCCGTTGCCGTCGGTGGCGACCGGCGAGACGTTGACGCCCACCGCGGGGCCACGCGCACCGGGGGCACCCACGTCCCCGCGTGAGGTGCTGCGCTGGACCGCGACCGGGAACGGCTGGTGCAGACCGACCCGGAAGACCTGCTGGACCGGGGCGATCGACGGTCCGCCCTCGACGTTGGCGGTCGCCTCGCCGATCCCGCTCGGGCCGTCGAGTCGCAGCAGCGGCTTGGCGTTGAACGCGTCGTAGAGCCAGAGCGTGCTGTCGTCGGGGTTCAGCCGGTACTGGCAGCCGCCGACCGACGTGAAGATCCCGTTGACGATGATCCCCCAGTAGGCCGCGCTGCCGGGCTGCTGGCCGTCGGGACCGAAGCGGGTGACGAAGTAGTCCTGGTGCGATCCCCACTGGCCGTCGAACGTCTGTCCGGTCAGCCGCATCGCGTCGTCCGCGGCGCCGGTCGGGGTGGCGTTGGCCGTGCCGCCGTTGGTCCCGCACGGGCGCGCACGGTTGTCGCTCGACGCCTTGATCGCGTGGCCGTCGGTGCGGATCGGGCCTTCGAACAGCGTGGCGGTCCGGCCCTCGATGCGGAGGCGCTGATCGCTCGGCGCGGCTGGTGCGGCGGTGGTCGCCGACAGGCTGGCGACGATGGCGACGGCGATGCCGCCGGCGCACGCGGTGAGGCGGGCGATCTGCATCTGTCCTCCCCCTTGTCCCGAAGGGTTCTCGACGTTGCCGGACCGGGCAGGTTTCCTGGCTCGCGAGTCCAAGCCGCCGCGCCTTCCCAGGGACCGTCCCAGTGGCTGCACCGCATGCGTGCGGCGGGTCTGCTCGCTTACAGTGGCGGGTCCGCGCCGGTCTTCCACCGGTCTTCCCTCGTCCACGATCCGCTGAATCTTCGCGACCGAAGGTAGCAGGAACGGCCAGTCCGGCTGGGAGGACGCGCCCGTGGGCCCCCTACCGATCGACTGCTACCGTTACCGCGTCCACGTGCGGGGAACGCCGGTGCGATTCCGGGGCTGACGCGCAGCGGTGTGGGGGACGGCGGCTCGAGGGGTCCATCCCGGTGGGAGGATCTCGGAAAAGCCACTGGGGCGCGAGCGTCCCGGGAAGGCGAGCCGGCCGGACGATCCCGAGCCCGAAGATCCGACCGTGGCCATCAGACCACCCCGTCTCGCGTCCGGACGGCGGGAGCCGCGCACGTCGCCGGTGTCCTGTCGCTGGAAGACAGGAACCCTCATGCAGCTCCCATCCTCCCGATCATCCCGCCCGCGCCGTCGTGCCCTCACGTTGGCCGTCACCGTCGCGGCCGGTCTCGGTATCGCCGGTCTCGCTCCCGTCGCCGCGTCGGCGGCGACCGCCGAGGAGATCGCCTCCGCCGCCGACCGTGGCGCCGATCACCTGGCCACCTGGCAGGCGTCGTCCGGCCTGATCCCGGGGTTCGGCGGCGACTGGGCCGTCGCGTCGTTGGCCGCGGCCGGGCGTGATGCCGACGCGGTCCGCCCGAGCGCGGACGGTCCGAGCGCGCTGACCGCCTACCGCACGCTCTGGACCAGCGGTCCGGACGGCGACGAGGACTGGACGACGCCGTCTGGACCCGACCCGTTCTCCCCCACCCGGTACGCCAGCGACTACGCCCGGGCCGCGCTGATCTCCCGGGCGATCGGCCTGGATCCGACCCGCCTGTCCGCCGACCAGAACCTGGTCGCCCAGCTGGCCGGCGTCTACCACGGCCGTCCGTCCGCGGGCGAGGACCCCGGCACGGGTCGGATCGAGGGCACCTTCGGCGACACCGCGCCGCTGAGCAACGTGGTCGGCTCGCTGTTCGTGCTCAGCCGCACCGCCGCTCCCCAGGTGCTGCTCGACACCATCGCCGACACCGTGCGCAGCAATCAGCTCGACAGCGGCGCCTGGGGCTGGCGGCGACTGATGGGACCGGCGGACCAGACCGATCCGTTCCTCCCCGACTTCGACATGACCGGACAGGCGATCGGAGCGCTCTGCGACATCGGCGTGCGTCCCACCGATCCCGCCATCGTCCGCGGCCTCGACTACATCCGCGACGCGCAGATCGCCAACGGGGGGATCACCAACCCCTTCGCGCCCGCGGGCGACGTCAACACGACCTCCGCGGTCGTGTTCGCGCTCAACGCCTGCGGGATCGACCCGCAGGGATCCGCGTGGACGACCGTGGACGGCCAGACGCCGATCGACTTCCTGATCGCCAACCAGATCACGACCGGCGACGACGCCGGCGGCTTCCCGGCGTCGTACGCGCCGGGCGCCAGTGACCTCTACGCCAGCCAGGAAGCCGTCCGCGCGCTGACCGGCTCCGGCTACGTCGCGGAGCCCTCGCGGTCCGTCGCGTCGCCGACGGTCGAGGACGGCACCGTCGTGCCGCAGGCGCTGGCGATCGACGCCGGAATCGACGAGACCGGCGAGCGCGACCTGCGCTTCTGCCGGGTCCAGGCGCCGGTCGGGGCCACGGTCTCCCAGCTGCTGGAGCTCGCCGCCACGTCCGCCCAGCCCGCGGGCTGCGTCGAGGCGCCGGACGTCGTCGACGGTCAGCTGCGGGCCCTGAACGGCGTGCCCGGCGACCACCCGCAGCGGACCTGGTTGGTGCGGATCAAGGGCGGGCCGGCGCAGCGCGCCGGCGTCCAGCCGGTCTGCCACGGCCAGATCGTCGCGCTCTACGTCGGACCGGCGAGCGACGCGACGGCGACCACGACCACGCCGTGCACCGCGACCACGCCGGTACCGGTCGACCCGAAGCCCCAGCCGCCGAGCCCGGTCCAGCCGACGGTCATCGCCCCCACCCCGGGCGCGTCGAAGGTCACCGATCCGACGGCGATCGCCCCGACCCCGCGGGTCACGATCGCCGGGCGGTCGGGCGCGCAGCGCGCCATCCGCCTGGACCGCAAGGGCCGCCTGCGGATCACGCTCAGCTGCCCGAAGGCGGCCGGCACGGCCGGCTGCTGGTCGGTCGTCTCGGCGCGCTCGACGTACCGCAGCTCGCCGCGCGGCGAGGCACGCGACGGCCGGGTCGGCGGGCGGACGATCCGCCTGGCCGCCGGTCGCACGCGCACGGTCACGGTGACCCTCAACTCGGCGCTCCGTCGCGACCTGCGCCGCGTCGGACAGCGCACCGTCCGGTTGATCGTCCGCACCCACGGCGGCGACACCCGGACCACGTCGCGGACCGCCGTCGACGTCCGCGTGCACCCGGTGAAGCAGCGCGGGTAGAACGCCCGAAGAACGACGGACGCCGGGCTCCCGCCCGGCGTCCGTGCCATCGCGTCGGGTTGCGGGGAGATACCGCCCCGCAACGCCGATCCCTACTTCAGCCCGACGACCCGCGGCAGCGTGAACGTCGGGGCCAGGCGGCTCGCGTTGCGGCGGAAGCCGACGCGCGTCTGCGCCCGGAAGATCGCCGCGCCCTCACCGGTGGGCGAGTTGATCTTGGCGGTGAAGTTGCCCTTCGAGTCCGGGCGCACCGTGGCGACCGTCTTGTAGGACTTGCAGCTGACGCGCTGCTTGATCGTCACGGCCTGCTGGCGGCGCTGCAGCGGACCGACGACCCGACCGCGGAAGGTCACCGTCTCCGACGTCGAGGTCAGCCCACGGGTCTCCATCCGGCGGGCGAACTTGAGCGCGCGCGTCCGCTTGCCGTCGATCACCGCGTAGTAGCGGGCCTTGTTGGTCTTGCGGATCTTCGTCGGCGGCATCGCCACGCGCGCGGTGAACAGTCCGTCCTCGCCGACCTTCACCGTGCCGACCTTCTTCTTGCCCTCGCGCAGGTAGATCGCCGCGTCCTGGCCGACGTACCGGCGCTCGGCGACGCCCTGGACGAAGGTCCGTCCGTCAACGCCGTAGACGTCGATCAGGTCGAGACCCTTCTTGCTGCACTGCAGGAACTGCTCGGCCTCGGGGGACGAGAACCGGATCGGGTCCTTGACGCCCGGGCCGGTGGTCGGCGGCGTGCACCCGGGGGCGCCGGCCCCGACGCGGGCCTGGGCCAGCGTGCCCGCGAGGATCGGCTGGTTGAGCACCGTGATCGAGAGCGACAGCGCCGAGCGCGTCAGCTGGTCGCCGACGACCGCCTGGGCGTTCGGCGTGACCCGCACGTTGAGCAGGCCCGGCGGGATGTTCAGCTGGATGCCGTCAAGCACGTTCTGCAGCGGCGTCGTGACGCCGGTCAGGATCGTCCCGATGGTCTGACCGCCGGTCAGCAAGGAGATCGCCGCGTTGACCGCCGCCAGGGTGCCGGGCGGCTGGTTCAGCAGGTCGTAGACGCTCAGTTGCGTACCCGACGGCACGCCCAGGGCGAGTGCCACCACGCCGGTGGCCTGGAGCGTGATGCCGCGCTGGATCGCCTCCAGGTTGAGCAGCTGCCCGACGTTGAGCTGCGCCGTGTCGATCGTCAGCAGCTGGTTCGCCGCGCTGTTCGGATCGATCGCGGTACCGAGCACGTTGAGCCCGGCAACCTGACCGCTGCCGCTCAGCTGGCCGACGCCGTTGACGCACTGCGCACGCGCCTGCGCCTCGATGACGCCCGCACTGAGCACGTTCGGCAGCGCCGAGGTCAGGCTGTTGGTCAGCGTCGGCAGCAACGCGTTCGCGTCGGTCCCGATCACGTTGAGGCCGATCAGGTTGAGCAGCGGACCGACGATCGGCGTCGAGGTCAGCGTGCCGGTGAGGCCGGACAGCGCCCCATTGACCTGGCCCAGCAGCTGCCCGGCGACGGCGTCGCCGATCACGCCGGAGACGCCGATCTTGGCACCCGCGACCCGCGCGGTCGAGACGGCCTCGGAGTTCGGGTTGGTGCGGGTGGTCGCCGTGACGGCCTCGACGCTGACGAGGCCGAGCAGCGACGGAAGGGTGATCAGCGTGCCGTCCGCGTTCACGCACGGCGAGTACGCGGGGTTGGCGTGGATCGGGTCGATCGCCGTCGTTCCCAACAGCGACAGCTGTAGCGCACTGGCGTCACACGCATTGGTTCCGGCCGCGGACGCGCTGGTCGGCGCCGCGACGATGATTCCCGCGCCGATGGTGGCGGCAAGCGCGCACCGACGGATCGCGGACTTCGAGGGACTGGCTGGCATGAGGGGGATCTCGCTCCTGCTCCTATTGGACATTTGTGGACTTCCTGCCGCGCTGTGTGACGCACGTAACGCAGTCAGCCCAGGTGTCAATCGGCACGAGATCGCAAAACCTTGAGAACGAATTTCGTCCAGGCCGAGACCGGCCATACTTGTTTTATGCAATAGGCTGACGTCCACCTATTCCTTCGGCCTCCCGGACATCGAGCTATAGTCCGGCGCCTGCGGCGGGGTGCCGCGCGGGTCCCAGGCCCGTTGCGAGCGACGGCACTCGGTCTGCCGCCCGACCGTGTCCCTCAATGGAGCACCCAGATGCCTGAACCGCTGGCCACGAACTTCTCGGCCGTCACCAACGACGAGTGGCTCGACGCGGCGCTCAAGGGGAAGCCCGCGGGCGACGCGGCCTCGGTGACCGACGACGGGATCCGCGTCAACTGGCTCTACACCGCCGACGACGCGCTGGCCTCCGACCCCGGCGGCGTGCCCGGCCGGGCCCCGTTCGTACGCGGGACCGGCAGCGGCAGCGCCGACGTGCCGTGGGAGATCCGCCAGGAGCAGCGGCACCCGGACCGCGGCGCCGCCCGCGACGCGATCCTCGAGGACCTCGAGGGCGGCGTGACCCAGGTCGAGCTGCGCCTCGACCGTGCCGCCCGCGAGGGCCATGCCCCGTCGTCCGACGCGTTCGCCGCCACCCGCGGCCACGACGGCGTGATGATCTCGACCGTCGACGACCTCGACGCGACCCTCGACGGCGTGCACCTGGACCTGGCCCCGCTCGCCGTCGCCGCGGGCGCGCAGTCCGTGCCGGCCGCCGCCCTGACGCTGGCGCTGCTGCGCCGCCGCGGGATCGCCGACGCCGACGCCCGCGGCTCGTTGCGGATCGACCCGCTCGCCACCGTCGCCGAGAGCGGCGCGATCGTCGGCACGCTCGAGGACGCCGTCGCGTCGGCCGGCCGGATCGCCGCCGAGGTCGCGACCAGCCACCCGCAGGTGCGGACGCTGGCCGTCGACACCCGCGCCTACGTCAACGCCGGCGCCACCGCCGTCCGCGAGCTGGCGATCGCGATCACCACCGGCGCCACCTACCTGCGCGCCGCCGCCGAGGCCGGCCTGACGCCGAGCGCGGCCGCCGAGCGGATCGAATTTACGCTCTCCGTCGGCCCCGACCAGTTTCAGGAGATCGCCAAGCTGCGCGCGTTCCGCCGACTGTGGGCGCGGGTCCTCGAGCTGAGCGACGTCCCGGAGGCGGACCGCCACTCGCCGCTGATCGCCCGCACCAGCGACCGGATGCTGGCCGCGATCGACCCGTGGTCGAACATGCTGCGGGCCACGACCGCGGGCTTTGCGGCGGCAGTCGGCGGGGCCGACGGCCTCACGGTGACCCCGTTCGACGCGATCGTCGTCGACGCGGTCGGCGGTGCGGCTCCGGGCGGCCTCGGCCACCGGATCGCCCGCAACACCCAGCTGATCCTGCAGGAGGAGTCGGGACTGCGGCGGGTCGCCGATCCGGCCGGCGGCTCGTGGTACGTCGAGTCGCTGTCCGACGCGTTCGCCCGCGCCGCCTGGGAGCAGGTCCAGCGGATCGAGGCCGACGGGGGCGTGATCGCCGCGCTCCGCGACGGTCGCCTGGCCGCCGACCTGGCCGAGCAGGCCGATCGCCGCGTCGAGGGGCTCGCCCGTCGCCAGCGCGAGATGACCGGCGTCAACGTCTTCCCGCTGCTCGGCGACGACAAGGTCCACCCGGAGCCGCTCGATCGCTCGGCGCTGGCCTCCGTCGACGCCGCGCGGCTGGCCGAGCGGCCGAGCGTCGAGCTGCCGACCGC
>JBAZOW010000151.1:0-8845 GCA_041648495.1 Patulibacter sp.
GCTCGCCGGAGGGCCCTACGATCTTTCACCCCTCGACCGTAAGTGACACACCGGACGTAGGCAGCGTCCACGCAGCGCGCACCGGACCGCTCAGTGAGCATCGTGCACCAACGACAGGACCGCCCGCAACCGGGGATACGTTGCGGTTCAGTGACTCCTGCTGACCATGATGCGCGTGTGCAGCGCGCTGCCCTTCTTCTCCTGCACCATCTTCACCCGACGGTTCCGACCCGCACCGAGCTGCATCGCCAGTTGGTCGACGCGAGTACGAGCGATGACGCCGTGCAGCGCGCGATCGATGATCTTGCTGCCCTGGGCGTGATCGATCTCAATGCGACCGACGGGACTGTGCGGCTGCCGCTCGCGGTGTTGTCGACGCTGGAGCTGGTCGAGAAGTAGCGGGACGGCGCTGTCGCGCGGGATGGCCGGCTACCCGGCGCCGGTGGCGTCCCTGGTCTCGCGGGCTTGCTTTCGGACGTCGGCCCAGCCGCCGAGGCGCGTGATCGTGGAGCCTTGTGGCAGCAGCGGGTTGCGTGCTGCGTCCGCGATGTACGCGCGCCACGTGGCCTGGCGACCGTTCCGGGCTTGCAGCCACTTGGTAACGGCGTCGATGGCGGTCGCGCGCGTCCATGCCTCGGTGGCGGTGGGCGCTGCGGCGAACTCGGGGGCGTTTGGGTCGACGTGTGGTCGGCCGCGATCGTTGCCCCACCGTTCGGTGAGGGCGGGCGGGCTCTCGTTGCTCGCGTCCATCTCGCGATGGACCTGGGAGACGACATCGCGGAGTGCGGTGCCGTCTTGGTGCGGGCGGCGCCAGCGCACGTCGGCGTCCTGGCCGAACTGCTCGAGCGCCCGTTTCGTGGGCCATGCCGCGTTCGCGCGTACGAACGCTCGGATCATGTTCGCAGCGGGAACTCCCCCGCTGGCGCGTTCGGGTTGGCGGGCGTCGAAGCCAGCAACGGTGAGGGCCGCCTCCCAGGTGTCCGTGACGTGCGTGATCTGAGCGGCGGTGGGTAGGACGTGCCTGACCTGTCTGGGAAGCCGCTGGCGCATCTCTTCGCGGGCCTTGTCGTAGCCGACCGCTGAGGGCACGTTGCCGGACTGGGAGGCGATCCATTTGATCGCGAACGTGATCTGGTCCTCGGAGGGAGCGCCGGCGCGTGCGTCGGTACGCCCCCGGCCGATGATCTGGTCCATGGAGACGTTCTCGTCGAGCGCGAGCTCAACCCACTGCGACCAGGATCGTCGTTGCGCTCGGTTCGCGTTCAAGCGAACGCAGATCCGCTGCGCCGTCGGCACAGGAGCATCGAATCCCTCAAGTTGTTCCCGCACCGCGTCGAAGGCGCGTTGGGTGCAGCGGCTTGGATCGTCGGGCCGTCCCGCTTGTACGCCCTTGGCCACGGCATCGACGATGTCGCGGTCTGAGAGTTGCGGCGCGATACGGTTGATGGCCGCACGGTATCCGTCGTTTTCGGGGTCTTGTTCGTGGTCTGTGGCGAGCGCTGCAAGGGCGTCTGCCCAGCCGTCGTACGCGTTCATGATCTGTCTGCCGGTGGGCCAGACGTGGTGGTGTTGCTTGTCGAGGTTGGCGATGCGGTTGGCGCGCCATGCGTCGTAGGCGGTCTTGCTCTTGTGGTGTTCGCCTTCGTTGCGCGCGACGCGGAGCGCGCGTTGAGCGGCGGCCCGGTTCTGCGCGGGTGTGTGCGTGGCGGTGCCGCTCTTGGCCGCGCTGCGATTGAGGAACTTTGCTGGTTCGGTCAGGACGATTGCGAGCCACTGGGGCCAGGTGCGGCGTTCTTTGCGGCCAGCGTTCAAGCGTAGGCAGATCTGCTGGGCCGTCGGGGAGTCAGCGTGCCCGGCTTGCGCGCGGGCGGCGTCGAACGCGCGTTGCGTGCATGCCTCGGGTCGTTCGGGGTTCGCGACTCGTGCGACCTCCGCCATCACGTCCATGAGCTGACGGTTCGTGTGTCGGGGTGTCGAGCGAGGTTGCGCCATGCGCGTACGACGTTCACCGCTGAGTCGTCGCGTCCTCCGCGCTGATCGGTGGTCTCGCCTGAGCCACGTCGGGCGGTTCAGGATGTCGTCTGCGTCGTGTGATGCGAAGGACGTCGGATCCGCGATCTTTATGTTCGCGCGTTCGTGGCGCGGATCGCCTGTTCGGAACAGGGTTTGCTCGTGATCTGCGCCTGGGCGGGAGCGTGGTTCTTGGCGGGAGTGCCGTTTTCTGGTGATACAGCGAGAAGGTGACGCGGGATTTTGGAAAGCGACGGCGTGAACCGGCGCGTCAACTGGTGGGTGCGGGGCGGTTCAGCGATGACGGCTGGCTCGATGACCCGCGTTTCATCCTTGCCGTCGTTCAGCACGCGAAGGTCTTGCGCGCGCTGCGGGACGTCGAAGCGTCCCTGACTTCGAAGTACGGTCGCCCGCGCCTTCCCGGCTCGTACCTGTATCTCTACGTCGCCTTCTGCATCGACCGCGACCCCGACGTCGAGTCCTTCTACAACCGGCACGACAGCGATGACGACCTCTGGGCACGCTGCGGGTTTGACCCGAAGAACCGGCCGAGCCTGAGCACCCTGTACTTGCGGTTTGCTGAGCTCGCGTATGAGCGGATCGATCAAGCGATCCGAGACGCGATCGCTGGCCTGATCAAGACCGCGCGCAAGCACGCTCCGGACATCGGCCGCCACGTCCACATCGACGGCACCCTCACCGCCAGCCACGCACGGCTCCGCCACGAGTGCGGAAACCCGGACGTCATCGCGCATTCGGGCTTTGGGTGTCGTGGCAGGGATCGGCATCCGTTGCCGCGTCGGATGAGCGCCATCGAGACGCTCGATCGCCACCATGCGGAGGATGCGGCGCCGTTCGATGACTCGGAGGAGCGCGGTGTCGCGAGCTCCGGCTCGTCGACGGGCGTTGAGTCGTCGGGGTTGAAGCAGGTGGACGCCGCGAAGTTGCGGCGGTGGGGCTTGGATCCGGAGGATCCGCGTATCAAGCGCAAGCGCTGGTTCGAACGCGACGGCCACCTGCTGTCCTGCCGCGACGGCGAAGCAGGCGTCCGCACCTACACCCCGCGTGGTGGGCGGGGTCGGACGACGATTGGGATGAACCACTTGGTCGTGACCGATCACGTGACGGGCGGATTGTTGGCGTTCAAGGTCGTGCCGGCGCACGAGAGCGAGTTCCGCGTCGCCGCCGGTCTCATGGATCAGACCGAAGGGATGATCGGCCTGCATCCGCAGGCGATGGTCGCTGACCGGGGCTTCCACTTCACCCAGGTCTTCAACGAGCTGCACGATCGCAAGATCGCCTACGTCGGCCCTTGGCGCCAAGCCAAGCACGTACGCACACGCGACGACGCTGCTGCCGCCAGCGGCGGCCTCGTCGACCGCCACGGCGTCATCCGCTGCCGCGAATGCGGTGGGCCGACCCGCGCCCACGGCGCCAACCTCGGCATCACCACCTCCCGAGACCGCACCGCCATCCGCGTCCAGTGCGTCCACCGGATCTTGCCTTCGTGCGGGAGCACGCAGACCGTCCCGCCGAGCGTCGCGCCCCGCCTCATCGGGCCGCTGAACCGTACCGACGAGGTCTACTGGCAGCTTCGCCACGCGCACTCGAACTTCGAACGCGTCCACGCCGAACGCCTCGCCCGCTACACCGTCGGCGGCCGCGACGCCTCCACCCGTACCAAGCGCCTCGGCGTCGCTCCCCAACACGTCCGCCTCCGCTACGCGCAACTCCTCGACTGGCTGCGCATCTGCCTCCGACACGGATGGATCAAGCCCCCACGCGGCCAGCGCAAGCTCCGCCGTCACGCAGTGACCTGGCGCCAGACCCACGTCCCCGACCGCCACCAAGACACCCTCACCCGTCGCGTCGACGAAGGGCTCGAGCACCCCCGCAACGTCAACGAGCAACTCGACGCCACCTACGAGCAACGCCGCGCCGATCGCACACGCCGCAGCGGCGCCCCACCACCCCGAACCGCGTAGCCGCACCCGCCGGCCACCCGCTCACCCGCCACCGCACCGCACGAACGCCCCGCAAGGGGCACTTCGTCGTTCCCCCGCACAGCCCAAAAGTGCCACGCAGCACCCCCTGACCGGACGCAATCCGCACCCGAAATCGATCCGGGCATGCGCACAACGAAAAGAGCCGCCTCGAAGGGCGGCTCTTAGACGATCTGGCGACTTTTTGAAGTCAAACCGAGACCAGCAGAGGTACCGCTACCGGGATTCGAACCCGGGTTTCCGCCGTGAGAGGGCGGCGTCCTAGTCCCCTGGACGATAGCGGCGCGTGCCGAGATTTATAGCACTTCGATCGAGAGGCGCGTCGTGAGACCCGGTCGCCGTCGAAGCGTACGAAACACGCCGAAACGTCGAGCACCGGCGAGGACGGACGAGCGGTCGTCGCGCGCGAGACTGCGCTATTGTCTCCGCTCGCGACGCAAGTTGCGAACGCCATGCGGATGTGGCGGAATTGGTAGACGCGCGGCGTTCAGGTCGCCGTGGGAGCAATCCCGTGGAGGTTCGAGTCCTCTCATCCGCATACGCAGCGCGAAGGCCCCGTCCCGACGGGGCCTTCGTCGTTCTCGGGGCCCCGCCGCCCGGCCGAGCTTGGCGAGTTCGTTCCGAATATCGGTACGAACTCGCCAAGCTTGGGGATGAACGCCTAGACCGCGCCCAAATCCTTGATCTGGGTCAGCCGGACACTGTTGCCCGACGGGTCGCGGAAGCTCGAATCGATCCCGTACGGGCGATCCTCGGGCGGCTCGGTGAACTCGACGCCGCGGGCGCTCAGCTCCTCGAAGCGTGCCTGGCAATCGTCCGTGGTCAGGAAGATCGTCCCCGCGTAGCCCTTGGCCATCACGTCCTCGAGCTGGGCCTTGGTGTCGGCGTCCAGGAACGGCGGGTCGGGGACCTTCATCAGGACGATCGACATCTCCGGCTGCTCCGGAGGGCTGACGGTCAGCCAGCGGAAGCCCATCTCGGGCAGCGTCGCGTCGACGCGGACCTCCATGCCGACCTTCTCGGTCCAGAAGGCCAGCGCCTCGTCCTGGTCGTGCACCCACAGCTGTACGGATCCGATGGTGATCATCTGCCGCTCCCGACGTCGATTGTTCGATCGAACGCCAGGCTAGTCCGCGGCCTGGCGGCCGTCTTCTCGAATCGTCCGGTGCTGCGGGCGACCGTGCGCCCGGAGCATGCAGCTCGGAACCATCGCGTAGTCGGCGGCTGGCGGAAACGCGGCACGGTACGCCGTCGGCGAGCGGCCGTAGGTCTGGGTGAACCGCGTCGTGAACGAGCCGACGCTCTGCCACCCGACCTCGAAGCAGATCGCGGCGATGCCGTAGTCGGTGGTCCGCAGCAGCGACGCCGCGCGCTCCAGCCGACGGGTCAGCAGGTAGACGTGCGGCGTCTCGCCGAACGCCTGGCGGAACTGCGTGCTGAAGTGGCCACGCGACAGCCCGGCCGCGCGGGCCATCTCGTCGACGGTCACGCGCTCGGCGTACCGCCGGTCGGCCAGGTCCCGCGCCCGCAGCAGGTGGCGGGCCGGCGGGACGAAGCTCATCCCGAGATGCGCCTCAGCGCACGCCGATGAGATCCACCACGAAGACCAGGGTCTCGTCCGGACCGATCACGCCGCCGGCGCCACGCTTGCCGTAGGCCATCATCGGCGGGATCGTGATGCGGCGACGACCGCCGACCTTCATGCCGACGACGCCCTCGTCCCAGCCCTGGATGACCTGGCCGCGGCCGAGGCCGAACTGGAACGTTTGGCCGCGGTCCCACGACGCGTCGAACTGCTTGCCGTCGGACCATCCCACGCCGACGTAGTGGACCTCGACGACCTGGCCGGCGGTCGCTTCGTCGCCCTCGCCGACCACCAGGTCGTCCAGCTCCAGCTGGTACGACGGCGGCGTGTCGGCGGGGATCTCGACGACGGGCTTCTCGATGGAGCTCATGTCCCTGCACGCTACCCGGCCGCGCCGTCGTACGAGTTCGCCGAGCGGATCGCCGGTGACCGCCGTTCGCACCACGGGGGTCGCGGGTGGTAGACGGATGCGCACAGTGCGATGATCGACCGAGATGTCCTCCGCCAACGTCGAGCCGCCCCGAGGATTCGGACCCCGCCGCGGTTGGCGTGCGCCGAAGGGCGGAACGGGCCGACCGGCACGCCGAACACGCTCGGCAGGGGACCGTCTACGCGAGGCTCCCGCCCCGGCTCGGGCGACCGACTCCGACCCGGGGTCGCTCGCCGGGCCGATCGCCCGACTGCTCGACCTGACCGATGACGAGGCCGAGCGGGCCGCCGCGTTCGACCTGCCCGCCCCCGGATCGCCGTCGGCACTGACCGGGTTGGCCGACGTGGCGCGGCAGCTGCTCGCCGATGCCCGTCAGGCCATCGCTCGCGCCGAGCAGGCCACCGAGAACGCCAACCGCCAACGTGCCCGGGACGCCCAGCGAGCGCAGACCCGCGTCGAGCGAGCCGACGAGCGGGCTCGCCGTCACGAGCGCAAGGCGGTGGCCGAGCAGGGCGAGCGGCAACGCCTGGCCGGTGAGCTCGAACGTACTCAGGCGCGGTCGACCGCGGTCGGGGCCGAGAGCGAGCACCTGCGCCAGCAACTCGACATGCTGCGCAAGCGGCCCGAGCGATCGAACGACGCGTCCGGTTCCACCGACGGCGCGCAGGTGGCCGGCCTCCTCGCCCGGATCGCCGCGCTGGAGCAGCAGCAGGAGCAGCGGTCCCTACTGGTCGAGCACCTGATCGACCGCAGCGAGCTGGCCGAGGCCGAGGCCGAGCGGCTGCTCGTGTCGGCCCGCAACCTGCGGCGGCTGGCGCTCGAGGCCGGGGCGTCCGAGGTCGACCTGGTCGACCCCGAGGACCAAGCGCCGCTGGACGCGGGCGCGTTGCCGGCGGTGCGGACGGTGCTGGAGGCGGTCGAGTTGGCCGCCGCCCACGCCGAGCACCTGATCTACACCGAGCGCGCGTTCGAGACCGCCCGCACCGCGCCGTACAGCGAGCCGCAGAAGCTGCTGCGGGATCTCGTAGCGCTCGACCGGGTCGCCGCGGCGTGGGCCGTCGAGGGCGGGGTCGGTCGGCCGATGCGCGACATCGCAGTCGAGCAGCAGCTGGACTGGGCGGACGACGTCAGCGATGCCGCTCGCGGCCAGCACCCCCACGAGTACCTGTTCAGCCACGATGGTCGCCAGCTCTGGGCCGGCCCGCACGTCCGCGTCGCCAACGGCCGCGGCCTCCAACGGGTCTGCCGGATCTACATGGCCCTGGTCAAGGGCGGCGAAGCCGACCTGGCGGGTCTCCCCCGCGGCATCTACGTCGGCCCCGTCGGCCGGCACCTGAGCGACTCGACGAGTGGGTGACGCGAGGTCGCCGGACTACTGCCCTGCTGCCCAGGGGGTCTCGCGCTCGAACAGCTCACGCATCGCAGGAGAAGGCTGCGCGTCCGCATCGAGCACTTCAAGGAACGCACGTGCGCTTTCGTCGCCCAAGTTGATCTCGCCTCGTTCGCGAAGCACTTCGGTCTCGCCTGTTCGCCGCCCGTCGTCGCCCGTCCGGACCTCGACGCGCCGCATCGTTGCTCTCGTGTCCACGCCCGGAGACTGCACGCATATGAGCTGTCAGTCAAACGAATGGCCTCGAACGGGACGGCCTCGAGCGCAGCCAATACGCACGATGCTTATCCCGTATACGATCGCGTAATGCCCGAGACCGTGTGCCCATATTGCGACGGGGACAAGCGCATTCCCGGCGGAGCGCAAGACCGACGCACAGATCTCGAGGGTTACCGACGTTGCCCGCGCTGCAACGGAACGGGCGCCCTCGGACCGGCTGCCGCCGAAAGTCCGACGTGCGCGAAGACCGTAACGCCCTCCCCCCATCGAAAGTGCACACTGCCGCGAGGGCACCTCGGCCCTTGCAGCAATCTTTAGACGTTACGTTCGACTGCTCAAGCGACCAAATTCGTCGCCGTGATGAGGCGGGGGATGGAGGAATCGAACCTCCCGTTACGGTTTTGGAGACCGTCGTGTTACCGATACACTAATCCCCCGCGGACGGCTGATAGTACCGATTGCGGCGGCTCGTTCGTCGTGCGGTCGCGACTCGTCCCGACCTCCGGACCGACGGCTCACTCCGTCTATGCGGAGCCTCCCCCGGTCCTTTCGTGACCGCTACCGCGGCAGCTCGCAGGTCCGTGTGTCGTCGCTGCCCCGGACGGTGATCGCCAGGCTCGTGGCCTCGCCGACCTGCGCGTCGTAGGCCCCCTGGCGAGCCTGCTCGCACCACAGGTCGATCAGCGCCGGGTCGTCGGCGATCGCGCTGGCGGGCTCGTCCGCGGTGCCCGGGGTGATCGTCGGCTGGACGCCGCCCGCGGTGCCCTCGGGTCCATCGGATCCCCCCGACGGGCTCACACCGCCGCTCGGCACCGCGTCGTCGGCATCGGTCCCGCCGCTTCCGGAGGCTTCCGGCTGCGGACCCTCACCCTCGCTGGGCGTCGTCGCGGTGGGCGCGGTCGCGGTGCCCTCGCTCGTGGTCGTGCCGGTGGCGTCCGAGCCGGTCGTGGCCGGGGCGGGAGCCGTCGGCAACGTCGTCATCGACGAGGACTGCTCGTCGTCCGACCCGCACGCCGACAGGCCGAGGGCGCAGAGCGCTAGAACAAGGGCCGCGGAACGAGAGAAACGCATGCTCAGGTGATAGCGCGTGGTGCGGACCGATGGGGCGATCGGTTGCAACCGTGCGCGATCAGGCCGGCGGCGGCGTGCGCTCGCCGGTGACCCGCGCGCCGGCGGCGGCGCGCAGCCGGCGAACGGCCACGCCGTCG
>JBAZOW010000152.1:0-8808 GCA_041648495.1 Patulibacter sp.
TAGTACCCAGCCTGCGGCCGACGACACGTCGCGTCGCCCGCAGCCGGTGATCGTGTCGAGTTGTCCCGCGCTATTCCGGTGAACTCGACACCCCGGTCGACACGTGCGGCCGGTCGAGCCGGGGAAGACCTCACCGTGATGCAGCCGGGCGGTTGTGCATGTGATGCACACGCGATACGGTGGAGTGCATGGATCGGATGATTCAGGTGCGCAACGTTCCGGAAGAGGTGCACCGGACGCTGAAGTCGCGGGCCGCGCTCGCGGGCATGTCGCTCTCGGACTTCATCAAGCGGCAGCTGGTCGAGTCGGCGTCGCTGCCGACGATCGCCGAACTCGACGCCCGTGCTCGGAAGCGGGCTGCGGAGTACGGCGGAGTGGACGTGCAGTCGATCGTCGACGCGATCCGGGAGGTCCGCGATAGCTGATGGCGCGGTACTCGATGCTTCGGCGGTGGTCGCGTTCCTGACGCGCACGCGGAGCGGGGTCGCCGAGCAGGTCGCCGAGCAGATGCTCTCCACGGGCTCTGGGCTCTGGGCGCCCCACCTGATCGACGCCGAAGTCGGTCACGTGCTGCGGCGGCTCGCCCTGCGCGGCGAGATTCCGCCGGACGCCGGCCGAAGTGCCTTGCACGACCTGAACGACCTGCGATTGGAACGTGTCCCGCACGTCGCGCTGCTCGGCCGGGCCTGGGACCTGCGCGACTCGGTGAGCTTCTACGACGGGCTCTACGTGGCGCTGGCCGAGGAGCTCGACCTGCCGCTGCTGACCGCGGACGCAAGACTGGCCCGCGCGCACGGGCACCGGGCGCGGGTCGAGCTGATCGACTGAGGCGGTGATTCCGCGGATCTGCGGGATCGACCATCTGCGGGGGCATCGCGCCCGGCCGACGCGCGGCCTCGCGCCCTAGCCGGCGACCGTGTCGAGTTGTCCCGCGCTATTCCGGTGAACTCGACACGCTCGGCTCAGTCGACCGCCAGCGAGACCGGCTCGAGCCGCGCGGCGTCGACCAGGCCGTGGTCGGTGATCTTCAGCGCCGGGATCACCGAGAGGCCGAGGAAGCTCAGCGCCATGAACGGCGAGGGGAGGGTGACGCCGCGAGCGGTCAGCGCGGCGTCGAGGCGCTCCTGCTCGACGTGGACGTCGCGGGCGGAGCGATCCGACAGCAGGCCGGCGACCGCCAGCGGCATCTCGGCGATCACGCTGCCGCGGTCGCAGACCACCAGGCCGCCGCCGATCTCGCGCAGCCGCTCGACGCAGGCCAGCAGATCGTCGTCGTTGGCCCCGACGGCGATCACGTTGTGCGCGTCGTGGGCGATCGTGCCGGCGAACGCCCCGGCGCGTAGGCCGAACCCGGTGACCAAGCCCAGCCCGATCCGACCCGTCGCGTGGTGGCGCTCGAGCACGGCGATCTTCGCCAGGTCGCGGGCGGGGTCGGCGACGATCAGGCCGTCCTGCACCGTCGGGTCCACCTGCTGCTCGTTGGTCAGCAGCTGGTGGGGGATCGCCTCGATCACCCGAACCCGAGACCAATCCCGACCGCCGCCCTCGCCACCCGAGCCGTCGGCGGCCTTGGGGGCGGGCAGCGCGAAGCTCTGGCGGTCGACGGGCGCCAGGTTGACGGTCTTGCGGACCCACTCCGGGGTCGGGTGGACGTTGCCCGGCAGCGGCACCCGCGGCCAGGCGTGGGCGGCCTCGGGGCACGGTGCGCCGTCGCGAGCGACCACGCGGCCGGCCTGGACGACCGTCGTCGGGCGGAAGGCGACCAGATCGTCGAGCAGCAGCAGGTCGGCGGCCCAACCGGGCGCGATCGCGCCGACCCGGTCCAGGCCGTGGCAGAGCGCCCCGTGCAGCGACGCGAGCAGCAGCACGTCCTCGGCTGGGATCCCGTCGGCGACGGCGACCCGGCACATCTGGTCGATGTGTCCCTCCTCGAGCAGCGTGCCCGGCTCGCGGTCGTCGGTGCAGAACGCCATCCGGTTCGGACCGAACTTCCGGACCAGGGGCAGCAGGTCGCGCAGGTTGCGGGCGTTCGAGGCCTCGCGCAGCAGCACCCAGGCGCCCTTGCGCAGCTTCTCCTCGGCCTCGCCGACGTGCGTCGCCTCGTGGTCGCTGGTGATCCCGGCCGCCAGGTAGGCGTCGAGTGCTCGACCGGTCACGCCGGGCGCGTGGCCGTCGACGCGGTCGGCGGTCTCGACCAGCGCCAGCGTCGCCATCGCGTGCGGATCGCCGTGGGCGACTCCGGGGGCGTTCATCATCTCGCCGATCCCGCGCATCCGCGGGTGCTCCAGCAGGGTCCGCAGGGCGTCGGCGTCGATCGCCTCGCGTGGCGACTCCAGGGGGCTGGCGGGCACGGTCGACGGGACCATCGCGTGGACGTCCAGCGGCAGCCCGTCGCAGGCGTCGAGCATCCACCGCACGCCGTCGGTCCCGAGCACGCCGGCGATCTCGTGGGGATCGACCACGATCGTGGTGGTGCCCCGGGGGACGATCGTGCGGGCCAACTCGACGGGCAGCAGCTTCGACGACTCGATGTGCATGTGGGCGTCGACGAAGCCGGGCACCAGGTAGCGGCCCGTCGCGTCGATCACCGTGGTGTGCGACCCCGGTACGGCCGCTTCGGACTCGGGGTCGCGGGGGAGCAGCGCCGCGACCCGGCCGTCGGCGATCGCCACGTCGACGTCGAGCCACTCGCGCGTGAACGCGCCGAACACGCGGGCCCCGGTGATCAGCAGGTCCGGATCGGCGTCCCCGCGGGCGACGGCGAGCAGCTGCAGCGACGGAGTGGGCATCCACGAAGCATCCCAGGCCCCGGGGGACGGCCGGAAGCGCGGGGGCGTCGCGACCAACCACCGGCCGTGCTGACCGGCCGAGGTGCGGATCGCAGGTCGTATTCACCTCGCCCGCGCGCACCCTATAAACAGTGGATTCCGTGAGCCGTCGCACACTTGTCGCATTTCTTTGCGATTCCCGGTAGCTTTCTTCGCTCATGTTCGCGTGTGGAACGGTTGTACGTGCAGGTCGACAAGGGGAGACCCCCTCGGTCGGCGACGATGCGGTGCGCGGGGCGAGCGCGCGGCAAATACCCGTGGAGCGCCCAGGGCGGACGGGATTCGTGCGTCCGCGCTCGGTCGCGATCGTGCGGCTCTGGGGCCTCGTGCTGGCCCTGCTGGCCGGCCTCGCGTTCGGCGGAACGGCCGCCGCGACGGCCGCCGATCCGGTCCTCCAGCTGCAGGACGGCACGCCGACGCAGGTGCTCTACGGCAGCACCGTTCCGGTCGAGCTGACGGCGTCGCTGCCGACCGGTTCGGCGAAGGGCTACAACCTCGCGTACCGCGTGGTGCTGCCCGCCGGGACGACCTACGTCGCGGGCTCGGCGGGCAAGGACGACGGCGATCCCCGCCAGCTCGTCGATCCGCTGACCGGGCGCACCACCCTGATCTGGCCCAACGTCGACGATCTCGTCGCCAACGCCAGTCACACGCTGGCGTTCCGCGTGCGTTACGGCACCACCGACGATGCCCCGGCCGTGCACTACGACGTGGCCGAGCAGCTCACGATCGAGAGCGGTGCGTTCATCTCCGCGAACGCTCGCGACGAGGCGGACTTCTCGGCGACCGGCGAGCCGATTGGCCCGCGTAGCGGCAGTTTCTCGGCCCGCGCCGACCGCATCCGGGTCGTCGACCTGAGCGCGATCGAGATCGAGAAGTCGGAGCCGCACCCCGAGGGCGAGATCCCCCGTGGGTTGCACAACCACCAAACGGTCTACACCCTGAAGGTTCGCAATAACAGTGTGAACCCGACCACCGGAATCACGGTGGAGGATTTCGTTCCGGCGGGCCTCGAGTTCCTCGGCTGCGCGACCCAGGTCGACAACACGACCAACACGACGACGAACCCCGGATCGGCCCAGGAGTACCCGGGCTCGGGTCCGATCGTCGTGACCGCGCCGACCACCGCCGACGGCTGCATCGTCCCTGACCACGTCGAGACGGTCCGGCTCGACCCCGACGGCGACGGCCCGCTGCCGCTGGCGGTCTACACGCACGTGCGCTGGAACCTCAACGCGGACCTGGTCAAGAGCGGCACGACGACGCTCCGCTACGCCGCCGCGATCCCGCTGCGCGAGAACACGCTCGACTGGACCGGCACGACCCCGGGCCTGACCGGTCAGCAGACGGCCAACCTGGACAACAACTCGGGTCCCGAGACGTACGACGAGCAGCTGCTGCGCAACGGCGCGCGCGCCGCGGGCGACTACCGCTCGCCGGGCAAGCCGGCCCGGCCGTCCTTCGACTGGGACGTCCTCGACCGCACCGCCGAGGACATCGCGATCCAGAAGTCCAACAACAAGGCCTCGCTCGAGCAGGACGACCTGACGAAGTGGACGATCGACCTGCAGGTCTCCGAGTACCGCTCGTTGAACGACGTCGTGATCACGGACACGGTGCCGGACGGCCTCTGCCCGCTCGGCCCGGGCAACTACGAGCGCACGGGGGCGGGGCTCCCCGCCGCCAAGGCCGAGTGCGCGCCGCAGGCGGGTCATCTCCCGAGCAAGCCGTTCACCGACGTGACCGAGCAGGCTGACGGCACCTACGCGGTGACCTGGGACAAGACGACGTTCCCGGACCTGGCGCACCTGAAGCCGAGCGAGACCCGCCAGCTGACCTTCTGGACCCGCACGCGCGAGAACTACCAGCAGAACTTCGACGACGCGACGCCGGTCCTCTCGATGGACAGCGTCGAGAACAACGTCGCCGTCCAGGGCCTCGACTGGGTCCGCTGCTCGAGCAATCCGAACGACTGCACGAACAGCGGCACCAAGATCTGGCACCAGGAGACCGACGGCGAGCTCGACTTCGACGTGTCGAAGTCCGGCAAGGCCGCCTCCGGTCCCGTGCTGGTCAAGGAGGTCGCCGCGGTCTTCCCCGGTGACGGCCAGTGCTCCAACCTTGCCGCCGCGCAGTACGGCAAGACCGTCCCGGTCTACGGCCCGGGCGACCAGGTCTGCTGGAAGCTGCGGATCGAGTTCCCCAGCGCGCTCGACACCCGCAGCCAGGACGTCTTCGACCTGCTGCCCAACGGCCTGCAGTACGTGGCCAACAGCGCCCAGCCGACGGCCGCCAACACGGTGAACATCGCCGAGGTCGACGGCTCGGTCGAGAGCCGCGTCCGCTGGCGGATCGGCAACGGCGACCTGGTCGACCGCGGCAACCAGGTCTTCGAGGTCACGTTCCAGTCCACGGTCGGATCGGTCGAGGGGCACTCGTCCGGAGACGTCGAGGGCAACCTGCTCAAGTTCTCCTACGAGAACACCGCGGGCACCGCGTTCACGCTGCGTGACCGCACCGACTTCGCGCTGAAGCTGCCGCAGCTCTCGCTGCTCAAGGGCGTGCGCCAGATCAACGGCACCGGGCCGGTCAACGGTCCGAACGTCGACAACCAGCGCGTCCACGAGGGCGACAAGGTCGAGTACCGGATCGACGTGAGCAACGTCGGCGCCGCGGCGGTCCAGCAGGGCCACGTCTGGGACGTGCTGCCGGTCGGCATCACCTGCGCGCAGGTCGACCTGGCGTCGATCAGCGACGCCGGGACCTGCAACACGCTGACCAACCGGATCCAGTGGACGACCGTCGCGCTCGCCGCGGGGACGCCCACCACGCCGGCGACCAAGACGCTGACCTACAAGGTCACGATGCCCGACGGCATCAGCCCGGACACCAACTTCATCAACACCGCGGGCGTGATCAAGGCGACCTACGTCGCCAACGACGGCACCCCGTTCGTGGTCGTGCCGAACAACCCGCTGGTCAAGGACCCGGCGCTGACGCCGAACGCGCCGAAGGCCGAGGATCCCTCGAACGTCCGCACGCCGGCGGCCGCGGTCGTCAAGGCCCGCACGACCTCGGTCAACGAGAGCGGCAACAACGCCGCCAGCCAGGCCACGATCGGCGAGACCGTCAAGTACACGGTCACCACGACGATTCCCGCCGGCACGACGCTGTACGGCACCCCGACCGTCGTCGACGCGCTCGGTGCGCGGCAGACGTACGTCCCGGGCACCCTGTCCGGCACGCTCAACGGCGTGGACCTGCCGACGGCCGGGATCTCGGCCGCCGTCGCGGGCAACACCGTCACGGCGACCTTCCCGACGACCTTCAAGACCGGCGCGCAGGACGCGGTGCTGGTCCTCAAGTTCGACGTCACGGTGCTCGACGTCGCTGCCAACGTGCGCGGCGCGGCGCTGCCGAACGAAGGGGTCCTGAGCTACAAGACGCCGACCAACGCGAGCAAGACGCTCAAGGGCTCGGTCAGCACGACGATCGTCGAGCCGAAGGTCGCGACGACCAAGACGCACACGCCGAGCGGCCGGATCAGCCCGGGCCAGCTCGTCGACTTCACGGTCACGGCGCGCAACACCACCGGGACCAACGTCTCGACGGCCCATGACGCGGTCGTGGTCGACACGCTGCCGGCCGGTACGGATCCGGTCGACGCGAGCGGCAACCCGCTCGCCGACGGCGCCACGGTGCCGAGCAACGGCGGCGTCTGGAACGCCACGGCCCGCACGATCACGTGGACCAAGGCGGCGACGCCCGCGCTCGCGACGCTCGCCCCGGGCGCCTCGACCGAGCTGAAGTACCGCGTGCGCCTGGAGAACCCGGCCACCGCGGGCACGACCTACACGAACACGGTCGACCTGCAGGTCCGCAGCCTGGACGGCACGGTCAGCGGCATCCGCACGTCGGGCTCGACGTCGACGACCGCTCCGGACTACAAGGCCACGGCCTCGGACGTGATCTCGGTCGTGCTTCCGGCGATCACCAAGGCGGTCACGCCGACCACGGGGACGATCGGCACGCCGGTCACCTGGACGGTCACCGTGACCCTGCCGAAGGACGTCCGCTACTTCGACACCACCGTCGTCGACACGGTCCCGGACGGCTTCGACGTCGATCGCTACGCGTCGATGAGCTGCACCAGCGGCTGCGTCGGCAACGAGCCGACGCCGTCGAGCTTCCCCGTCACCGACGCGGGCAGCGGCACGCTGCAGGCGGCCTGGTTCCTGGGCGACATCGCGCCGCACAGCAGCGAGCGCGTCTACACGCTGGTCGTCGAGGGTCACATCCGCGACACCTACCGCAACGCGCCGCAGGCCAAGGTGCTGGACGGCACCAACCTGACCAACCAGGCGCGGGTCCGGACCAACCGTACCGACGTGCTGCCCGCCGCCCCGCCGAGCGTCCCCAGCTCGTTCTCCGACACGGTCGGCCCGGCGACCGCGACGGTCAAGGTCGTGGAGCCGAAGCTCACGCTGACCAAGGCCGCCAACAAGACCGGCTACGTCGAGGGCGGCGAGCAGCTGACCTACACGGTCACGCTGAAGAACACCGGCACCTCGCCGGCCTACGACGTCGTCGTCCGCGATGCTCCCGACGTCGAGCTGACCAACGTCCAGCTCGCGTCCGGGGTCAGCACCAGCCTGAACACCAAGCCGTGGTCGGCCGGTGACCGGGTTCTCGAGTGGAAGATCCCGGGCCCGGTCGCGGTCAACGAGACGGTGACCTTCACCTACACCGCCGACGTCAAGGCCGCTCGCGACCTGACCGCCGGTGACGTGGTCGAGAACATCGCCGACATCGACGAGTACTGGGGCCGCACGAAGCTCCAGCGCGATACCAACCCGTGGACGCACCGTCGCTACACGGGCCCGTCGTCCAAGGTCCAGCTGACGGTCGTCAAGCCCAACCTGACGATCGCCAAGACGCCGGACGCCGGTCAGCCGGCGGCCAAGGCCGTCGCGGGCACCGACTCCAGCTTCAAGATCACGGTCAAGAACACGGACACCCGCGCCACCGCCCGCAACGTGGTGGTGCAGGACGAGCTGCCCGCCGGGCTGAGCTACACCGCCGGGACGGCCACGGCCAACCCGAGCACCGGGTTCAGCGAGACGAGCGCCAGCGGTCAGGCGATCAGCTGGAAGATCGCGTCGCTCGGTCCCAACCAGTCGGTCACGATCACGCTGCCGGTGCACGTCGCCAGCAGCGTCCTCAACGGCACGACGCTGACCAACGTCGCGACGACCAACGCCGACGAGGTCCCGGAGGAGAAGTCCGACACCGGCGTGCTCGAGGTCGAGGCCAAGGCCGACCTGCAGGTGACCAAGACGGCCGGGCCGTCGCCGGTGATCCCGGGGCAGAACATCACGTTCACGCTGAAGACCAAGAACAACGGTCCGTCGGACGCGAACGCCAGCAAGCTGCAGGACACGCTCCCGGCGTACCTGACGCTGGTCTCGCTGAGCGACACCACCGCCTGCGCGGCGGTCGCGCAGGTCATCAACTGCGACTACGGCACGCTGAAGCCCGGTGACGAGCGCGTGCTGCTCGTCGTGGCCAAGGTCGATCCGGCGCGCACCACGCCGGTCGTCAACGCGGTCGCAGTGACCACCACGACGCCCGACCCGAAGCCGGAGAACAACGAGGACGACGTCACCGTCCCGGTCGACCCGAAGGTCGACGTCTCGATCGCCAAGACGGCGGACGGCGGCGTGGTCCAGGGCGGCCAGACGGTCACCTACACACTGCGCGCCCACAACCAGGGCCCGTCGACGGCCCGGGGCGTGGCGATCAGCGACGCCGTGCCGTCCGACCTGACGATCGTCTCGGCGACGCTGCTCGGGACGCCGAACGTGCCGTGCGCGGTGGTCGGTCAGCAGGTCGACTGCGCCGTCGGCGCGCTGGCCCCCGGGGCCGATGCGACGGTCAAGATCGTGACCACGGCCAAGGGCACCGCGCCCGCGCCGAAGGG
>JBAZOW010000153.1:0-8777 GCA_041648495.1 Patulibacter sp.
GGGCGGGCCTCGACGACGACCGTCGGCCTCACGCTGCGTCCGGCCGGCGATCGCTGGGGGTACGTCGACCCGCGACGCTGGGGTGACCCGCCGCGTCCGGTCGGGCCGCTCGGTCCCGCACCCCGCCCGAGGCCGGGGGCTCGGCGGGTCCCCGCGTCCCGGCCGGTTCCCGCGCCGGCGCCTCGACCGGTCCCTTCGCCGGCGCCCCGGCCGGTCCCTGTGCCGGCCTCCCGACCGCTCGGCGATCCGGTCCCGGTCCCCGCTCGCAGGCCCGCCCGTCGCCCGACCCCGGTGCCGGTCCCGAGTCCCGCGTACCGGCGGCCCGCGGACGTCGTCGTCGACGGCGGATCCGGCGACCCGGTCCGGGTCGATCCGTGGGTCCTCGGCGGCGGGTTGGCGCTCGCCGCGCTCGGCCTGCCCACACTGCGCCGACGCCGACGTGCGGCCCGTCTCTGGACCGAGACTCGGACGGCGGTACCCTCCATCGGGAATGGGCTACTCCGTCACGACACCGATCTTCTACGTCAACGCCGCTCCGCATCTGGGGCACGCGTACTCGACGATCGTCGCTGACGTGCTGGCTCGCCACCACCGTCAGCGCGGCGACGACGTCTTCTTCCTCACGGGGACCGACGAGCACGGCGAGCCGGTCGCCAACGTCGCGGCCGACCTCGGCGTGACTCCGCAGGAGCTGGTCGACCAGAACGCCCCGAAGTTCCAGGCGATGGGCCCGGTGGTCGAGGCCTCGAACGACTTCTTCATCCGCACCTCCGACGACCGGCACAAGGCCGCGGTGCAGGAGATCCTGACCCGGGTCAAGGACAACGGCTACGTCTACGAGGGCGACTACGAGGGCTGGTACTGCCCGAAGTGCGCCGACTTCAAGACCGAGTCCGAGATCGGCGAGGGCAACACCTGCCCGATCCACGGGATCGAGCTCACGCGCGAGAAGGAGCGCAACTGGTTCTTCCGGCTGTCGGCGTTCCAGGAGCCGCTCGAGCAGCTGTTCGCCGACCGTCCCGAGTGGGTCGTGCCGCAGGCGCGGCGCAACGAGGCGCTCGCCTTCATCACCGGCGGACTGCAGGACGTCTCGCTGAGCCGCAACGGGATCACCTGGGGCGTCCCGGTCCCGTGGGACCCGGAGCACGTCTTCTACGTCTGGTGGGACGCGCTGCTCAACTACGTCAGCGCGCTGCGCTTCGGTCGCGAGGGCGAGGACCTGTCGGAGTCGCACTGGCCGCCGGTTCACGTGATCGGCAAGGACATCCTCAAGTTCCACACGATCTACTGGCCGGCGCTGCTGATGGCCGCCGGGCTCGAGGTGCCGAAGAAGGTCCTGGTCGGCGGCTTCCTGCTGGTCGGCGGCGCGAAGATGAGCAAGTCGAAGGGCAACGTGCTCGATCCGTTCGCCGCGATCGAGCAGTACGGCGCCGACGCCGTTCGCTTCTATCTACTGCGTGAGGTCTCGTTCGGGCAGGACGGCTCGGTCTCGATGGAGGGCCTGAAGCTGCGCTACGAGACGGAGCTGGCCAACGACTTCGGCAACCTGGCGTCGCGCAGCATCGCGATGGTCCGCCGCTATCGCGAGGGGCGCGTTCCGGACGTGGCCGTCGATCCGCGGATCGCGGACGTCTTCGCCGGGCTCGGCGACGCGGTTGCGACCCAGCTCGACGAGGGACAGATCAGCCCCGCGCTCGAGGCGATCTGGGAGCGGGTCCGGCGGCTCAACCGCTACGTCGAGGAGCAGGCCCCCTGGACGCTCGCCAAGGCGGCGAAGGATCCCGAGCAGGCCGACACGGCGAACGCCCAGCTCGACCAGGTGCTGCGGACGCTCGTCGAGGGCGTGCGCGCGCTCGGCGTGCTGCTGCACCCGTGGCTGCCGCTGAGCACCAACCAGCTGCTGGTCGCGCTCGGGGCTCCCGACCTGGCCTGGGAGGGGACCGAGCTGGGGCGCGGCACGATCGGCGAGATCGCCGAGCTGCCGCAGCTGTTCCCCAAGGACCGCGCGGCCGACGGCGCCGCGGCGTGACGTCCGCACCCCGTTCCTCCGGAGCCCCGCACCGCCGATGATCGATTCGCACACCCACCTGGACTCGTGCGCGCCCGCGAACGACGAGCTGGTCGGCAACGCGCGCGCGGCCGGGATCCGGCGGATCCTGACGGTCGGGCTCGACGTCGAGAACAGCCGCCGCGCGCTGATCGCGGGGGAGACCTTCGACGAGGTCCACGTCGCGGTCGGCTGGCACCCCAACGCCGCCGACGGCTACGACGAGGCCGCCGGGGCGGGCCTGCGCGAGCTCGCCCGGCACCCGCGCTGCGCCGCGATCGGCGAGACCGGCCTGGACTACTTCCGCGACAGCGCGCAGCCCGACGCCCAGCGGATCGCCTTCCTCGACCAACTGGCGATCGCCCGCGAGGTCGACAAGCCGGTGGTGATCCACACGCGCGCCGCCGAGGAAGACACGATCGCCACGCTGCGCGAGCACGCCGAGGGCCTGACCGTGATCATCCACTGCTTCTCGATGCCCGACCGGCTGCAGGAGTGCCTCGACGCGGGTTGGATGATCTCGTTCGCCGGCAACGTGACCTACCCCAAGAACGCCGACCTGGCCGCCGCGGCGGCCGTCGTCCCCGACGACCGGATCCTGGTCGAGACCGACGCGCCGTACCTGACCCCGCAGTCGCGACGGCGCGAGCGCAACGAGCCGGCCTACGTGACCGAGACCGCACAGTTCGTCGCCGAGCAGCGCGGGCAGAGCTACGACGAGCTCGACGCGTTGGTCACCGCCAACGCCGAGCGGATCTTCGGGTGGGGCGCATGAGCGACGCAGCCGATCCGACCGACCCGACCGACGCGGTCGCCCCCGCGGGGCGGGCGGGCCACGACCTGGGCCAGTCGAGCATCCGCCGGATGCGTGACTACGCGGTCCGGCCCAAGCGCGATCTCGGGCAGAACTTCCTGGTCGACGACAACATCCTCGACGTGATCGTGCGGCTCGCCGAGCTGCGGCCGGACGACGTCGCGCTGGAGGTCGGTGGCGGACTCGGCGTGCTCAGCGAGCACCTGGCCGCGCGGGTCGCCGGGCTGCACGTGATCGAGCTCGACCGCGCGCTCGAGGATCCGCTGCGCGAGGCGCTCGCGCCGTGGCTCGACGGCGGTACGCCCGGCGAGGCGCGGGCGCAGCTCCACATGGGCGACGCGGTCAAGCTCGACCTGAGCACGCTCGACCCGGCGCCGACGGTGATGGTCTCCAACCTGCCGTACTCGGTCGGCGCCACGGTGATCCTGCAGTCGGTGGCGAACCTGCCGCACGTCGAGCGCTGGGTCGCGATGGTCCAGCGCGAGGTCGGCGAGCGGTTCGCCGCGGGCCCGGGCACCAAGGCCTACGGGGCGCCGTCCGCGCTGGCCCAGCTGTCGTGCGACGTTCGCGTGCTGCGCGCCGTCTCGCGCAAGGTCTTCTCGCCGGTCCCCAACGTCGACAGCGTGCTGGTCGGCCTCAAGCGGGTCCGCCCGCCGGCCCCGCCGGCCGTGCGGCGCTTCGTCAACGAGGCGTTCCTGCACCGTCGCAAGGCCCTCGCGCGCTCGGTCTCGCTGGCCCCGGGAGCCCCGAGGATCCGCCGCGACGCGATCCGCACCGCGCTCGAGGCGCTCGACCTGCCGCTCGACGTGCGGGCGGAGCGGGTCTCGGCGCTGAGCTTCGTCGACCTGGTGCGTGAGACCGCCGTCGCCGAGGGCGACGACGCGACCGTCGCGACCGTCGACGCGTGGAAGGCGGCCGGGTGAGCTTCGCCGCGGACGACCGTGGGGCGGAGGCCCTGCGGCGCGGACTGACCACGATCGCCCCGGCCAAGGTCAACGCGACGCTGGTCGTCGGTCCGGTGCGGCTGGAGGACGGTCGCCACGAGCTGGTCTCGGTGATGCAGTCGGTCTCGCTGGTCGACGACGTCACCCTGCGGGCGCGCGACGAGCGCGACGCCGAGGTGCCGGACGGCACCGACCACGGCGACGGGATCCGCTGCGCGGGGGTCGAGGGCGACAACCTGGCGCTGCGGGCGCTCGCGGCGTTCCGGCGCGAGACCGGCTGGGACGCCGAACCGCTGATCGTCGAGATCACCAAGCGGATCCCGGTGGCGGCCGGGATGGCCGGCGGGTCGGCCGACGCCGGCGCCGTGCTGCGCCTGGCGTCCGCCGCGAGCGGCCTGGCCACGGACGAGCAGCTCCACGCGCTCGCGGCCGAGCTCGGCGCCGACGTCGCGCACCAGCTGCAGCCCGGACTTGCCCTCGCGACCGGCGCGGGCGAGCAGGTACGCCGGTTCGAGGGCGTGCTCGACGGCGCGCTCGTCGTGGTGATCTCGGACCAGGCGCTGTCGACGCCCGCCGTCTACCGGCGGGCCGACGAGCTGCGCTCGCCGTGCTCCGCGGCGACGCTCGAGGCGTGGCGGTTCCAGATCGAGACCGCGATCACCGAGCTCGACGGTCCGCAGATGCCGAGCGCGCTCGCGGTCAACGATCTCCAGGACGCGGCGTTCGAGCTGGCGCCCGGGCTCGGCGCCACGGTCGACGCGATCGAGGGCACCGGGGCGGACCGCGCGATGGTCTGCGGGTCCGGTCCGACCGCGATCGGATGGTTCGATGCGCCGTCCGCAGCCGAACGCGCGGCCGAAGCGCTACGGTCCGGGGGCTACGACGTGCGGGTGGTCGTGCCGACGAACGTCGCACCGATCGATCTGCTGCCGCAGCGCCACGGATAGCCGCATGACGACCGCGCCCCCGCCCGAGCCCGCCCTGTGACTCTCGCGTCCGCCGTCGTCGTTCCGACCGCCCCGCTCGCCCAGGTGCATCCGATGTGGCTCAGCCTGGTGGTGCTCGCGCCGCTCGCCGTCTGGCTGGCCCGCCGCTACGCGACGCTGCCCGGCTGGGGGATCCCGGTCGCGGTGCTGGCCTTCGTCCTCGGCATCGTGCTCGGGCTGGGGGTCGTCGAGATCCCGTCGTTCGAGGACCTGCCGCTGCAACGCTGGGTCGAGGACCTCGGCGACGCGGTCGGCGACTGGGCCTACGTGATCGTCGGCGTGCTCGCGTTCCTCGAGACCGGGGCGTTCGTCGGGCTGGTCGCCCCCGGCGAGACCTTCGTGATCCTCGGCGGCGTGCTCGCCGGCGAGGGCACGATCGGCTACGTCCAGCTGCTGGGCGTCGTCTGGCTGATGGCGTTCCTCGGCGACCTCACGAGCTTCTACCTGGGACGCAAGCTCGGCCGGGCGTTCCTGGTCAAGCACGGCCCGCGGTTCAAGATCACCGAGCAGCGGCTGATCCAGGTCGAGGCGTTCTTCGACAAGCACGGCGGCAAGGCCGTGGTGATCGGCCGCTTCCTCGGCTTCATCCGCGCGGTCGCGCCGTTCGTGATCGGCTCCAGCGGCGTCCAGGCGCGGCGGTTCGTGCCGTACTCGGTGATCGGCAGCGGCCTCTGGGCCGCGCTGTTTGTGACCCTCGGCTACGTCTTCTGGCAGAGCCTCGACCAGCTGCTGACCTGGGCCAAGCAGGGCGCGTTCGCGTTCGGCACCGTGATCGTGATCGTCGTCGGCGCGATCGCGCTCTCCCACTGGTTCCGCGAGCCGGAGCACCGCGAGCAGGCCCGCGAGTGGCTGCGCCAGGCGGGGGAGACCCGCGCCGGGCGGCTGCTGCTGGCGGTCTGGCGCCCGATCTCGGGTCCGGCCCGATTCGCCTGGCGACGGGTCACGCCCGGCGGCCTCGGCCTGGAGCTGACGACCCTGACCGCGATCGCGGCAGTCGGCGCCTTCGCGTTCTTCGGCTACCAGGACATCGTCGACCGCGAGAGCCTGACCGCGGGCGACCGCGGGATGCTGCGCTGGATCGGCGTGGTCGACATCTCGATCGTCCAGGACCTCGCCCGACTCGGGATGCTGCTCGCGTCGCCGGTCGCGGTCGCCGCCGTGGTGGCGATTGCCGTGCTGTTGCTGCTCCGCCGCCGCCAGCTGTGGGTGGCGGGCAGCCTGGTCGCCGCGTCGGTCAGCGCGCTCGCCGTGGTCTGGCTGGTGCGCGGGTCGTCGGACCGGCTGCCCCCGGGCGGCGCGATGGACGCGGTCACCACGTCGACGTTCCCGTCGGTGGTCGGCGCCGTCGCGGTGGTCTGGGTCGCGGTCGGCCTGGCGCTGACCCCGTTCTTCCGCAAGTTCCGGGGGCGGCTCGGCCTGACCAGCGTCGCCGTCGCCCTGGCCGTCGCGCTCTGCTTCGCCCCGCTGGTCCGACGCGTTGCCTACCTGTCCGACGTGCTCGCCGGAGCCGGCCTGGCCGCAGCGGTGGCCGCGGCCGTCGGAGCCGTGGCGCTCGTCGTCTCCCACCTGCGGCAGAATCCCCAGCGATGAAGAACGAGCAGATCACCCTGCTGGTCGGCGGCGTCAGCGGCCTGATCGCGCTCCTGGCCGTCGTCGTGCTCGTCTTCATCCCCGTGGTGCGGATCTACGCCACCTGGTGGCAGCGGACCGCCGCGGTGGTGCTGGCCGGTGTGATGGTCGGCGGCTTCGTGCTCGGCGGGATCTATGGCGGCCTGGTCGTCGTCGACAAGTTCCTGAGTTAAGGGACCTGTCCCGGCAGCGGCGCGGTCCGTGGCGGCCGATGACACGTCGAATCTCGCCACCGGGTCCCTCAGTCAGGCAACCAGTCTGGCTCTCGGGACCCGTCGACGACCTTCTTGGTCTTCGACCCCCACGACTCCACGCCCCTACCGGGACAGACCCCTCGCGCCCCGCGGGGTACGATCCCCGTTGTGGATCCCGAGGAGACCCCGGGGACGCTCGATGCGTCCCTTACCGCGATCGCGGAGGTCGTTGCCGAGGGGTCCGGCCTGCCAGCGGTGGCCCGGGCCGTGGCCCGGGGGCTTGACGCATCCGTTGTCGTCGCCGATCGCGACGGTGCGGTGCTCGCGGTGGCCGCCCGTTCGCGGGACGAGGAGCGCCGGCTGCTGGCCGAGCGGACCGAGCTGCCCGCGGTGCCGCTCCAGGTCGGCGGGGAGACCGCCGGCAGCGTGATCATCCAGCAGCGCGGCGAGATCGCCGACGGCGTCGTCGCCCTGGTCGTCGCGGTGATCGGCCTGGAGGTCGAGCGCGTGCGCGCGCCCGCCCGGGCCAGCCAGGACGAGTCGTCGGCCTTCTGCCGGGCGCTGCTCGACGGGGACTTCGAGGACGGCGACGCGGTCGCCGAGCGAGCCGCGGAGCTGGGCTTCGACGTCAGCGGCCCGGTCGCGTCGGTCGTGGTGCGCGTGCATCCGCACGTCTCGAGCGACGAGAGCTGGCGCGCCCGCACGCTGTCCGCCGTGGAGCGTGGCGCCCGCGCCGTGCACTCGGCGGCGCTGGTCGGCGCGCTCGCACGGGGCGAGCCGGCCTGCGAGGTCGCCGTGCTGATCCCGGCGGCGACCGACGACACGACGCTGCGCACGGCCCAGGCCGCCTACGCCGAGCTGGACGCCGTGCTGCCCGGCCACGCGATCTCGGTCGGTCACGGTCGCCCGAGCACCGAGCCCGGCGACCTGCCGCGCGCGATGCAGGAGGCGCTGCTGGCGTGCAACGTCAGCGAGGGCGACCCCGAATCCGACGTGCTCGGGTTCGAGGAGACCGGCGCCTACCGCCTGCTGCTCTCGGCGATGAGCGAGAACCCGGACGAGCTGCGGCGGTTCTACGCCGACACGATCGAGCCGCTCGCCGCCTACGACGCGCAGTACGAGACCGACCTGGTCGGCACCGTGTCCGCCTACCTCGACGCCGACGGCTCGGTCGCCGCCGCCGCGCAGCGGCTGTTCACCCACCGGCACACCGTCCGCTACCGGCTGGAGCGGGTCAAGGAGCTGTGCGGGCTCGACGTGACGTCGAGCGACGGCCGCGAGCGGCTCAGCCTGGGCCTGAAGGCGATGCGCGTGCTCGGCCTCGGGCACGCGGAATCCCGCACGGGGATCGAGCGCGAGCCGCGCCCGCGCCGCACCACGACGGCCCGCCGCAGCCCGCGGACCTGACCGCGGGTCGGCAGAGGAGCGGTTCCCGCTCCGCCACGGACGCCCGCACCGCGTAGGATCGCCGCCCATGAGCGCGCGCATCGGCATCGTCACCGGGTCCGGCACCTACGCGTTCCCGGGGCTCGTCGATGCCCGGCCGACGACGGTCGAGACGCCGCACGGCACGGTGCCGGTCACCGTCGGCACGGTCGGCGAGGTCGAGGTCGTCCACCTGGCGCGCCATCGCGAGCACCACGAGCTGGTCTCGCACCAGGTCACCCACCGGGCCAACGTGCTCGCGTTGCAGCAGCTCGGGGTCGACGCGGTGCTCGGCGTGACGGTCTGCGGAGCCTGCGAACCCTCCGCCACGCTCGGCAGCCTGCTGGTCTTCGACGACCTGCACTTCCTGGCCAACCGGTTCGCCGACGGCAGCATCTGCACGCTGCACGAGACGCCCGGCGCGCCGGGACGCGGCCATTGGGTCTTCGAGGGACCGTTCAGCGACCCGTTGCGTCAGGCGTTGCTCGACGGCGCGCACGCCGCCGGTCTCCAGGTCCAGGACGGCGGGTGCTACGGCCACGTCGACGGGCCGCGGTTCAACAGTCGGGCGGAGATCCGCTCGCTGCGTGCCGCGGGCGTGACCGCGGTCAGCCAGACCGCCGGGCCGGAGACCGTGCTGCTCGGCGAGGCGGGGATCCCGTACGCGCTGCTCGGATTCCAGACCGACTACGCCAACGGCGTCGCTCACGAGCCGACCCCGGTCTCGACGCTGGTCGA
>JBAZOW010000154.1:0-8761 GCA_041648495.1 Patulibacter sp.
TGGTCGACCCGCCCGCGGCCTCGGCGTTGCCGCCCGCACCCGCCACCGCGTTGGCCCAGCGAGCGGTCCCGCCGCCCCCGGCGGCGATCAGCAGCCGCCCGAGCGGGTCGGCGCCCGGCTCGTCGGGGCACTCCGTCCCGGGCTCGCAGGTGCGGATGTCCGACGCTCCGCCCCCCGATCCTCCACGGGTGCCGCACGAGGCGGTGCCGCCGGCCGCGCCGCCGTTCCATCCGCCGGGCGAGCCGGGATCCCAGCTGCCGGACGGACAGGCCGCGGCCCCGTTGCCGCCGACCGCCACCCACAGGCGCGACCCGGATGTGACGGTCAGCGTGCCCGTGACCCGGCCCCCGAAGCCGCCCGGGACCCGATCGGCGGACTCGCCGTACTCGCCACCGCTGCCGCCACCCCGACCGCCGACCGCGGTCACCTCGACCTCGGTGATCCCGGTGGGGACGTCGAACGCCTGAGCCGCGCCGGTCGACGGGAAGCTCTTGGTGACCGTCACCGCGTCGGCGGCGGCGACCGGGCCGAGTGCGAAGCAGGCGGTCGAGAGGGCGATGACGCGGAGGCGCCGTGGGCGTAGAGGCATGCGAGGGACCTTCGGTGGGGTACTCGTCCGGCCGCGGCCGGAGACAGACCCGGTGACGATCCCGCACGCCGCGCGCAAAGACATCACGCAGTTGATGATCTTTGGGAACGCAAGCGACGCGCTCCCGGCGCGAGAACGACGCACGCGACCGTGCTGCGCTGAGAGTCTTCCCGGCATGACCGCCGCGCTCTCCGTCCGCGCCGTCTCCAAGCGCTACGGCTCGACCACCGCGCTCGATGGCGTCGATCTGCAGGTCGGCGCGGGCGAGCTGGTCGGGCTGCTCGGTCCCAACGGCGCCGGCAAGTCGACACTGGTCAAGATCGCCTGCGGGCTGGTGCGCCCGACGGCGGGCCAGGTCGAGGTCGTCGGGGCGCCGGCGGGCAGCCGCACGGCACGGGCGTCGCTCGGCTACCTGGCCGAGCTGTTCCGCTTCCCCGGCTGGGCGCGGGCCGACGAGGTGCTGGCGCTGCACCAGCGGCTGGCCCGGTCCGACGGCGGAGCGGCCGAGCGCGCGTCGTTGCTGGAGCGGGTCGGGCTCGAAGGCGACGGGCAGCGCCGGATGGACGCGATGAGCAAGGGGATGCAACAGCGGCTGGGGATCGCCCAGGCGCTGATCGGCTCGCCGCGACTGGTCCTGCTCGACGAGCCGACCAGCGCGCTCGACCCGGGCGGCCGGCGCACGGTCCGCGACCTGTTGGTCGGATTGCAGGAGCAGGGCGTCGGCGTGCTGCTCAACTCGCACCTGCTGAGCGAGGTCGAGCTGGTCTGCGACCGGGTGGTGATCGTCGACGGCGGACGGGTGGTGACCGAGGGGCCGCCCGAGCAGCTGACCTCGCCGGGCGGGGTCGAGGTCGAGACCGCCGACGGCGTCCGCCGGCTGCCCGACGCGCGTCGCGAGGACGTGCCGCGGATCGTCCGCGAGCTGGTCGACGGCGGCACCGAGATCTACGGGGTGCGGGTGGTCAGCGGGACGCTCGAGGACGCCTACCTGGCCGCGGTGACGGGGCGCGACCGATGAGCGACGCGATCACGATCGCCGGCCACGCGCTGCGCGAGGCGGTCCGGCGGCGCGTGCTGCTGGTCGTCGCCCTGGTGACGGCGGTCTTCCTGGCGCTCTACGCGCTGGCCGCGTTCGAGGTCTTCGACTCGCTGGAGTCGTCGAACTTCGGCGACGTGCCGTTCGACGATCGGGCGCTGGCCGGCGGCACGCTGCTCGGCCTGGCGATGTTCGTCGCGCTGTTCCTCGGCGTGGTGCTGGCGATCTTCCTGACCCTCGGTGCGGTCCGCGGCGACGCGGAGCGGGGCCTACTGCAACCACTGGTCGTTCGGCCGGTCGGTCGCACGACGCTGCTGACCGGCCGGCTGCTCGCCGCCTCCGCGGTCTGCGCGCCCTACGTGGTGCTCGTCTTCCTGATCGCGGCGTTGATCACCAACCTGGCCGGCGACTTCACGCCGTCGTCGGTCGTCGTTCCCGCGCTCGGGCTGGCGCTGGGCGTGATCACCGTCGTGGCGATCTCGCTGCTCGGATCGACGGTGCTGGGGACGACCGCCAACGGGATCGCGATCTTCATGGTCTTCGCGACCGGACTCGCGGCGGGACTGCTCGGCCAGATCGGCGAGGGCCTCGACGTCGAGGGACTGATGACCGCCAGCACGATCATCTCGTGGGCGGTGCCGTTCGAGGCGCTCTACCAGAACGGCCTCCACGCGTTGACCGCGGACGTCGGCGGCACGGCGGGCGTGATCGTCCAGCTCGGTCCGTTCGGCGGGGCCAGCGACATGAGCGCCGGGATCTGGCCGTGGGCGGTCGCGTGGACCGCGGTCGTGATGACCCTGGCGGCGCTGCTGTTCCGGCGGCGGGATCTCTGAGGGGCCGAGTCGACAGTCCTATTCTGCGGAATGGATCGGGCCTAAATTGCCGAACGCAGTCGTCCTATTCTGCGGAACAGAATGCTCTTTTTTTGCGGAATAAATTCGTCCTATTCTGCGGAATGGTCTAGGCTGGCCTCATGGCCTACGCGCCCCGAATCGTGGATGCCGAGCTCGGCAAGCGGCTTGCGGCGAGTGGCGCCGTGGTGATCGAAGGACCGAAGGCGTGCGGCAAGACGGCCACCGCTCGCCAGTACGCGGCGAGTGAAGTCCTGCTGGACACCGACCGAACGGCTCGTGATGCGATCACCGTCGATCCGTCGCTCGTGCTCGATGGGTCGACACCGCGGCTGGTCGACGAATGGCAGATCGAACCGGACCTGTGGAACCACGTTCGGCGTGCCGTCGACGACCGTGGCCAGCCGGCGCAGTTCGTGCTCACCGGGTCGGCGGTCCCCGCGGATGACACGACGCGGCATACCGGGGCGGGGCGGTTCTCGCGCGTGCGTATGCGGCCGATGACGCTCGATGAGCTGGGAGCCGGAACGGCGGCGGTCCCGTTGCGCGGACTGCTCGCGGGTGAGTCCGTGCGGAGCACGGATCCGGGCCTGCAGCTGGACGACCTGATCGAGTTGGTCGTGCGAGGTGGTTGGCCGGGATTTCGGGACCTGGACGTCCACGACGCCTGCCGTGCCGTGCGTGACTACCTGGACCAGGTCCGTCGAACCGACCTGCCGCGCTTCGACGGTGTTCGGCGCGATCCCACCCGCGTCGGGCGGGTGCTGCAGAGCCTGGCGCGCCATACGTCGACGTCCGCGTCGATGCAGACGATCGTCCGGGACACGGCTGGTCCGGATGCCGCGGCCGTCGATCGCGACACCGTGCGCAGCTACCTCGACGCCTTGGAGCGACTGATGATCGTCGAGGACGTGCCGGCCTTTCGCCCGCACCTGCGCTCGTCGCACGCCCTGCGCCACGCCGCCACCCGGCACTTCGTCGATCCGTCGCTGGCCGTCGCCGCACTGGGCGCGTCGCCGGTGTCGCTGCGCGGCGATCTGCGGACCTTCGGCCTGCTCTTCGAGTCCCTGGTGATCCGTGATCTGCGCGTGTACGCGCAGGCTCTCGATGCCGATCTATGGCACTACCGCGACGAGAGCGACCTCGAGGTCGATGCGATCGTGACCGCTCACGACGGGGCCTGGGCGGCGATCGAGATCAAGCTGGGGCCGGGTCAGGTCGATACGGCGGCGGCGAGCCTGCTGCGCTTCGCCGATCGGGTCGACACCGAGAGGCTCGGCCCTCCTGTCCTGGTGGTGGTGACGGGAACGGGCTACGGATACGTGCGACCGGACGGGGTGCGGGTCGTGCCGGTCGGTGCGCTGGCGCCGTAGGCTCGCGGCACGGGTAGCTGGCTCGGGCCGACGCAGCGACCCGCACGTGGGGCCCTCTGCTCGCCGCGCAGCTCAGAGCACGGTGATCGTGCAGCGCGGACCGGGTGCGCGGGCGAGCCGCGCGTCGGTGGTCAGCAGTGCGTCGGCATCGAGGTGTTCGGCAAGTGCGACGTAGGTTGCGTCGTAGCCGGTGAGGGTGTGGCGCAGCTCCCACATGCGCGGACGCAGATCGCGTGCGGAGAACCGTTCGATGTCGAGCGCGGTGAACGCGCGCATGGCTTGGGCGCCCTCGTGATCGCTCAGTGCCTTTTGCAACACGAGGCGCCGCAGGACGTGGGTCACCTCACTGTCGATCAGGTGCGGTGCAGCGAGGTCGTCGGTGCCGAGGTGACGCGGGTCGAGGCCGCCGATCAACAACTCCACGGTCGCGCCTGCGTCGAGGACTCTCACTCTCCGCGGCCTTCGTGCAGCGCCTCCAGGATCGTCTTGCGGTCGACGCGGGTGGCGATCTGCTCCTGAGCGTCACGCAGAATCCGCGCGTTATGTTCCGCCCGACGCCGTCGCGCGGCGACCTGCTCGAGCTCCCGCCGTACGAACCGCGTGAGCGACAGGCCCTCGTCGCGGGCGACTGCGCTCAGCTCGTCGTGGACGTCATCGGGAACGTCGCGGATCTGGATCACCCGGGGCATGGGTCGATGGTACTCCTAATGGGTGCAAGTTGCACCCATTCGTGGGTCATTGTTTTCCGCGTCGTACGAGATCCAGGTCGCCGGCGGACTCCGTGGTCGAGCTCACGCCGCCACGGTCACCGGCACGTGGCGCTGGAGGAACTCGATCTGGTCCGCGATCACGCGCTCGAACGCGTCGCCGCTGTAGATCGCGAAGTGGCCGTCGGGGTAGCGGCGGATCTCGCCGCGCGGGGCGCGGGCGACGTGGCGGAGCGTCGCGCCGGAGGGGGCGACCGAGTCCTCGTCGCAGACGCTGAAGAGGATCGGGCAGCGGACCTTCGCGGCCTGTCGTCCCGGGCGGTGGGCCATGATCGCCAGGGCAACGCGAGCCGCGACCTGGTTGGCGAACGGGGCCGCGTCGGGAACCAGGCCCAGGTACCCCGGCTCGGCGTCCGCGGCGGTCATCAGCGCGGTGCTGCCGGGCGGACCCGACGTCGCGATCATCACCGGCGGCCGTCCCGTGCGCGACGCGACCACGTCGCGCAACGCACGGGCGGTGACCTTGGCCGAGGTGATCGGGTCGACGGAGAGGCCGGACGCGATCCCGTCGGTGAACGGGCACTGGGCGATCGCCGCCGCCAGCCGCGGGTCTTGGGCGGCGGTGACGATCACGTGTCCGCCGCCGAACGACGTGCCCCAGGCGACGACGCGGTCGGGATCGATCTCGGGCCGCTGGCGGGCGAACGCGATCGCCGCCTTCCAGTCCTCCAGCTGCCGGCCGATGCTCAGCAGTTGGCGTGGCTCGCCGTCGCTGTCGCCGAAGTGGCGGTAGTCGAAGACCAGGCAGGCGTAGCCGGCGGCCCGGAACCGCTCGGCGAACGCGTCCAGGCGCATCGCGCGGATCGCGCCGAGCCCGTGGGCCATCACGATCGCCGGTCCGGGCTGGGGGCTATCCGGCACGTACAGCCAGGCCGCGCAGGTGGTGCCCTCCGAACGGAAGCTGACGTCGAGGCGCTCGGGCATGCCGCGAGGATAGTGCGGCGTATACGGCCGCGTGCTCAGGCGGCCCGACGCAGCAGATCCACCGCGAGGTCGCGGGCGCGGGGCCAGGCGTCGTCGATCGCGTGCATGCCGGCGGTGACCAGGGCGCCCTCGTGGAGCAGCATGATCGCGCCGGCGGTGCCCCGGGGGTCGGGCACGTCGGCCGCGCTCGCGAGGCCGGCGAACAGCTCGATCATCCACCGCTTCTGGCCGACGATCACCGGGTAGGCCGGGTGATTCGGATCGCTGATCTCGGCGTGGGCGTTGATCATCGCGCAGCCCTTGCCGCTGTTCTCGACGGCCCAGGCCGCCGAGGCGTCGAAGACCGTGGCCAACCGGGCCGCCGGATCGTCGTCGGTCGCGTCGAGTCGGCCGGCGAGGAACGCGCGCCAACGCTGGTCGCGGTCGAGCAGGTACTCGACGACCAACCGCTCCTTGGACCCGAAGCGGTCGTAGAGGGTCTTCTTCGTCACCCCGGCCCGCTCGGCGATCGTGTCGACGCCGACCGCGTGGATGCCCTGGGCGTAGAACAGCTCCCCGGCGGCGCGCAGCACGGCGCGGGCCTTCGGGGTCCACTCGATCGCCGTCTCCACGCCCTTGAATATACAGATCGGTATACCTTGAAGGCGTGAGTAGACCGATCGGTATACCTCGGCCGCCGCAGGCTCTCGTGGCCTTCGGGCTCGGGGCGCTGTTCGTGGTCTGCTGGTCGTCGGGCTTCATCGGCGCCAAGCTCGGGGCGACGGACGCTCCGGCGGCCACCGTGCTGATGTGGCGCTTCCTGCCGCTCGCGATCCTGCTGGCCCCGTTTCTGGTGGTCCGCCGCGGCGGACCGCTGGCCCGCGGCGAACTGCGGCGGCAGATCGGGATCGGGGCGCTGTCGCAGTCGGGCTACCTGCTGACCGTCTACGGGGCGATCGGGCTGGGGGTCAGCACGGGGACGACCGCGCTGGTCGACGGCCTTCAGCCGCTCGTCGTCGCCGCGCTCGTCGGCCCGTTGCTCGGCGCGGTGGTCGCCGGTCGGCAGTGGATCGGCCTGGGGCTCGGGCTGCTCGGCGTGCTCCTGGTGACCGGGGCCGACGCCGCCGCGCCCGCCACGACCGCACCGCTGTGGGCCTACGCGGTGCCGTTCGCCGGGATGCTCTGCCTGGTGGCCGCGACCTTCATCGAGCGGCGGGCCCCGACCGCGACGCCCCCGATGCGGGCGCTGGCGATCCACTGCACGACCTCGGCGGTGATCTTCGTCGCCTTGGCGCTCGTCACCGGCGCTGCGGTCCCGCCCGCCTCGTCGCGGTTCTGGATCGCGATGGTCGCGCTGATCGGCTTCGCGACCTTCGGCGGCTACGGCCTCTACTGGTACCTGTTGGATCGGATCGGCGTGACCCGGCTCAACGCCCTGATGTTCCTCGTCCCGCCGGTGACGACGGTCTGGGGCGCGTTGATGTTCGGCGAGCCGTTCACGCCGTTCACCGCCGCCGGACTCGGCCTCGCGCTGCTCGCCACCGGGATCGTGACCCGCGGCCCGCGCGGATAGCCTGCCCGGATGCGTGCTGTGCAGGTCCGTGAGTTCGGCGACCCCTCGGTGCTCGGGCTGGAGCAGGTCGCCGATCCGGTGGCGGGCGCGGGCGAGGTGCTGATCGAGGTCGACGCGGCCGGGGTCAACTTCGGTGACGTCCTCGTGCGGCAGGGCGCGTACTTCGGTCGCAAGGCGCTGCCGGTCGTGCCCGGGTGGGAGGTCGTCGGCCGGGTGGTCGATCCGGGGGACTCCGCGTTTCGATCGGGCGACCGGGTGGCGGCGCTGCTGGCGGGCGGCGGCTACGCGGAGCGGGTCGTCGCCCCGGTCAAGGACACCGTGCCGGTGCCCGGCGAGATCCCGGATCCGGTCGCGTTGGCGATGGTGATCCAGGGCGCGACGGCGTGGCACCTGCTCGAGACCCCCACGACGGTCGCGGCCGGCGAGACCGTCCTGGTCAGCGGCGGCGGCAGCGGCGTGACCCACCTGGTCGTGCAGCTCGCGCGGATGCGGGACGTCGCACGGGTCGTGGTGGTCTGCTCGAGCGACGCGAAGGCCGACGCCGTGCGCGCGCTGGGCGCCGAGGCCGTGGTCTGTGCGGATAGCGACGGGCTCACCGACGTCTTGGCGGCCGAGCTCGGGCCGGCCAGCGTCGACCACGTGATCGACATGGTCGGCAGCCCGACCCTGGACGCGATGCTCCGCTGCCTGCGCCCCGGGGGTCGGGCGGTCGTCTACGGGGTTGCCGGGGGCACCCCGGCGCGGATCAACAGCGGCGCGCTGCTCCGCTTCGGCTGGACGATCTCCGGACTGTGGCTCGGGCACGAGGGCCACGAGCCGCTCGCCGACACGCTCGGGCGGCTGTTCGCCCTGCACCGCGCGGGGCGGCTGACGCCGACCCTGGGGCCGAGCCTCCCGCTGGCCGAGGCCGCCGAGGCGCACCGGCGGGTCGAGGCCCGTCAGGGCGTCGGCAAGCTCACGCTGACCTGCCGCTAGCGCGCGGCTGAGTCAGGGGCCGACGCCGACGCCGGGGTGGGCTCCGCATCGGCATCGGCCACGGCCACCCGGCGGACGGCCTGCCGGTCGATCTTGCCGCCGGGCAGGTGCGGAAGGCGGTCGACGACGAGCCACCGCTTGGGGATCTTGTACACCGCCAGCCGCGTTCGCAGGAAGTCCCGCAGCTCCTCGTCGCGAACCTCGGCTCCGGGCACGGCGGCCACGCAGGCGACGAGCTGCTCGCCCCAGTACGGGTGCGGGACGCCGACGATCACGCACTCCGCGACGTCGTCGTGCGCGACGAGCACGATCTCGATCTCCTCGGGGTGGACGTTCTTGCCGCCGGTGATCACCAGGTTCGAGGCCCGGCCGCGCAGCGAGAGCGCGCCGTCGGCGCGGATCGTGCCGATGTCGCCGACGGTGACGAACCCGTCCTCGGGAACGCCGGGGACGACCGCGCCGTCCTCGACGTAGCCCTCGAACAGGAACGGGCTGCGGACGTAGACCAGGCCGTGCTCGGGGTCGTCCTCCGGGCGGGGGCGGATCTGCAGCTCGACGTCCGGGAACGGCTCGCCGACGCAGCCGGGATCGTCGTCGACCGGACCCCGGCGGTTGACCGTGATGAAGCTGGTCTCCGAGGCGCCGTAGAGCTCGGCCACGTCGGCCGCGGGGAACAGCCGCGCGGCGATCGCCC
>JBAZOW010000155.1:0-8677 GCA_041648495.1 Patulibacter sp.
GGCGGCCGTCAGCGCGCCGTTGACCACGGTCGCCGCGTCGTCCTCGACGTAGTTGACCGTGTTGCCGCCCCCGCCGAGCACCGGCGGGTCGTTGAGCGAGGTGATCGTCACCGTCTTGGTCGCCGCGGCGCTGTCGCTGGACCCGTCGTTGACCACGAAGTCGATCCCGCGCGCGCCGGGATCCGGCGTCACCAGGTCGGTGTTGCGGTACTCGACCGTCCGCAGCGCGGCCTCGAAGTCGGCCTTGCTGCCGGGACCCGAGAGGGTCAGCGTGCCGGTGGCCGCGTCGTAGGCGGTCGCGGTGATCCCGTTGGTCGTGGTGTAGAGCAGCTCGTCCTCGGCGTTCACCCGGCCGCTGCAGATGCAGACCGTCGCGGACTGGAGGTCGTCGCTGTCGACGTCGGCGACCGTCAGGCCGTCGTCGACGACCACCGGGCTGCCGGCCTCGGTGAAGTCCGGGGTGCTGGCGCTGAGCGTGACCGTCGGCAGGTCGTCGGACGCCGTGACCGAGACGTCGCGGGTCTCCGTGGTGCTCGAGTCGTCGCCGTCGGTGACCTGCACCGTGACGGTGCGGACGTCGGTCGACGGGGTGTCGCCGAGGGTCTCGAACCGCACCGAGCGGATCGCCGCCTGGTACTCGGCGACGGTCGCCGTGCCGGTCAGCTCCAGCGTGCCGGTCGCCACCGTGTAGTCGCCGGTGATCCCGTTCTGGTCGGTGAACAGCAGGCGGTCGTCGGCGCTCAGGTTGGCGGAGATCACCAGCGTCGCGCCCTCGAGGTCGTTGTCGTCGACGTCGGCGACGAGCGCGGAGCCGTCGACCGCGACCGGACCGCTGCCCGGGTCGGCCGACGTCGCCTCGACGAACGCGTTGGATCCGGTGAGCAGCGAGACCGTCGGGGCGTCGTTGACCGGGACGACCGCGACGGTGGCCGCCGCCGTGTTGCTCGCGCTGTTCGTCGCCGCTCCGTCGTCGACGGCGAAGTCGATCCCGCGATCGACCGTGGACGGGTCATCCGTGTTGGTGTTGGCGTAGGTGACCGTGCGGAGGGCGGCGGCGTAGGCCGCCGGCGTGGCCACACCGGTGATCGTCAGCACCCCGGACCCGGGGTTGTAGACCCCGCTCAATCCGGGCGTCGTCGGCAGGGCCAGGACGTCCTCACCGGCGTTCCAGTTGCCGCTGATCGAGACCGTCGCCGAGCTGATCGTCGGGCTGTCGACATCGGCGACCGTGACGGTCGAGTCGACGACGACGCCGGTCAGGCTGTCCTCGGTGAAGCTCGCGCTCGTCGATCCGGCCGTGACCGTCGGCGCGTCGTTGACCGCCTCGACGGCGACCGTGCCGATGCGGACGTCGCTCAGCGCGTTCTCCGCCGCGCCGTCCCAGACCTGGACCGCGAACAGGCGGGTGGTGGTCGACGGGTCGTCGGAGCCGTTGCGGTAGCGAACCGTGCGCAGGGCCGCCTGGTACTCCGCCTTCGTCGCGCTGCCGGTCAGGGTCAGGATTCCGGTGGCGGCGTCGTAGCTGCCGGTGATCCCGGACTCGTCGACGAACAGCAGCTCGTCCTCCGCGGCAGCGAAGCCGGTCGTCAGGGCGACGGTCGCGCCGGCCAGATCCGTGCTGTCGACGTCGGCGACGGTCAGCGCGCTGTCGAGCACCACGCCGGTGGCGTCGTCCTCGGTGTACGTGACCGCGGCCGGCGTCCCACCGAGCGTCGGCGCGTCGTTGACCGGCGTGATCGCGACGGTGGTCAGCGCGGGCACGCTAGGCAGTCCGGCGTCGCTGACCGTGAAGGCCACCTCGCGCGAGGTCGGCGACGGGTCATCGCCGTTGAGGTTGACGTAGGTCACCGACCGCAGGGCGTCCTGGTAGGCGGCGACGGTGTCGGTGCCCGTCAGCGTCAGCACGCCGGTCGCGGCGTCGTACGTGCCGGTGATCGTGGCCGTGTCGTCGAAGTCCAGCTCGTCCTCGGTGGACACGAAGCCGCTGCCGATCGTGACGCTGGCGCCGGTCAGGTCCGCGTCGTCGACGTCGACGACGACGATCGCCGGATCGACGAGCACCGGCGCGTCGCCCTCGGCGAAGGTCGGGCTGCCGCCCCCCGCGACCGTGGTCGGGGCGTCGTTGCTCGGGTCGATGTCGACGGTGCTGACGACCGCGGTGCTGACGTTGCTCGTCGCCGAGCCGTCGTCGATCCGGAACTGGACCACGCGGCTCGTCGTCGACGGGTCGCCGGTGTTCGCGTTGCGGTAGCGGACCGAGCGCAGGGCGGTCTCGTACTCCGCCTTCGTCGCGCTGCCCGTCAGGGTCAGCACGCCGGTCGCGGCGTCGTAGCTGCCGCTGATCCCGGCCTGGTCCTCGAACAGCAGCTCGTCGTCGTCCGCGTCGAAGCCGGTGGTCAGGCTGACGGTCGCTCCGGCCTGATCGGCGTTGTCGACGTCGCTCACGGTGATCCCGGAGTTGACGATCACGCCGAGCGTGTCGTCCTCCTCGAACGTCACGGTGTTGCCGCCGCCCGAGAGCGTCGGCGCGTCGTTGACCGCGACCACGGAGAGCGTCGTCGTCGCCGCGCTGCTGTCCAGGTCGCCGTCGTCGACCACGAACGAGATCGAGCGCGCGTCGGTCGAGGGATCGTCCCCGTCGTCGTTGACGTAGGTGACCGTGCGCAGCGCCGCCTGGTAGACCGCCTTCGTCGCGGTGCCGCTGATCGTCAGCGCGCCGGTGACCGGCGAGAACGACGCCGTCAGTCCGACCGGGGTCACCGGCAGCTCCAGGCGATCGTCGGCGCTGTCGAAGCCCGTGCCGATCGTGACGGTCGCCGACTCGACGTCGGCGTCGTCGACGTCCGCGACGTCCAGGCCCGGATCGACGACCACCGGGCTCGCGCCCTCGCTGTACGAGGGCGTCCCCCCGCCGGCCGTGGCCGTCGGGGCGTCGTTGACCGGGGCCACCGTGACGTCCGTGGTGATCGGCGCACTGGTCGCGTTGGCCGTCGAGCCGTCGTCGACCTGCAGGCTGACCGTGCGGTTCGCGGTCGACGGGGCGTCGACGTTCAGGTTGCGGTACCGGACCGAGCGCAGCGCGGCCTGGTACGCGGCCTTCGTCGCCACGCCGGTCAGCGTCAGCACGCCCGTCGGGGCGTCGTAGCTGCCGCTGATCCCGTCCTCGTCCTCGAACAGCAGCTCGTCCTCGGAGGGCACGTGGCCGCCGCTGATCGTCAGCGTGGCCGAGGCCAGCGTGCTGTTGTCGATGTCGGCCACGGTGACCGCCGGAGCCACGAGGACGCCGGTCTGGTCGTCCTCGGTGTAAGCGGCCGTGGTCCCGCCGTCGGCGAGCACGGGAGCGTCGTTGACGGTCTCGAAGCCGACCGGGCGGGTGACGGGAGCGCTGGTGCGCTCCCCGTCGTCGACCACGAAGACGACCTGGCGAGCGTCGGCCGTCGGGTTGAGGCTGTCGTTGTCGAACTCGACGCTGCGCAGGGCCGCGCGGTAGGCGGCGATCGGGGCGTCGCCCGTCAGCGTCAGCACGCCGGTCGCCGCGTCGAAGTCGCCGCTGATCCCGGCCTGGTCGGCGAAGACCAGCTCGTCGTCACCGGCGGCGAAGCCCTCCGTGATCCGCACGGAGGCCCCCACCAGGGTCGGGTCGTCGACGTCGGTGACGTCCAGCGCGGGATCGACGGCGATCGCCGGACCCGGCTCGGTGAACGTCGTCGTACCGCCGCCGAGCGTGACGACCGGCGCGTCGTCGACCTCGGTGACGACGATCGAGACCGTCGCCGGGGCCGAGAGCAGCTTGCCGTCGCTGACCGCGAAGCTCAGGGAGTCGCTGCCGTGGGCGTCGGGGTCCGGGGTGTAGACCAGCTGCGCGCCGTTGCCGGGCGCCACGGCGATCCGGCCGTGCGACGGTCCGCTGGTCACCGCGTAGGTCAGCGCGTCGCCGTCGGCGTCGGTCCCCGCGAGCGTGATCGCGACCGGCGTGTCCTCGGCGGTCGTCACGGCCCCCGGCGTGGCGACGGGGACGCGATTGATCGGGGCGGGGTCGGTCGGACCCGGGGCGCCCGGCACGCCGCCCGCGACGTAGATCGTCGGCGTCGGTCCGCCCGCGACGCGGTCGCCGAGGCTGCCGACGGCGCAGACCGAGAACGAGCGGCCGAGCATCCAGGCCAGGAACGAGCGCGTGCGGCCCTCGGCCTTGGCGCGGGTCGCCGCGGCGACCTCCTCCGGCCGGGACAGGAAGCAGTTCAGCCCGGTCAGCATCCGGTTGGTGAACTCGAGGAACCCGCGCCGGTTGTAGTCGTTGGCCACCGGACGGTCCCGGCCGTCGACCACATCGGCCAGCGCCGTGAACGCCGCCTCGTCCGCGCCCGACGAGGTCGCGAGGAAGAGCAGGTTCGACTCGCGCTGCAGGGTCGGCTGGAAGCCGCCCGAGTAGGGCGCGTCGATCAGCAGCTTGAAGGTCACGCCACGGTGCGCGCGCAGGATCGAGCGGACCGCGTCGAGCGTCACGACCTGCTGCTCGATCCGCCCGTCGCCGAGGCCACGGGTGCCGACGTTGACCGCCGGATCGGCCCCGGCGTATCCCCCGCCACCGAGGTACAGCAGCACGTCCTTGCAGCCGTTGCGCTGGATCGCGTGAGCGACGAACTGCGCCGGGGTCCGCCCCTCGCGGTAGCGGTAGCGCGCCGTGAAGAACTGCGGGTTGAGCCGGGCGAGCTGGTTGAAGAAGGTGCCCAGCGACTGACGGGTCCGGTCGACCGGACCGGCGTCGTAGAAGCTGCCCAGCGTGTCGCTGATCCGGATCGCGCACGAGCGCTCGGCGGCCAGCTGGTCCGCCGCCTGCCGACGCGCCGGGGTGACCGGGGGCGCGGCGCGCAGGCTGCCGACGTAGTCCGGCGCCGCGGGCTTCAGCAGGCTCGTGGTCGCCCGCGACGTGGCCGACGCCTTCAGCGTCCAACCGCGTACGAAGGCCCGGTAGCGGGGCTCGCGATACGCCTCGTAGCTGGCGAGGAACGGCGGCAGCTCGCCGTCGATCAGCGGCGGCCAGCGCAGGCTCTGCGAGACGCGGACCCGTCCGCTCGTCGCCCCGACCAGGACCACGCGGCCCGGGTGCTGATACGCCTGGTAGGGACCGCGGTCCTCGTAGAACAGCCACGCGGCCTCGTCGCCCGTGCGCAGGACCACCGGCGCGTCGCTGACCGTCACGCCCGCCCGGCGCTGGGCCCGCCCGGGACTGGGGGTGGCCGTCGCGACACGCGGTGAGGAGACGCCGGCCTGATGGATCGGCGTGTCGCGCGGAACCCGTGATGGCGCGCGGAAGACGACGACCGGGTCGTCGCTCGAACGAACGTCCAGTGCGGCGATCGCCTTCTGCTCCGCCTGCCGCTGACTCGTCGCCGCGGACGCCGCCGCCGGCTGGAGGCCGACGAGCACGATCCCCAGCGGGAGCAGGACGCGAACCAGGGCAGCAGGACGGGCGAATCGAAGCATGGTGAGCGGCGCAGCGGGACGAACCACGCAACCGAAACGACCACGTGTGCACTACGAGCGACGCAATGTACAGCGTCTTACCGAACACCGCAAAGTCTGTATGGTGATCCCGCGATGTCTGATACCCCATTCCTCGGCGAGTTGCGCCTGATGAGCTTCAACTTCCCACCACGGGGTTGGGCACAGTGCAGCGGCCAGCTCCTGCCGATCAACGCCAACCAGCCACTCTTCGCACTGTTCGGCACCACCTACGGCGGTGACGGGCGCACGAGCTTCGCGCTGCCCGACCTTCGCGGACGCGCGCCGGTGCACCGCGGCAACGGGCTCCCCATGGGCCTGCCGTTCGGCACGGAGTTCCACTCCCTGCTGCCGGCCGAGATGCCGCTGCACACGCACGTGGCGAACGCGTCGGGGAGCAACTCCGACGGGCCCATTCCGGTGGTCCTTGGCTCTGCCAACAATCTGTACGGCGAGCCCACCAACCTGACGACGCTGAATCCGCAGACGATCACCAGCGTCGGCGGCACCCAGCCCCACGAGAACCGCCAGCCGGCGCTGACGCTCGAGTGGTGCGTGGCGCTGTCCGGCATCTTCCCGTCCCAGAACTGAGAGACAGATGCCTTACATTGGTGAAATACGAATGTTCGCCGGCAACTTCGCCCCCGTCGGCTGGATGCTCTGCCAGGGCCAGACGCTCGCGATCGCGGACAACGACACGCTGTTCAACCTGATCGGCACGACCTACGGAGGTGACGGGCAGGACACGTTCATGCTCCCCAACCTCCAGGGCCGTCTGCCGGTGCACATGGGCAAGGGCCCCGCGAACCAGCAGAACTACGTGATCGGCGAGCCGTTCGGCGTCGAGAGCGTCACGCTCAACACGCAGCAGCTCCCCGGTCACACCCACGCGTTCTGCGCGACGCTCAACCCGGGCACCACCACCAACGCGAGGGGCGCGGTGCTGGCCAGTCCGCCGAGCATCACGATGTTCCTGCGCGACGGGCCGGGCAGCAACATGACCGCCCAGATGGTCTCGCCCAAGGGTGGATCGCAGCCGCACGAGAATCGCTCGCCGATCCTCGCGGTCAACTACATCATCTCCCTCTACGGGGTCTACCCCTCTCCCTCATGACCGATCCCTTCCTCGCCGAGATCCGCGTCTACGGCTTTCAGTTCGCTCCCAAGGGCTGGGCGTTCTGCGACGGGCAGCTGATGCCGATCTCGCAGAACACCGCCCTCTTCTCGCTGCTCGGCACGATGTACGGCGGCGACGGCAAGTCGACCTTCGGACTGCCCAACCTGATGGGTGCGGGCGCGGTCAGCGTCGGCCAGGGCCCGGAGAACTACTACTACCAGGGCGAGACGGTCGGCAGTTCGACCGTCACGCTGCTCGAGACCGAGATGCCGGCCCACACCCACCAGGCCAAGGCCTCGAGCGATCCGGCCGAGCAGGCGTCGCCCGCGCCCGACCGCGTGATGGCCCGCAGCACGCCGGGCTTCGCGTACCAGACGAACGGCACGGCGAACCTCGTGGCGATGGCTCCGCAGGCGTTGATCCCGGCCGGCTCGTCGGGGGCCCACCAGAACACCCCGCCCGTGCTGGTGCTGAACTTCTGCATCGCGCTCCAGGGCGTCTTCCCGCAGCGCCCGTGAGCGGCGGGCCGCGGATCGTCCTGCGGTCGGCCATTCCGGCCGACCGCCCGTTCCTGGCCCGGGTCTACGCCAGCACCCGGGAAGCGGAGCTGGCGCAGGTCCCGTTCACCCCCGAGCAGCGCGCGGCGTTCGTCGCGCAGCAGTTCGATGCGCAGTCCCGACACTACGCCGAGCACTACCACGACACCTCGTTCGACGTGATCGAGGTCGACGGGGTGCCGGCGGGGCGACTGATCGTCGGCCGCTGGACGCGGGAGATCCGGGTGGTCGACATCGCGCTGCTGGCCGAGCACCGCGGACGCGGCGTCGGGTCGCGGGTGCTCGCCCCCGTGCTGGCCGAGGCCGACGAGCGGGGCGTGCCCGCCACGATCCACGTCGAGACGTTCAACCCCGCGCAGCGGCTCTACCACCGCCTGGGGTTCCGCGAGGTCAGTCGCGAGGCGGTCTACCTGAAGCTGGAGCGCCCGGTGGGCGTCGGTCGCGTCGAGGCGGCCGGCGGCGCCTGACTCCCGGCAGATCCGTCAGGCGAAGATCGCCTGGTAGCGCAGCCCCTCGGGGTCGCGGGCGACCGGCACGAGGAACGCCGGCAACGTCCCGAGCTCGGCGTGGACCAGACCGAACGTGGCCTGCCCCAGCTGCGGTTCGAGCGGCCCGCGGAACTCGATCGAGAACGGCTGACGGCGGGTCGAGCCTGCGGCCGGCGGGTCGCTGAGGCCCTCGACCGTGAGCAGCGTCAGCTCGAGCGTCCCGTGCTCGCCGAGGTCGATCCGGTAGGCCGAGCCCACGGTGGGGCGAAGGTCGTCGATGGTCAGCTTGTCGAGCTCGATCATGGGGTGCGGGTGCTTCCGTTCGGGGTCAGGACGTCAGGACGTAGTCGAGGCGGGACAGCGTGAGCAGCGGCGCCGCACGCTCGGTCGCGGGCGGGAAGACCCGCAGCTCGACCGAGAGTCGCGGGTCGACCGCGCCCTCGGGCGCCTGCTCCGCGAGCCAGGTCGAGGCGGTCGCGGCGAGCTGGTCCGGCACGCCGACGAGGTCGTCGACGTCCGGCAGCATCGCGATCGGGAGCACGACGTCGACTGCGGGTCCACCGGTCCCGGAGCCGACGGTCCCGGAATCGGCAGTCCTGGAGTCGGCAGTCCGGTAGACGTACGTCAGCGTCAGCGCCGCCCGGTAGCGGCCCGTCGGGTCCGCGCCCAGCAGGTCGGCGAACGCAGTGTCCAGCGCCGCCGGGTAGTCCGTCATGCGACCCCGGCCGATCGCGACGGGCGCCTCGTGGACCAGGCCCGGGACGGCCACCTCGGTCGCGGTCTCCGGCGAGCGCATGACGAAAGCCGCGTTCGTCCGCCGGCCCTCCGTGAGCGCGCGGTTGCGGATGGTGCGGGCCGCCGCCCGCGCGTTCTGCGTCGTGACCACGTGGAGCCCGGGATAGACGAGCGCGATCGTCCACGGAGCGTCGCCGGGCGCCAGGTCCGGGGACGGGACGTACCGCAGCACGTCGGGGTCGTCACCGCTCGGCGCCGCGTCGAGCACGGTCGGCGCC
>JBAZOW010000156.1:0-8642 GCA_041648495.1 Patulibacter sp.
CCGGAGCCGGCCGCCGACGCACGCCACCACGACGAGCGTGCCGAGCAGCAGCGCCAGGACCACGCCCCGGGACTCGGTCAGCAGCGCCATCCCGGCGAGCAGCGTCGCCGTCCCGGCTCCGGCCCCGGCCAGCAGCGCGGAACGGCGCCAGCCGGCCAGGCTCAGGCACGCCATCAGGGCGAGCACGTAGATGCTGCCCTGGCCGTTGACGTAGCCGAGCGGATCGTTGAGGCGTCCACCGAGGAACATCTCGCGTCCGTCGTCGCCGAGCATCCGCACGAGCGTCCAGACGGCGCCCGCGACGGTCCCGGTCGTCGCGGCGCCGATCGCCCACGCCGCGGTGCGCACGTCGCGGATCAGCAGCACGAGAACCAGCAGCAGCCCGCCGAGCACGAGCAGCCGCAGGCCGCCCTCGGTCGCGAGCGAGGAGGAGGGCGCCCAGCCGGCCGACAGCCGGCTCCACAGCCCGAGCGCGACGAGCGCGGCGACGGCGACGAGCGCGGCCCGGCCGACGCCGCGCAGCCGGTCGGGAGCGGAGAGCACCAGGGTGATCGTCGCCGCGACCAGGACCAGCCCGCCGACGGTCCAGACGCGCGGGTCGTACCCGCCGTGGAGGAACGGGGAGAGGCCGAGGGCCAGCGCCACGGCGACGAGCGCGACGAGGCGGGCGACGGCGCCGCGATCGATCGGGCTGTCCGGGCGGCCGGACGACCGGACGGCGTCGGGGGGAGAGCTGGCCGTGACACGCACCGGCGAGGACTCTAGACCGGTGGCTGCCGTAACGCCGCACACAGGGGGGAGCTACTCGCCCGAGCGGAGGCGTACCGTACCGGCCATGACTCCCGCGCATCCACGGTCCGTCGGCATCATCGGGCTGGGCTACGTGGGGCTGCCGCTGGCGATCGCCTTCGCCGAGGCCGGCGTCGACGTCGTCGGGGTCGACGCCTCCGAGGACGTCGTCACCGGCCTCGCGGACGGGCGGTCGCACATCCAGGACGTCTCGGACGCGCGGCTGGGGAACGCCGCCGGGCACCTGCGCGCGACGCGGGACGCCGGCGGCCTTCGCGACGTCGACGCCGTCCTGATCTGCGTGCCCACGCCGCTGAACGCCAACCGCGAGCCGGACCTGTCCGCGCTCCGCTCCGCCGCCGAGACGGTCGCGTCGGTCCTGCGCGCGGGGCAGCTCGTCGTGCTGGAGTCGACCACCTATCCCGGTACGACCCGCGAGCAGCTGGTCCCGATCCTCGAGCGGGGCTCGGGGCTGCGGGCGGGCGAGGACTTCCACGTCGCCTACTCGCCGGAGCGGATCGATCCGGGACGCACCGACTTCACGCTCGCCAACACGCCGAAGACGGTCGGCGGCCTGACCCCCGCGTGCAGCGCCGTCGCCCGCGACGTCTACGCGGCGGTCTGCGGCGACGTGCGGATCGTCTCCAGCGCCGACGTGGCGGAGTTCTCCAAGCTGCTGGAGAACATCTTCCGCTCGGTCAACATCGCCCTGGTCAACGAGCTGGCGATGCTCAGCCAGCGGATGGGGCTCGACATCCGCGAGGTGGTCGACGCGGCGGCCACCAAGCCGTACGGCTTCATGCGCTTCGATCCCGGACCGGGCATGGGCGGCCACTGCCTGCCGGTGGATCCGTTCTACCTGACCTGGCGGGCGCGGGAGTTCGACTGCGCGACCGAGTTCGTCGAGCTCGCGGGCAAGATCAACCAGGAGATGCCGCACTACTGCGTCAACCGCGCCGAGCGCGCGCTCAACGAGCACTCGCGCTCGGTACGGGGCAGCCGGATCGCGATGCTCGGCGTCGCCTACAAGCCCGAGATCGGCGACACCCGGGAGTCACCCGCGCTGAAGATGATCTCGCTGCTGCAGGATCTGGGTGCGGACGTCTGCTACCACGACCCCTTCGTCGACGAGCTCCCGACGCTCGGCCTGCGCGGCGTCGACCTCGCCGAGGCGGTCGACGACGCGGACCTGGTCATCGTCATGACGCCCCACCGGCACCTCGACTACGACCGGATCGCCGCGGAGGCGCGTTGCGTCCTGGACCTGCGCGGCGTGGTCGGCTCCGAGACCGGCGGCACGGTCTACTCGCTCTGAGCGCTCGCCCGCGACGCCCGCGGCCCGCCCGGGGACTCCAGCCGCAGGATCACGCCGACCGCGACGACCAGGTAGACCGCGGCGGCCACGTCGATCAGCGCGGAGGAGCCCTGCGTCGCGCCGATCGCGAGCGCGGCCAGCACGGCCTGGGCGGCCCCGAGCACGAGCGCGACCCGGCGCGCCGTTCCCAGGCGCGAGCGCACGCGGTAGGTCAGGTGGTCGTGCCCGCCGGTGAGGATCGACACCCCGCGCCGCCGCCGCGAGACGATCACCAGGGCGGTGTCGAGCAACGCGACGCCCACCAGCACGACCGCCACGGGGACGGCCTGGGCGGCGGGGAGCGCGTCCGAGGTGCCGGCCATCACGAGTACGGCCGCCGCGAACCCGATCGGCATCGATCCGCCGTCCCCGAGGAAGATCCGGGCGGGAGACGCCAGGTTGTACGGCAGGAATCCGAGGCAGGCCCCGGCCAGGGCGCCACCACCGGCCGCCAGCCAGGCGTTGCCCTCGACGAGCCCGAGGACGCCGGCCGACGTCGCGACTACGAAGGCGAGCGTGCCGGACGCGCCGTCCATGTTGTCGAAGAGGTTGAACGCGTTCACGACCAGGACGACCCAGAGCATGGTCAACGGCAGGTCGACGAGCGCGGTTCCGCTGTCCCAGCCCAGGCCCGCGGCCCAGACCCCGGCGGCGAGCAGCAGCTCGACCGCGACCCGCAGGCCCGGCGAGACCGTCCGGCGATCGTCGATCGTCCCGACGACCCAGAGCACCAGCACGGACCCGGCGAGCACCAGCGTGCGCGAGCCGTCGACCGCGGCCCCCAGCGCGGCGATCGCGACGAGGAACCCCGCCATCACCGCGGCGCCCCCGAGGTAGGGCGTGGCCCGGCGATGGGTCTTGTAGCCGACGGGAAGGTCGTGGAAGCCCCAGCGCGAGGCCGCCCGGATCGCCAGCGGCGTCAGCGCGTAGGTCGCGAGCAACGCGACCAGGAGTCCCAGCAGGAGTCGACCGTCGGGGGACACGGCGAGCGTCCTCAGACCGGCGGCTTGGTCGTCTCGTGGGCGATCACGTCGTGCAGGATCTCGTCGAGCCCCCGCGTGTGCTGCCAGCCGATCGCCGCGTGGATCTTGCCGGTGTCGGGCACCCGGCGACGCATGTCCTCGAAGCCCGTGGCGTAGGCCGTCTCGTAGGGCACGGTGACCACGCGGGAACCCGACCCGGTCAGCGCGATCACGCGCTCGGCCAGGCCCGTGACCGTGATCTCCTGGGTCGAGCCGACGTTGAAGACCTCTCCGTAGTGGCGGTCGTCCGCCATCAGCGCGACCAGCGCCTCGACGACGTCGCCGACGTGACCGAAGCACCGCGTCTGCCGGCCGTCCCCGAACACCTGCAGGTCGCGCTCGGCCAGCGCGTTGCGCACGAACGTCGGCACCACCATGCCGTACTGGCCGGTCTGCCGGGGGCCGACGGTGTTGAACATCCGGACCACCACGGTCGGCAGCTTGCGCTCGCTCCAGTAGGCCAGCGCGAGGAACTCGTCGATCGCCTTGGAGCAGGCGTAGGACCAGCGCCCCTTGGTCGTCGGGCCGAGCACCAGGTCGCCGTCCTCGCGGAACGGCAGCGCGGTCGACTTGCCGTAGACCTCGGACGTCGAGGCGACCAGGACCGGCGTCCGCGTCCTCGCGGCCTGCGACAGGACGACCTCGGTGCAGTGCACGTTGGTCTCGATCGTCCGCACCGGCGACTGGACGATCAGCTCGACGCCGACCGCCGCGGCCAGGTGGTAGACCAGGTCGGCGTCGTCGACGAGCTCGCCGACCACCGCGGAGTTGGCGCAGCTGTCGATCGTGAACGAGAACCGCGGGTGATCCTTGAGGTGCCGGATGTTCTCCATCGAGCCGGTGGAGAGATCGTCGAGGATCCGGACGCGGTGACCGCGGTCCAGCAGGGCCTCGGTGAGGTGGGATCCGATGAAGCCGGCTCCGCCGGTGATCAGGACGGTCTGGGTCATCGGGCGGCGGCGGCTGGTCTCACGTGGACGAAGTATCCTCGCTCGGGACGTTCGGGTCCTGCGCCGTCGACGGGTGGACGACGACGGACCCGCCTCGACCGTGCTCGCGCAGCAGCTCGTCGTAGAGATCGGTGACGTCGGCGATCAGCCGCGGAGCCGCGAAGCGGTCCCGGACGTGGGCCCGCGCGGCCCGCCCCATCGCCCGCAGCTCCGAGCGTTGTGCGTCGGCGGCCTGGATCGCGTCGGTCAGCGCGGCGACGTCGCCCGGACGCACCACGAACCCCGAGACCCCGTCGACCACGATGTCCCGCACGCCGCCGACGTCGGTTGCGATCGCGGGCACTCCGGCCGCAGCGGCCTCGATCAGGGCGACCGGGGTGCCCTCGTTGTCGGAGCCGAGGACGGCGACGTCGGTTCCGGCGGCGATCGCCGCGAGGTCGCTCCGGAAGCCGAGGAAGCGGACCGCGTCGCCGAGCGGAGCGGCCTGCTCCTGGAGGACCGTCCGGAGCTCGCCGTCGCCGACGACGGCCAGCCGGACGTCGACGCCCCGCGCCCGCGCGCTCCGGACCCCCTCGATCAGCAGGTCGACGCGCTTGATCGGGACGAGCCGGCCGACGAACGCGAGCACCAGGGCGTCCGGTCCCGCGTCCAGCTCGGCGCGCCACGGGCCCGTCCCCGGCTCGACGCGGAGGAAGGCGTCGAGCTCCAGCCCGATCGGCACGACGGAGAACCGCTCCCGCCGGGCCACGCCCAGCTCGACCAGCTCGTCGACGGTCGCCCGGCTGACGCCGATCAGCCGGGTGCTGAGGCGCCCAAGGGCCCGTTCCAGCCCGCGGTAGAAGGCCGTCGTCCGCGGCGAGAAGTAGCCGCTCAGCACGTGCCCGTGGTAGGTGTGGACCACGATCGGCCGTCGTCCGAGCGCCAGTCGCGCGGCGACGCGACCGAGCAGCCCGGCCTTCGCGGTGTGGGTGTGGACGATGTCGGGGCGGAACCGCCGGACCTCGCGGACGAGCGCGAGCAGGGCCCGCAGGTCATCGCGGGGCCGCAAGGCGGGCCCGAGTCCCGGTACGCGGCGCAGCCGTACGCCGCGCTGCTCGGCGAGATGCTCGAACGAGCCCTCCCCGTGGCCGGTCTCACCCGTCAGCAGGAGCGTCGCGTAGCGCTCGGGATCGAGCCCGGCCGACAGCAGGGTGACGTGGTGCGCCGGGCCGCCGACGTTGAGCCGCGCGACGATCCGGAGCACGCGGACCGGGGCGGCGCCGGACATCCTCAGGCGACGGTCGCCGAGCGAGGGTCGCGGAGCGCGTCGACGGTCGCCCGCACGCCCTCCACGAAGCCGATGCCCGGCTCGAAGCCCAGCAGCCGGCGGGCCTTGTCGATGCCGGCCTGCGAGTGCAGGACGTCGCCCTGGCGCGGCGGGTGGTAATCCGCCTCGATCGGCCGGCCGACGGCCTCGCCGACCACCGCGAGCAGGCGGTTGAGCGTGTAGCGCTCGCCGCACGCGATGTTGAACGCCTCGCCCGCGACGTCCGGGGCGGTCAGGGCGAGCAGGTTGGCCGCCACGACGTTGTCGATGTAGGTGAAGTCGCGCGACTGCTCGCCGTCGCCGAAGACCGTCGGCCGCCGGCCCTCGAGCGCGGCGGCGATGAACTTGGGGATCACGGCCGAGTACTGCGATTGGGGATCCTGGCGGGGGCCGAAGACGTTGAAGTAGCGCAGGGCCACGCACTCCAGCGCGTAGACCTGGCTGAAGACCCGGCAGTAGCTCTCCGCGGCCTGCTTGCTGACCGCGTAGGGAGAGATCGGCGCCGTCGGCATCTCCTCGAGCTTGGGCAGCGCCGTCGAGGAGCCGTAGACCGACGACGACGACGCGAAGACCACGCGCTGGACGCCCGCGTCCCGGGCCGCGAGCAGGACGTTGAGCGTGCCGGTGGTGTTGACGGCCGCCGACGTCAGGGGGTCCTGGATCGAGCGCGGGACGGACGGCAGCGCCGCCTGGTGGAGCACGAAGTCGCACCCCCGCACCGCCGTGTGGGCCCGCTCGTAGCTGCGGATGTCGCCTTCGACCAGCTCGACGCCGTCGAGGCCCGCGAGGTTGCTCCTCCGGCCGGTCGCGAACGAGTCGAGGACGCGCACGTCGTGACCGTCCCGCATCAGTCGCTCTGCGAGATGCGAGCCGATGAAGCCCGCGCCGCCGGTCACCAGGATCCGCACGGCGGCAGCCTATCGCGCCGACCGTCTCGGTCGGGTTCCCGGTACACCGTCCACTCGCTCGCGGTGGGTCGGACGTCCAGGGCGGGTCGGGAGTAGAGTGCCCGCGATGTTCGCTTACGGGACACGCATCCGATGACCCAGCGGGTGCTGGCCGACGTGCTGCGGGATCGCGTCGCCGCGGATCCCGATCTGCTGGCGTTCGACGACGGGACGTCCCGCGTCACGTTCGGCGAGCTGGCGGAGCGGGCGGCGGCTCGCGCCCGTGGCCTCGTCCGGGCGGGCGTCGGCTCCGGCGACCGCGTCGCCCTGACGATGCGGGCGGGAGTGCCGTTCACCGAGGTCTTCTGGGGGCTGCAGCTGCTGGGAGCCGTGCCGTGCGCCTTCGCCCCGGGAACGCGGGACGAGCGGGTCGCGATGGTGCGCCCCGTGCTGGTGGTGGACGACGAGGCGGCGGTCGGGCTCGACGTGCGGGACGGCCCGCTGCCGGCGCCGGCGATCGGTCCCGAGGACCTGGCCTTCATCCAGCCGACGTCCGGGACGTCGGGGGCTCCCCGCGGCGCGATGGTGCGCCACCGCAACATCCGGGCGTTCCTCGACGCCAACCACGAGATCGGCAACCTGCGTCCGCGGGACACGGTCGTGGCCTGGGTGCCGCCGTGGCACGACCTCGGGCTGGTCTGGTTCGTGCTCGGCGTGGTCCGCCACGGGGCCTCCTGCCACATCGTGCAACCGGCCATCAGCACGATCCCCGAGTGGCTGCGCACGGTCTCGCGGGTCCGCGCCGACGTCACCGCCGCCCCGGACTTCTGTTACCGCCTGGCCGCCCGGATGGTCGATCCGGCCACCGTCGACCTGCGTTCGCTGCGGTTCGCGGCCAACGGCGGCGAGCCGCCGCGGCTCTCCAGCATCGAGGCGTTCGAGCAGCGCTTCGGCGTCCCCGGTGCGGTGCGGCCGGGCTACGGGCTGGCCGAGGCGACCCTCGGCGTGAGCTCGCTGTCGCCGGGGCTGCCGCTCGCCGTCGACGCGCGCGGCAACGTCGCGTCCGGCCGCGCGCTGCCCGGCGTGGAGGTGCGGGCCGGGACGGACATCTCGGCCCCCGAGGAGATCCTGGTGCGGGCCGAGTCGGTCTTCGCCGGCTACTTCGAGGCTCCCGAGGAGACCGCGGAGCGGCTGCGGGACGGGTGGCTCCACACCGGGGACAGCGGGTACCTGGACGACCAGGGCCAGCTGTTCGTGCTGGGCCGCCGGCAGGGCATGATCAAGCGCGCCGGGGTGGCGATCGCCCCGCGCGAGCTCGAGGAGGCCGCCCAGGGGGTCCGCGGGGTCGGCGTGGCTGCGGCGGTCGGCTACGACGCCGGGCAGGGACGCGAGACGATCGCCGTGATCGTCGAGGCGGACGTGCTGGACGACCGCGCGGCGGAACTGATCGGGGCGGTCTCGCGGGCGATCGTCGACCGGATGGGCTTCGCGCCGGACCGCGTGGTGGTGGCCCCGGCGCGGACGATCCCGCGGACGGAGAACGGCAAGATCCGCCACGGGCGTCTGCGCGACGCCGTCGCCGACGGCCGGGTCGGCTAGCGGCGCCGCTCGACGGCTACGTGCTGCCGACGGGCCGCACGTCGTCGCCCCAGAAGGTGTCGATGAACTTCTGCCCGATCACCTCGGGCGACTCGCGGACGAACGCCTCCAGCCACCGCGCCGCGGCCGCGGCCATCTCCGCTTCCGGACCGGGCGGGATCGGCTCGCCGGCGACGATCTCGATCTTGCCGCCGCGCCAGCGGCTGGCGACCGGGACGACCGGGCATCCGGTGATCCGGCCGAGCGCGAAGGCGCCGCGGGCGAAGCTCGTCCGCCGCCCGAAGAGGGTCACCTCGACCGTGGACGGGAAGACGTTGGCGTCCACGAGCACGAAGACGTGCCGTCCGCGACGCAGCGTGTCGAGCGCGCGACGGAACGCCGCGGCGCGCTGCCAGCGGTCGTGTCCGACCAGTCCGACGTCGATCCGGTCGCGCGGCAGCGCGGTGAGCTGCAGCACGAGCACCCGGTCCGGCAGCCGTTCGAGCAGGGCGCCGACCGCCGGAATCGGTCCCAGGTGGAAGCCCGCGAGGACGAGCGGGCCCGCCAGGGTCGCCGGGTCGGGGCCGGCCACGACCGGGGGGTACGGCCAGCGGGCCCGCGGCGACGCGACGCCGGCCTCCAGCGCGCGCAGGCGCACCCACGACGACCACGTCGCGCCCCGGAGGCGGCGGACCTCCGCGGGGGACAGCTCGGGGAAGAACCGCCGGATCGCGTCGGCGGCGACCCCGCGGCCGA
>JBAZOW010000157.1:0-8608 GCA_041648495.1 Patulibacter sp.
GGATCCCCCCGGATCTCGAGTTCCGCGTTCCCCCCGCCGCTCGTGACGTTCCTTCCCGTTTCGGACCCCGAGTCCCCCGCTGCCGCGTCCGAGACGCCGGCCTCTGCGCCGCCACGACCAGGCCGGCAGCACGAGCGCCGCCTGCTGGCCGCGTTCGACGCGATCGACCTCTTCCCGTGCCTGCAGGCCTCGCGCGACCGGATACTGGTGGCCCTCGACGCCTCGCCGGTCGAGCAGGCGACGGTGATCGCGGTGATCGAGTCGGACCTGGCGCTCGCGATGCGGATGCTCCGTGAGACCCGGCGACTCGTCGGCCGCGAGCACGCGCTCCACGGCACGATCCCCGAGGCGGCCGAGATCCTCGGGCCCGACCGGATCCGCCGGGTCGTGCAGCTGACGCCGACGATCGACTTCTTCGCCAAGTCCGGGGGGTGGGGGTCCGAGCCGTTCGAGTACCGCCGCCACGTCACGGCGGTCCAGGCGGCGCTCCACCGGATCGTCCAGCGCACGTCGAGCGGCGAGGCACTGGACCGGTTGATGACGGGGGCGGTGCTCCACGACATCGGCAAGCTCGTGCTCAACCGCGCGCACGCCGGCTACGTCGACCATCCGGTGCCGGACGAGGGCACGCCGGAGCAGCGCCTGATCGGCGAACGGCGCGCGACCGGGATCGACCATGCGCTGGTCGGCGGGGTGCTGGTCCGTCGCTGGGGCCTGGCCGGGCCGCTCGCGCGACTGGTCGAGTGCCACCACGTCGACGAACCGAGTCGGGACGGCGAGGAGCTCGCGGTGCTGCGGCTGGCCGACATGCTCGCCCACTACGGCAGCGGCGGCGCGGTCTCGCCGCCGCGGATGGCCGCGCTGGCCCGGCGCCTGGGCATCGACCGCGGGAAGCTGCGCGACCTGCTGTTCGAGCAGGACACGGCGACCGCGTCGGCGCCCCGCGACTCGGTGCCCAATCCGCTCTCCCCGCGCGAGACCGAGGTCCTGCGGCACCTGGCCGAGGGCCTGGTCTACAAGCAGATCGCCAACCGGCTCGACCTGGCCACCAGCACGGTCCGCACGCACCTCCACAACATCTACCTCAAGCTCGAGGCCGTGGACCGCGCGCAGGCGGTGCTGATCGCGGTCCGCAGCGGCTGGATCTAGCGCGCGAGCGGTCCGCGGGAGACCGCCGGAAGGCTCCTGCGACGAGAGCTTCTGGCGTGCGGTCCGGTACCTGCCCTAGGATCAGGACGCCCGGTGGTCTCGCCGTGGTTCCTTCGAACGTTCCTCCCTTCGATGCTCTCGATCACCGCCAAGTCCCCCTACGCCGTTCAGGCCCTGACCGAGCTCGGTCGCGCCGGAGGCGTCACGACGCCCGTACCGGTGGCGGAGCTGGCGCGGCGACGGGAGATCCCGGGGCAGTTCCTGGAGCAGCTGTTCGCGACGTTGCGCCGGGCCGGGCTGCTGCGCTCGCAGCGCGGGGTCCACGGCGGCTACGTGCTGACCCGTGACGCGCGCGAGATCACCGTGCTCGAGGTCGTGGAGATGCTCGACGGCCCGCTCGGCGCGGACTCGACCGGCGTCTTCGCCGAGGTCGCGGAGGCGGCGAGGGGCGTGCTCGCCAACACCACGATCCAAGACGTGATCGACCGCGAGGCCCGGGAACAGGGCCAGACGATGTACTGGATCTAGAGGATCTGGATGAGCGAGAACGTGATCACCGACATCACCGGACTGATCGGAAAGACCCCGGTCGCCCGTTTGGCCGCGCTCGAGCCCGAAGGCAGCGGCGTCGAGCTCTACGGCAAGCTCGAGATGTACAACCCCGGCGGCTCGGTCAAGGACCGGATCGCGCTGGCGATGGTGCTGGCGGCCGAGAAGGAGGGGCGGATCGCCCCGGGCCGCACGACGATCGTCGAGGCCACCAGCGGCAACACCGGGATCGGCCTGGCGTCGGTCGCCGCCGCCCGCGGCTACGAGCTCGTTATCTGCCTGCCGCAGGGGATGAGCCGCGAGCGCGAGACGATCCTGCGGCTGTTCGGCGCGCGGGTCGAGGTCGTCGAGTCGATGGGCGGGATGACCGAGGCCGTCGAGGCGGCGCGGCAGTTCGCCGACACCGACGACGTCTGGATGCCCGACCAGTTCGCCAACCCGGCGAACCCGGCCGTCCACCGCAAGACCACCGGCCCGGAGCTGCTCGAGCAGCTCGACCACCGGATCGACGTCTTCGTCGCGGGCATCGGCACCGGCGGCACGATCTCCGGCGTCGGCCACGTGCTCAAGGCGCACAGCGAGAAGACCCAGGTCATCGGCGTCGAGCCGGCGTCCTCGGCCGTGCTCTCGGGCGCGGAGCCCGGCCCGCACCGGATCCAGGGGATCGGCGCCGGGTTCGTGCCGCCGGTGCTCGACCGGCGCGTCGTCGACGAGGTGATCGCGGTCTCCGACGAGGCGGCGATCGACACCGCCTGGGCGCTCTCGCAGCGCTGCGGCGTGCTCGCGGGGATGTCCTGCGGCGCGGCGGTCTGGGGCGCGATCGAGGTCGCCAAGCGGCCGGAGTCGCGGGGCAAGCGGATCGCCGTGATCCTGCCCGACAGCGGCGAGCGCTACGCCAGCCTGCCGTTCTTCCAGCCGCGCTGACCCCGTGATCGTGCGGCCCGGCGGGGGTTGGTCCCCCCGTCTCGGGCGATCCTGCGGATCGCCTGTGCTGCTTCGCGAACCGTCGCGCTAGCCTTGATGAAGATGCTTGGTCTCGGGACGATCGCGCGAGCGACGGCAGAGCTGCGCTGCGACCTGCGGGCGGCGCACGAGCGCGATCCCGCGGCTCGTGGCGTCGGCACGGTCGAGATCCTGACCACGTGGCCCGGGGTGCAGGCGCTGCTCGCCCACCGGATCAGCCACGCGCTGCAGGGGCGCGGGATCCCGCTGCTGCCGCGGCTGATCGCCCACGTCACGCGGACGCTGACCGGGATCGAGATCCACCCCGCCGCCCAGATCGGGCGCGGGCTGTTCATCGACCACGGCTCGGGAGTGGTGATCGGCGAGACCGCCGTGATCGGCGACGACGTGACGATCTACCAGGGCGTGACCCTGGGCGGCACGGGCTTCCAGACCGGCAAGCGCCACCCGACGGTTGGCGATCGCGTGACGATCGGCTCGGGCGCCAAGCTGCTCGGCCCGATCACCGTCGGCTGCAACGCCAAGATCGGCGCCAACAGCGTCGTGATCAACGACGTGCCCGACAACACCACCGTGGTCGGCAACCCCGGCCATCCGGTGCGGGTCGAGGGCCGCAAGGTCGAGGGCCCCGACGCCGACTGGATCCATCTGCCCGACCCGATCGCCGACGCGATGGGCGTGCTCGGCCGCCGCGTGGTGGAGCTCGAGGCGCAGGTCCGCGCGCTCGGCGGGTCGCCGGCGGCGCCGGAGGACGAAGCTCCGGTCGAGGCCGAGATCCACGTGCTGCGCCCCAAGCACGGCCGCAGTCCCGCGGGCGGCTGATCGCCGCACGTTGCATGCGCGGCGATGCACGGCCGCGCAGGCTCAGTAGTAGACGCAGCGGCAGCGGTGCCGCGGCCGGGCCTTGATCTCGGGATCCTGGCCCGCGTGCCACAGCCAGGCGTCGAGTCGGCGCGGGGGGATCCCGCTGCGCGCGCTCAGCAACTCGACGGCGTGCAGCCCGGCGCAGCGGATCTCGTGCTCGGCCTGGTGCAGCGGCAGCAGCCGTCCCTCGTCGATCTGCGCGGCGAGCGCGTCGTCGTAGCGCAGCACGCCCGAACAGCGCAGCACGTGGGGGACAAGGTTGTCGGCGAACATCGTCAGCTCGTCGAGGTCGCGCAGGGTGCCGACCCCGAACGACTCGACGTCGGCTGCGAGGATCTGCGCGCGCTTGTAGAGCCCGCGGTCGCGGTAGTACGGCATCCCCGCCACGACCGCCGCGGCCAGCCGCGCGCCGGAGCCGTTCGCGGCGTCGATCACGTCGACCGCCCGGCGGTCGCCGAGCCAGCGCCCGAGCGCCCGCAGCGCCTCGGCGTAGAGCGCGATCAACTCGTGCCCGGGGGACTGGTCGAGCACCGCGGCCAGCTCGGCGCCGGTGATCCGCCGCAGCTCGTCGGCCGACCACGGTCCCTCGGCGCGGAAGCGATCCGCGAGCCCCCAGGCAACGGTCCAATAGCCGCTCGACCGGGGACGCTTGCGCAGCGTCGGGAACCAGCCCGATCCGAAGTTCAGCGCGTTGAGCGTCAGCACGTAGTCGGCGACGTCGGCGCGCTCGCCGTCGAGGTAGTGGCGGATCGGATCGGGCTCGATCGGGTCGAGCGCGTCCTGCACGTCGAGCGCGTCGAGCGCCTCGCGGTCGATCGTCACGAATCGCGCGCGATCGACGACCTCGGCGGCGTGTCGTCGGACTTCCGCGGGCAGGCTCATGCCGCCACCGTAGTCGATCCCCACAGGGCCGAACACTCGCCGGTGCGCACGCGGCGAGTGCGCAACGCGCGGCCTCTACCGCGATTGCCTGCGCGCTCGCGGCGCACGCGTCGGCGAGCGCGCAACCACGCCGCGCCCCGTCACGGCGCGTCGTCGGACGCGCGGCCTATCCTCGATAGGTGTCCTCTCGCGCCGAAGCCGAAGCTGCCTACGTCGCCGACCTGCTCGAGGGCCTGAACGATCCGCAGCGCCAAGCCGTCGAGCATCCCGGGGGCCCGCTGCTGGTGATCGCGGGGGCCGGCTCGGGCAAGACCCGCGTGCTGACGCACCGGGTCGCCTACCTGGTGCTGACCGGGCAGTGCTCGATCGGCGAGATCCTCGCGGTGACCTTCACCAACAAGGCCGCGGCCGAGCTGCGTCACCGCGTCGGCGACCTGCTGGGCCGCTCGACCCGCGGGCTCTGGGTCCAGACCTTCCACAGCGCCTGCGCGCGGATCATGCGGGTCGAGGCCGAGAAGCTCGGCTACACCCGCCAGTTCACGATCTACGACTCCGACGACTCCAAGCGACTGGTCAAGCGCTGCCTCGAGTCGCTCGGGGCCGACACCAAGCGCTACACGCCCAACGGCGTGCGCAACCAGATCTCGGACCACAAGAACCGCCTGCGCAGCCCGGAGCAGGCCGCCGAGCTGGCCGCCGGACCGTACGACCGGACCGTCGTCGACGCCTACGCGCTCTACCAGAAGCAGTTGGCGCGCAACAACGCGATGGACTTCGACGACCTGATGTTCCGCACGGTCGACCTGTTCGAGCGATTCAGCGAGGTCCGCACGCGCTACCGCGCGGCGTTCAAGCACGTGCTGGTCGACGAGTACCAGGACACCAACCCGGCGCAGTACCGGCTGCTCCAGCTGCTCTGCATGGACGACCCGCTGCATACCGCCGGCTCGGCCCATTCGGGCTCGCCGGCGCAGCTCGCGCTGGACGGCGACGACCTCGGCCCGCTGGCCGGCGAGGAGCCCGGCCACCGCAACCTGATGGTGGTCGGCGACGACGCCCAGTCGATCTACGGCTTCCGCTCGGCGGACATCCGCAACATCCTCGACTTCGAGGATGACTTCCCGGACGCCCAGGTGATCCGGTTGGAGCAGAACTACCGCTCCACGCAGCACATCCTCGACGCCGCCAACGCGGTGATCGCGCAGAACAGCGACCAGCGTCCCAAGCACCTCTGGACCGACCTGGGCGCGGGCGAGGCGGTCCGGGTGCGGGCGCTGCAGGACGACTTCACCGAGGCCCGCTGGGTCGTCGCCGAGGTCGAGCGGCTCGCCGGCGAGGGCGTGCAGTTCTCCGAGATGGCGGTGCTCTACCGCACCAACGCGCTGTCGCGGATCATCGAGACCGCGCTGACCAACGCCGAGATCGGCTACCAGGTGATCGGCGGGCTGCGGTTCTTCGACCGCGCCGAGGTCAAGGACGTGATCGCCTACCTCTCGTGGCTGCAGAACCCGGCCAACACGGTCGCCTTCGCGCGGATCGTCAACCGGCCGCGCCGCGGGATCGGCGACACCACCGTCGGCCGCCTGATCGCGCACGCCGCGGCGACCGGGATCACCCCGCTGGAGGCGATCGAGCAGCCCGAGGCCGCCGGGCTGAAGACCGCGGCGATCCGGGCGGTCGGCGTCTTCCGGGACCAGATCGCCGAGCTGCGCGAGACGCTCGCCCAGTCGGGCGAGAACGACGTCAGCGTCGCCGACCTGGTCGAGCAGGTGCTCCGCGTGACCGGCTACCGCGCGGACCTCGAGGCGTCGAGCGACCCGCAGGACGAGGGCCGCCTGGAGAACCTCGACCAGCTGCACGCCTACGCCGACGAGTTCGATCACGACGTCGCGACCGCGGACGAGATCGCCGCGACGGCCGGACAGACGGCCCTGGATCGCTTCCTCGAGCGCACGGCGCTGCTCTCCGACGCCGATCACCAGGCGGAGCAGGAGGGCGGGCAGATCACGCTGATGACCCTCCACAACGCCAAGGGCGCCGAGTACGACGCGGTCTTCCTGGTCGGCTGCGAGGACGGGATCTTCCCGCACTCGCGGGCGATCGACAGCGGCGAGCTCGAGGAGGAACGACGGCTCTGCTACGTCGGGCTGACCCGCGCGCGGCGCCACCTGGCGCTGACCTGGGCGCGCCGCCGGGCGCTCTACGGACCGCCGCAGGCCCAGTATCCGAGCCGCTTCCTGCGTGAGCTGCCGAGCGACGCGCTCGACGAGGACTCGGCCGACCAGCTGACCGGCGCGGTCTCGTCGGCGTCGCGTCCGCGGGTCGACATGAGCAAGATCGGGCGGATGGGCAGCGGGAGCGGCAAGGGCCTGGAGTCGGTCAAGCGGCTGGGGGACATGGGGCTCAAGCGCGGCAGCGACCTGCTGCGGCCCGCGGGCACCCCGGCGATGCCCGAGGACGAACGTCCGGTGCTCCGCGTCGGCCAGCGGGTCCGCCACGGCAAGTTCGGTACCGGCGAGGTGACCGCGCTGGAGACCGACGTCTTCGTGATCCGCTTCGACGAGTTCGGCGAGCGGCGGTTGATCGCCGGCTTCGCCAAGCTCACGCCGCTCGACTGATCGGTCGTCGACCGGCGCCCGATCCGCCAACGTCTCATGTCTGCACCGGCGTCTCCTGCGCGGGGACGGCCGTCGGGGCCGCGGACGCCGGGGGCGGGGCGGGGAACCGCGCCCCACCCCGCGGCAGCGAAAGCAGCGCGATCGCCGCCAGAGCGGCCCCGGTCAGGGCGAGCACGAAGACCCCGGTCCCCGTCGCATGTGCGGCTGCGTCCGCCCCGCCGCCGTGCAGACGGCCGGAGTAGATCGTCTCGGCGGCCGCCAGCGCGACGGCCCCGCCGACCTGCCGGAAGAGCAGCAGCGTTCCCGTCGCCCCTCCGACCTCGGACGGGGCGACGCTGCGCTGCATCGCGATCTGCGTGCCCGAGAAGACCGGCCCGACCCCGAAGCCGATCAACGCCATGTACAGCAGGGCCAGCGCGTCGGGGGTACCGGCGTCGAACGTCGCGAAGCCGATCGCGCCGAGCGCGATCAGCCCGCAGCCCGCGATCAGCACGCGGCGAAACTCCAGCCGCCGCATGATCATCACCGCGCCGACGTTGACCGAGACCATCATGCCGAGCAGCAGCGGGTAGATCAGCAGCCCCGAATGGGTGGCGCTGACGTCGCGCACGAGCTGGAAGTACCGCGGAAGCAGCAGGACGCCGGCGTAGAGCGCGAAACCGCCGGTCGACGCGACGACGAGCAGCACCGCGGTTCTCCGTCGCGTGAACAGCGCGGGCGGCACGATGGGGGCGACCGCCCGGCGCTCGACGGCGACGAGTCCCGCGAGAACCGCCAGGCCGATGGCGATCAGCCCGCCGGTCTGCGGCTCGAACCACGTCGGCAGGGCTCCATCCGCTCCGGGGTGGGCCCGCTCGCCCAGGCCGATCAGCAGCACCCCGAGGCCGACCGTCAGCAGCGCGATCCCGGCCAGGTCGAGCGGGGTCTCACGATGCTCGTTCCGACCGACCCACGCCGGGAGGACGGCGGCGACGGCGACCATCGCCGCGATCCCGACCGGCAGGTTGACGTAGAAGACCATCCTCCAGCCGACGTGATCGGTCAGGAATCCCCCGACCAGCGGACCGGCGATGACGCTGAACCCCATCAGGCCGGCGAGCAGGCCCTGGAGCGCAGCGCTGCGGCGTCCCGCGTAGAGATCGGCGACGAGGACGAACGGCAGCGCTTCGAGCGCGCCGGCGCCCAACCCCTGGATCGCACGCCCCAAGATCAGCTGCTCCATCGACGGCGAGATCCCAGCGACGATCGATCCGAGCAGGAACAGGGTCATCCCCACGAGCAGCAGCGCCCGTCGTCCGTAGCGGTCGGACAGGCGGGCGTAGAGCGGCAGCGTGACCGTTGCCGGCACGAGGTACGCGGTGAGCGCCCAGACGTAGAGCGACTCGCCGTCGAGTTGCTCGACGATCCGCGGCAACGCGGTACCGACGATCGTCTGGTCGAGCATCGCCAGCAGCAGACCGGACATCACGGCGGCCAGCAGCAGCCGCTGCCGCCCCGGGGTCAGGGCGGCGAGCGGGCTTGGAGGTGGGGCCGAGGAACTCATATGTCGAAATTTACATGTCTGATCTGACATGTCAATGCCG
>JBAZOW010000158.1:0-8597 GCA_041648495.1 Patulibacter sp.
GTCGACGACCACGTGGTAGGTCAGCGGACCGTCCGCAAGATCCCGGGTCCGCACCAACGCATTTCCGGAGGCCACATTGATCTGCGTACCCCCGATCGTGGTGGATGGCCGGAACGTGAAGAACCCGCTATCCCCCGTCCCCGGGTTGTTCGCTGCCGTGGCGGGCGCAGCGCCGGCGCCGGCCAGCGTCAGGCTGGCCGCCAGGGCTGCTGCGATCGGGAGCAAGCCGGACCGTGCGGCTCGGTCGGTCCGTTCGGTACGACCGGATATGCGTCGTGGGCGTCGAGGCAGAGACATGGCCTGAGAACCTACACACATACACCTTAAGATGTGCAGTCCAGTCAAAAATATATTTCACATGTGTATCTTTATGTCACAGGTTTAACGGTCATGGAACCGCGCGCCCGTGAGCGGGCCAGCGCGTTCGCGTTCCGTAGCCGCATGGATGAGGCCGCGGACATGTCGCCGGATCGGAGTTCAGATCCTCGGTCAGATAGCCAGTCTGGCTCTAGGGAGCCGTTTCTCTCGGTTCCTCAGGCGACCCCTGGCTCTGAAACGGGTACTAAGCTGCTTCGGGCACGTCTCCGCCGACGTCCTTAGCCACTGCCGCTTCTCGGCCCGCGAGCTTTCGTCGCCGCGTCTCGCACGCCGATTAGAGCTCGTTCTGATGGTCGGAACGAGCTCACCAAGCTCGAGTGATTGAGGGCCCGCGCAGCGCGCGGGCCCTTCGTCGTTGGGGGCTAGGCGGCCGGCACCGGCACGTCGTTCGGGCGTGCCAGGTGGCGGGCGACGGCCTGGCCGCGGCCGGCGAGGTCGCGCTCGAGCTCGGTGGTGCCGGGCAGCCAGAGATCCGCCAGGGCGTCGTCGGGGGTCGCGTAGCCGCGGATGTCGACGATGTCGCAGGCCGCCGGGAACCGGCTCTCGTGCGCGGCGTGGTCGGTGATGATCTGGGCGTGGTCGATCGCGCGGCCGCTGGCGACCGCGTCCTCGGCGGTCAGGCGCTCGACCAGGGCGTCGCGGTCGCCGCCCTCGACGGTCCGCCAGAGGGTCACCAGCGCGACCCGGCCCTCGGGGCCGTCGTCGGGGTCGCCGGCCCGCGTCTGCTGCTCGCCGATCACGCCGGTGAACCGCGTCTTGTCGGCGAACTCGCGCTCGTCGGCCTGGATCGCGCCCAGGAACACCTCGGACGCGAACGCGTCGTCCATCGCCTCGACCGATTCGAAGCTCAGCGCCGAGCAGGCGTCGAAGCCCGGGTAGGGCAGCAGCGGGTGGTCGTCGCGCAGGACCGCGTGGAACTGGATGTAGCGCTGCAGCTTGGGCAACTTGCCGACCGCGTCCGCGTGGCTCGTGCGCCAGTGGTCGAGGAAGCCGCGGAAGGAGCGCTGGGGAAAGCGCGGGGCCATGCCGAGACGGACGATCATGCGCGACCGCCGACGGTGAAAAACGCCACAGAGAGAGCCATATCCTGATAATAGTTAGCCACGAAGGGTCCGTCCAATCGCGCAGGCGTTTCGCGCTCGACCGTGACCGTGATCGTGGTCGGTCTCGGGATCTGTGGCGAGAGCCTTCGGCTTCCTCGCCGCGCACGAGATCGCCGACCGCAAGCGCTTGTAGGGGGAAAGAAATGACCCGCCCTCTGCCTGTTCCTGATATTAGTTTGCAGAGTAGCCCTCTGTGACCGGGGGCACAGACACAAAGGACGTGCTTTACATGCGATTCCGCATTCCCTCCATGCGCCGCGTCGCGGTCGTCGCGAGCGCCCTGGCGCTCTCCGGCGGCCTCGCGGCCTGCGGCAGCGACGACGACAGCGGCACCTCGGCCTCCAGCAGCGGCGGCGGGGGCGGCGAGACCAAGACGCTGAAGTTCGGCTACCACACGGGCGAGCAGACGCCGATCGGTCAGGTCTGGGCCTGGTGGATGGACGAGGTCGAGAAGCGCTCCAACGGCAGCATCAAGTTCGACCGCTTCTGGGACGGCACCCTGGTCAAGGGCACCGACATGATCGAGTCGCTCAACGACGGTCGCGTCGATGTCACCCAGGTGATGCCGACCCTGTTCACGCAGCAGTTCCCGGTCACCGCGGTCGGCGAGCTGCCGTTCGAGACGTCCAACTCGCCCGCGCTGTCCGAGACGATGCGCGAGATCTCCAACGCCGACGGCCCGCTGCGCGACGAGTGGAGCGCGCAGAAGCTGGTGCCGCTCGGTTGGGCGATCGGCTCGTCCAGCGCGCTGACCACCAAGGAGCCGGTGCAGACGGTCGCCGACCTCAAGGGCAAGCGGATCCGCGGCAACGACCGCCAGAGCCGCGTGATGAAGGCCGCGGGCGCGAACGTGATCAACATGGAGCTGGCCGAGGTCTACGGCTCGCTCCAGCGCGGACTGATCAACGGCGTCTACGGCGTGCCGTTCGGCTTCATCGGGCCGCTCAAGTACGCCGAGGTCGCGAACAACTTCACCGACACCGGGATGGGCGCGGCGAGCGTCAACGCGCTGGCCGTCAGCGAGAAGCTGTGGGGTGAGCTGAGCGACGACCAGAAGAAGGTCATCGAGGAGGTCAACCTGGAGGTCCCCGCGAAGGTCGGCGAGATGGACGCCAAGTTCGACGCGCTCTCCTGCGACGCGGTCAAGGCCGAGGACGGCAAGTTGTTCGTCTTCAACGACGCCGAGATCGAGAAGCTCAAGGCCGCCGGCTACCAGGGCGTGCTCGACGAGTGGAAGAAGAACCTCGCCGACAAGGACGTCGACGCGGACACGTTCCACACCGACTACCAGGCCAAGCTGAAGGCCGCCGAGGGCAAGTTCCCGGACTACCGCACCGGCGTCGCCTCCTGCGCGGAGACGCTCGCGCGCTAGGACCCGTCGAGCCGGTCGACCGGGGCCCGGCCCGCGAGGAGCGCGAGCAGGATCCCGGCGGCCGGGACCACGGCCAGGGCGGCGACCGCGCCGCTCAGGCCGAGCGGGGTCGACAGGCCGGCGACGGCCGCCGAGCCCATCGCGCCGCCGATCAGCGCCGTCAGCTGGAAGATCCCCGTCGCGACGCTGCGGACCTCGGAGGCGACGGACATCGGCACGTGTGACAGCAGCGCGCCCTGGCTGGCGACGAAGCCGGTCAGCACGAACGCCAGGCCGAGGGTCGTCAGCACCGGCGATCCGTCCGCGACCCCGGTGATCAGCATCCCGACCACGCTCGTCGCGGCGAGCCCCGCCGCGACGCGGAACGGGTCGAACCGCAGCACGAGCCGGCCGACGACCCGCGCGCTGACCGCGCCGACGATCGCCGCCGGGAAGAGCACCAGCCCGACCCGGGTCGCGCTCCAGTCGTGGGCCTGGAGCAGCAGCAGCGGGGCGGCGAACAGCAGCGCGACGTACACGCTGTAGGTGGTCATCGCGGCGAGCGCGCCGAGCACGTAGCGGCGCGAGCCGACCACGGCCCGGGGCAGGAATCCCTCGGGCACCAGCCGCACGCGGCGGGCCAGCAGCACGGTGGCGACCCCGACGGTCACGACCAGCCCGGCGATCAGCGCCGGGGGAAGCGAGATGCTGGGCGTCTCCAGCAGCAGCACGAAGGCCGCAGCCCAGATCGTCAGCAGCGTCGCGCCGTAGACGTCGACCCGCTGGCCGCCCGCGGCGGCCGGGGGCGCCAGGCGGAAGATCCACGGCGCCGACAGCACGGAGAGCACCGGCAGGGAGACCGCGACCCGCCAGCTGACCAGGTCGGTGACCGTGCCGCCGATCAACGCCCCGGCGCCCGAGACGATCCCGATCATCGCGGTCACCGTCGCCAGCACCGCGACCCGGGTCGGACCGGCGAACCGCAGCCCGGTGATCGCGAAGACCGCGACCGGCACGCCGCCCGCGCCGAAGCCCTGGACCAACCGGCCGGCGGTCAGCGTGACCAGCGACGTCGCCGCGGCGGTCAGCACCGTCCCGAGCACCAGCAGCACCAGCGCGATCCGCAGGACGCTGACCACGCCGTGGGTGTCGCCGAGCCGGCCGAGCGCGGCCAGCGAGATCGCGTGGGCGAGCACGTAGCCCGCCAGCGCCCAGACCGCCTCGGCCTCGGTCAGCCCGAGCCCGGCGGACATCTCGCCCATCGAGACCGAGACCGCGGTGATCCCCAGCGACGCGGGGACCAGGAACAGCCCGAGCAGCAGCCCGGCGGCCGCTGGACGCTGCTCGGGTGCCGCGAAGAACGCGCGCCGCCGGGCGGCCGTCATCGGTCGTTGGCCCCGCCCGAGGCTCCGTCCGGGTCGGGCAGGGGATCGACGGCGTCCGGGTTCTCGGCGCCGTCGAGGATCGAGGCGACCGAGAACGTCACGCCGAGCTCGTCGGCGACGCGCTCGACGGGCGACAGGGCCCGGGCCTCGTGGTGCTCGGGTCCCTCGTCGGGGACGTCGACCCGGTAGACGGACGGCGCGCCGAACGCGCCGACCCGGACCGTCGAGACCCGCTCGTCGGCGATCAGCGCCGCGGCGAGCTCGTTCGGGGTCGCGCCGCCCGCGCCCACGGGCTCGAACACCACCGTGACGGTGGCGACGACGACCGGCTCGTCCCCGGGGATCATTCCTACAGCTTCGACGATTCGCCGCCGTCGGCGACGAGCACCGACCCGGTCACGAAGTCCGACGCGGTGGACGACAGCAGGCAGACCAGCGGCCCGATCTCGTCCGGATCGCCCATCCGGCCCGCGGGGATCTTGCGCAGCCGGCGCTTGAGGATCTCGGCGTCCTCGACGACCGCCGACTGGGCGTCGGTCTCGTAGGCGCCCGGGGCGATCGCGTTGACCTGGATCCCCTTGCCGGCCCACTCGCCGGCCAGCGCCTTGGTCATCTGCAGCACGGCGCCCTTCGACGACGAGTACGCGACCAGCGTCGGCTTGCCGAGGATCCCGGAGGTGGAGGCGATGTTGATCACCTTGCCGGAGCCCTGGGCGAGGAAGTGCTCGCCGGCCGCGCGCGCGAGCGTCACGGGAGCGAAGACGTTGACCTCGAAGACCTCGCGCCAGACGTCGTCGCCCAGGTCGGTGAAGCGCCCCGCCGGGGCGATCCCGGCGTTGTTGACGACGACGTCGATCCGGCCGAACGCCTCGATCGCCTTCGCGGGCAGCGCGGCGACCTGGTCGCGGTCCTTCATGTCGCAGGTGACCGCGACGACCGAGCCCTCGGGGCTCTCGGCAACCAGGCTCTCGAGCGCTTCGGTGGTGCGGGCGACGGCCAGCACCTTGGCACCCTCGGCGACGAGCGCGGTGACGGAGGAGCGGCCCAGCCCGCGGCTGGCGCCGGTGACGATCGCGACGCGACCTTCGAGTTGCAGATCCATCTTCCTAGGCCTCCGGGGCGTTCTTCAGCGTGTCGGCGACGAGCTCGCGCGAGATGCCCAGCCGGAGCACCTGCGAACCGCCCTCGTAGATCCGCATCGGCCGCGCCTGGCGGGTCAGCAGCTCGATCTTCGAGTCCTTGATCAGCCCCCAGCGTCCCATGATCTGGACCGCGCGGTCGACGATCTTGCCGGCGCTCTCGCTGGCGAACAGCTTGGCGGCCGACGAGTGGTGCAGCGCGGCCTGCGGATCCTGGCGCGCCCGCGAGGCGGCGGCGTAGGTCAGCAGTCGCGCGGCCTCGAGCTCGGTCCACGAGTCGGCGAGCATCTCGGCGATCGCGCCCTGGCGGGCCAGCGGCTTGCCGAACTGGATTCGCGTGCCGGCGTGGCGGGCGGCCTCGCGCAGCGCGGCCTCGGCCAGGCCGAGCGACGCGCCGGCGACCGAGACGCGGAAGACCGCCAGGGTCGCGAGCGCCAGGTCGAAGCCCTTGCCACGCACCCCGACGATGTCGTCGGCCGAGATCCGCACGTTCTCGAACTTCAGGTCGGCGAGCACGTGCGGCGCCGCGATCTCGGGCGTCGGCAGGAAGCTCAGGCCCTCGGCGTCACCGCGGACGAAGACCATCGTGTGGCCGTCGCCGTCGCGCGCCAGGCAGTTGTAGAACGCGGCGGCACCGCCGTTGGAGATGAACGCCTTCTCGCCGTTGAGGATGAACTCGTCGCCGTCGGCGACGATCTCCGTGGTGATGTTCTTCAGGTCCGACCCGGCGATCGGCTCGGTCAGGCCGATCGCGGCGAGCGCCTCGCCGGTGGCGACCTTCGGCAGCCACTCCTGCTGGTACTCGGGGTGGCCGCCGCGGGTCAGCGAGTAGCTGCCGATCCCCTGCAGCGCGAACAGCGAGTCGGCGTGCGACGAGGTCGCCATCAGCACCTCGCGGACCAGCGCGATCGCCAGTGGGTCGAGCTGCTCGTAGCGGCCGCCGTACTGCTTCGGCACCAGCAGCTCGAACAGCTTCGAGTCGCGCATGATCTTCAGCACGTCGTCGTGGACGACGCTCATCGCGTCGGCCTCGAGCGCGAACGGCTCGACCTGGGCCGCAACCGCGCGGGCCTCGGCCTGCAACTCGCGGTAGTGGGGGGAGAGTTCGAAGTCCGTCATCGCTCAGATCCGTTCGATCAGGGTTGCCGTGCCGAGGCCGCCGCCGCAGCACATCGTCACGAGGCCGAAGCGACCGTCCAGGTCCTCCAGCTCGTGGAGCAGGGTGGTCATCAGGCGCGCGCCGGTCGCGCCGAGCGGGTGGCCGAGGGCGATCGCGCCGCCGCGCGGGTTGACGCGCTCGGGGTCGGCGTCGAACTCGCGCATCCAGGCCAGCCCGACCGAGGCGAACGCCTCGTTGATCTCGATCACGTCGATCTGGTCGATCGTCAGCTTGTTGCGCTCGAGGATCCTCCGGGTCGCGGGGATCGGGCCGGTCAGCATCGTGATCGGGTCGACGCCGAGCACGACCTGGTCGACGATCCGCGCGCGGGACTTCAAGCCGAGCGCGTCGGCCTTCTCGCGCGTCATCAGCAGCAGCGCGGAGGCGCCGTCGGAGATCTGCGACGAGTTGCCGGCGGTCACGCGGCCGTCCTCGCGGAAGACCGTCTTCAGTCCGCCGAGGCTCTCGAGGCTGGTCGTCGGGCGGATCCCCTGGTCGGCGGTGACCGTGCCGTCGGTGGTGGTCTCGACCGGCAGGATCTCGCGGGAGAACGCGCCGCTCTCGGTGGCGGCCTGCGCGCGCTGGTGCGAGCGCAGCGCGAAGGCGTCCATCTCGTCGCGGGTGATCGACCACTTGTCGGCGATCAGCTCGGCGCCCTCGCCCTGCGGGACGAGCGCCCAGCGGTCGAGCAGCTCCTGGGTCTGGCCGCTGCCGTAGTCGCGCTGGGTCGCGGCGGTGACCGGGAACCCGACCCGGCCCATGTGCTCGACGCCGCCGGCGACGACGACGTCGTCGATCCCGGCCGCGATCTGCAGCGCGGCGATGTGCACGGCCTGCTGGCCCGATCCGCAGCGGATGTCGACCGTGGTCGCGCCGGTGGTCTCGGGCAGGCCCTTCTGCAGCCAGGCGTTGCGGGTGATCCCCGTCGCCTGCTCACCCACCTGGTACACGCAACCGACGACGGCGTTGTCGACGAGCTTCGGGTCGATCCCCACGCGGTCGAGCAGCCCGACGTAGGTCCGGCCGAGCAGGTCGGCGGGGTGGATCTCGCGGAAGACGCCCTTCTCCTTGTGGCCGCGGCCGACCGGCGTGCGGACGGCTTCGACGATGACGGTCTCGCGACCCTGCAGGCTCATGCGGTCTCCTTCGGGGTGAGGGGACGCGTCGTGGACGCGTCGTCGTCGAGACCGAGCAGGCGGGCGAAGTTGCCGCCGAGGATCGCGTCGGTGTCGGTGTCGGACAGGCCGAGCCCGCGGATCGCCGCGATCTCGGCCTCGGGGTCGGCCATCGGCCAATCGGTCGCGAAGACGACGCGCTCGGCGCCGTGGCGCTCGATCGCGCTGCGGACCTGCTTGGGGTCGAGCGTGGCGACGCTCGGCACCCACGAGGTGTCCAGGTAGACGTCGAGGCCGTGGACCTCGGCCATCGCCTCGTCCCAGGCGTTGAAGCCGCCGAAGTGCGCGGCGATGATCTCGAGCTTCGGGAAGGCCGCGTTGATCTCGCGGATCATCTTCGGCGTGGCCAGCGCGCCCTTCGGGTCGCCGGGGAACTCCGGGCCGACGTGGAACAGCGCGGGGAACTCGCCCTCGAGCGCGGCGAGCACGTCCCACAGCTTGGGGTCGTCGAGTGCGTAGCCCTGGAACAGGGGATGCAGCTTGACGCCCTTGAGGCCGTTCTCGCGCAGCAGGGCGACGTTCTCCTCGGGCGTGCGGCCGGGATGGACGCTGCCGAAGCCGATGAACCACTCGGGGTCCAGGCCGCCGACGAAGCGGTTGGCGGACTCCAGGCGCTCGGGCGTGTCGGCGACGGCCAGGCAGACGCCCTTGTCGATCCCGGCGCGGCGGAAGCTCTCGATCGCCGACGCGGTCGTGCCGTCGCCGAACCGGGGGAGCCCGTCGCTGGGGGAGCCGAGCGCGATCCTGGCGATCTTGTCCGGCCAGACGTGCACGTGCCCGTCGATGATCATCGTGGTGGTCTCTCCCGCTCGCTTGCGCTTCGCGGCAGGCGTGGTGTGCGCCGCCGTCTGTCGAGTATAAGGATTATATCGTCTGATCCGAGGGCGGGAGGAAATATCCCCGTTCC
>JBAZOW010000159.1:0-8466 GCA_041648495.1 Patulibacter sp.
TGACGAGCTGACCGAGCGGCGGGCCGCCGACGAGGGCCTGACCCGGCCCGAGCTGGCGGTGCTGGTGGCGCTCGCCAAGAGCAGCGTGGCGGGCTCGCTGCTGGACGCCGAGGACTTCGACTTCGACGACGACGTCTGGTCGGCCGACCTGGAGCGGTACTTCCCGGACGCGATCGTCCGCAAGGTCGGCACGCACCTCGCGACGCACCCGCTGCGCCGCGAGCTGATCGCCACGCTGGCCGCGGGGGAGGCGGTCAACACGCTCGGCCCGACCTTCGTCGCCCGTCGTGCGGCCGAGTTCGGAGCCACGCGCGCCGCGGTGATTCGCGCGTTCCGGGTCGCGATCGGCGTCGCCGGCGCTCGGGGACTGTCCGAGCAGATCGACGCGCTGCGGGACGTCGATCCCGAGATCGTGTGGGCGCTCCGCGATCAGCTCAACGAGCGCGTCCGGGTGACCTCGCGGTGGTTCGTGGCCCGCGGGGTCGATGGGTCGATCGCCACGACGATCGACGAGCATCGCGACGGGGTGGACGCGATCGAGCGGCGGCTCGCGGAGCGGGAGGACGACGAGGCGCGCAGCGAGCGTCGCGAGGCGTGGATCGCCGCCGGCGTCCCGGAAGCGCTGGCCGACGCGGTGGCGATCGATGCGGCGCTGCTGCTGGCCCCGCAGATCGTCGCCGGCGCGGGTCGTTGCGGTCGCCCGGTCGAGGACGTCGCCGACGCCGTCCTGCACCTGGGGACCGAGTTGAGCATGGGGACGTTGCACCGCGCCGTCGAGCAGCTCCCGTTGCCGGACCGGTTGACGCGCTGGGCGGTCCAGGCGCTGCGCGACGACCTCCTGGCCGCGCGGGTGGCCGTGGCCGAGGTCGCCCTGGAGGCGGCCCCGAAGACCGATCCGATCGCGGCGGTCGACGCGTTCCTTGCCGAGCACGACGTGTCGGTCCAGCGGTTCCGCGGGTTCCTCCGCGAGTTGTCGGAGGGCGACAGCGAGCGGGCGTCGCCGGCTCCCGCCGCGTGCACCCTGGCCGTCCGCCAGCTCCAGGTGCTCGGCGCTCCGGCGATCGTCTGAACGCCGTGCCGCGCCGACCGCCCTGGCCGGGCCGCACGTCCCGCGAAGCCGGATCCGGTGTAGGGCGCGCGTCCTCAGGGGGACGGCACCGCGGACGTTACGCGGCTAGTGCGCCCCGCCCGACGAGACCGCGGGCGGGCGCGACTCCTCGGCCAGCGAGGTGATCACGAGTGGGCCGCGCGCCGCGTCCTCGAGCACCGCGGCGGCCTCCTCCTGCGAGCGGGCGTACAGCTCGACCAGCAGGTGGACGACGATCCGGTCGTCGTCGTGGCTGTGGAAGCGCACGTGGCTGAAGAACTCCAGCGTGCCGGTGTCCCCGAGCGACGCGAAGCTCAGCGCCTCGCCGGCCTCGGGACCGGAGCAGACCTCGACGTCGTCGGCGGGCACGGTGATCGTGCAGGACGCGACCCACGGCGTACCCATCACCAGCCGCTCCCAGCGATCGTCGTCGGCGACGAGCTTGCCGTCGCGGAACAGCAGGTGGGGCTGGTCGTGCATGCAGTCCATGCACTGCACGATCGCCTCCTGGTGCTCCTCTATCGCCTGGACGGGGCGGGCGCTGCCGGCGTCGACGCGGTGGATCCCGTCGTAGTGGACGTGGAGCTCCAAGGCCGTCGACCAGCAGCGGTAGCACCGCATCCACGGCAGGGTCGTGGACTCTGGCATGCAGGGATCGTACGCCCCTGGTGACGGCGACGACGGTCGCCCGTCACCGACGATCGGTGGACCGCGGTCCGCGGCGTCGTGGTCTACTCGGCGTCGGCGGGCGGCAGATCGCCCGGCTCGGCGAGCGACTTGCCGGTCTTGCGCTTGTGCAGGATCGACTCGGCGACGATGCCGCCGATGGTCAGCAGCACGACGCCGATGATCACGAAGTCGATGTTCGACTGGATGAAGTCGACGGCGGAGTCCGGCAGGATCGAGGCGACGACGTAGCCGAGCAGGATCAGGCCCGAGGTCCAGGCGACCGCGCCGATGACCGACCAGATGATGAAGATCCGGCGGTCCATCCCCACGGCGCCCGCGACGACGGCGGCGAAGGTCCGGACGATCGGCACGAAGCGGGCGAGGAAGATCGTGATCGGCCCGTACTTGACGAAGAACGCGTGGGTGCGGTCCAGGTGCTCCTTGTTCAGCAGCCGGGACTTCTCCCGGGTGAACAGGGCGGGGCCGGCCCGGTGGCCGATCTCGTAGCCGACGAGGTTGCCGGCGATCGCGGCGATCGGGACGGCGATCATCAGCAGCCACAGCGGCTCACTGATCGTGCCGACCTCGGTCAGGATGCCGGCGCTGAAGAGCAGCGTGTCGCCGGGAAGGAAGAACCCGATCAGCAGGCCGGTCTCGGCGAAGATGATGATCAGGATGGCGATGAAGCCGTACTTCTCGAGGATGTGCTCGGGGCTGAGCCAGTTGGGCATCAGCGCCAGCGGCGTCGAGAGTTCGGTGATCAGGGCGGACAGCACGACTGGGAACCGTACTGGCTCGGGCGGGCGGGTACGGTGTCCGAACCACGTGCGCGGGGTACACGGTCGCTGCTGCGCCGGCCCACGAGCACCCGCTTCCCGGGGTCGGTGGCGGCCGACGGGTGACCTAGACTGCGGCAGATGGTGGCCGGACCCCGTGCACAGCCACGTCCGGCCTCTCGCGGGGTGCGAAGTGGATCGCGGGGACGCAGCCCGCGCCCGGGAGCCCTGTTGGCGTCCGCCGCGGCGGTCCCGCTGGGAGCAGCGGCGCTGTACGCGGCCGGGCTCCTGGATTGGGGGCCCCGACTGCTCCTCGGTGTCGCCCTGGTCGTGCTCGGTACCGCGATCCGACGGACTGAGAGCACCGTCACGGGCGCTCGAATCGGTCCGGGCGCGTCCCGGGCGATCGGGATCACGGTGATCGTCGGCGGGTCGCTGACGATCGGCGGGGCGCTGGTGGCGGCGGTCGTCGACCGTGGTCCCGGGTCGGCCTGGGCCCCGCTGCTGCTGTGCGCGGCGCTCGGCACGGCCGGTGCGTGGATCGCGCGGGACCGGCCGGCGATCGGCGGCGTGGTCGCGGCGGTCGCGGCCGTCCAGGGCTGGCTCGTGCTGTTGGAGGCGCTCGGCGTCGGCCCGGAGTTGGTGTTCGTGCTCACCGTGTTGCCCGCCGCGGCCCTGACGGTGGTTGCGGTCCGTGGCGGCGGCCCGCCGCCGGTGCGCGCGGGGATCGGGACGGCGGCGGCGCTGCTGATCATCGCCCGCACGACCACCGAGGTCACCGGGATCAGCATGCTGGGAACGGGCCTGGTGCCGTCGGTCTTCGACGCCGACGCCTGGGACCCCGCGACCGGCTGGGTGATCGCGCAGGTGCTTCTGGCGCAGCTGACGTTGGTCGTGCTGTTGGCGACCGCGTTCGTTCGGCGGGATCCCGCCGGCGGGGCGCTGGCCGGCGCGGCACTGCTGGTCGGCGGCTACGCCGACGACACGGTGCTTCGGGTCGCTTGGATCCTGGTGCCGGCGGTCGTGGTCGTGGGGCTGACCGGGGCGATCCGGTCCGCGGGGCTTCGCCGTCGGTTGACCGGAGCGGTCCCCGCCGTCCTGCGCGAGGCGGGGTGGACGGTCTCGTCGGACGTGGCCCGTGCCGCGTGGTCGGTCGCCGTGGTGATCACCGTCGCGCATCTGTCCGCGGATTCGAAGGTCCTCGCGGGAATCGCCGTCGTCGCGCTGCTCGCGGCCACGGCCGCCGCGTGGTCGGTGCGCGGGGCGGCGGCCACGGTGGCGGGGGCGGTCGTGGTGGTCGGCTGGGCGACGATCCAGCCCCTCGTCGAGCTGCTGGGCGGCACGTACGGAGCGAACGACGGCTTGATCGACGTAGCGGGGCTCGGCTCGCTGGATCAGGCCACGACCGTGGCGATCGGCACGGTGGCGACCGTCGTCGTCGCGGCGTGCCTGATCGTGCGGACCCGGACCGCGGCGGTCGCGGCTGCGGCGGTCTTCGCGGTCGTGATGGGGGTCTCGTTGACGCTGGTGCTGGCCACGGCCTCCGACGAGAACCTGGTCTGGGCCCTCGTGGCACTGCTGGCACCCCCGGTCGTGTCGTTGGTGGTGGCTGCCGGACTTGCGGCCGCGGGGCCGGCACGGTGGGTGGCGACGGCGCAGGCCATGTCGGCGGCGTCGGCGGGGTCGGCGATGGGGGCGTTGCTCGCGCTCCCGTCGCTGGTGCTGTGGCACGTGTTCGGCGACGGCGCAGAGCCGATCACCGACGGGGCGCGGCTGGTGATGGTGTTGCTGCTCGTCGGTCTCGCCTTCGGCGGGACGTTGCTCGCCGCCTCGACCGCGCGCCGCGCCTCGACGGTGGCGGTGCTCGGCGCGGTCGCGGCGGCGTTCGGCACCGCGGTGCTGGCCGCCACGGTCAGCACCGCGGTGGGCGACGCGCGGGTGGAGCTTCCGGCCGATCCGGGCCTCGACTTCGCCCCGCTGACGCCGGTGCTCGGCTTCGATTGGGGAGCAGGGCTGCTGCGGGTCGCCGACCCGGGCTGGCCGGTGCTGTTCGGCGTCGTCGGCCTGGTGCTGCTGGGCGCGGCGACCTGGCTGGAGAGCCGGCGTCCGGTGCCGGCCGACGCGCCGCTCGCACCGCGCGATGACTGAATCGGCGCCTCAGTCGCCCGCCGTCACCGGATCCGCGATCCCGGCGGCCGTCTCGAGCTGCGCGAGCAGCCGGGGGATCGCCACGTCGGCGGGAGCGTCGTCGATCACCCGCAGGGCGCCGCGGCGTCCGCCGATCCGGCGCAGCGCTCGCTGGCCGTGTTCGAGCCGGAAGTCGTCGACCGCGGCCCGGCGGCGTGCGGCGCGGCGGTGCGCAGCGACGTCGATCCGCTCGCGGTGGCGGTCGAGCGCCTCGACCAGGTCGTCGAAGCCGCTCGACGGCGGCAACGAGCTGACGCCGACGACCTTGGTCGTGCGGTCGCCGATCGAACGCAGCGCGGCGCGGATGTCGCTCGTGGCGCGCTGGGCGATCCGGCCGAGGTCGGCCTTGGTGATCACCAGCACGTCGGGGATCTCCATGATCCCGCTCTTGAGGAACTGCAGGACGTCGCCGGACCCGGGCTGGACGATCACCACGACGGTGTCGGCGACGTCGGCGACGTCGGTCTCGGACTGGCCGACCCCGACGGTCTCGACGATCACCACGTCGAACGCGACGGCCAGCGCCTGGGCGGCGGAGCGGGTGGCGGCGGCGAGCCCGCCGAGCCGGTCGGCGGCGGCGGTCGAGCGGATGAAGACGCCGTCGTCGTCGGGGCTGACCTCGATCCGCGCGCGGTCGCCGAGCAGCGACCCGCCGGTCCGGCGGCTGGACGGGTCAACGGCGAGTACCGCCACCGAGCGGCCGCCCTCGCGGTAGGTCCGGATCAGTTCGCTGAGCAGGGTCGACTTGCCGGCGCCGGGCGGTCCGGTGACGCCGACGACGTGGCCGGTGGGCTCGTGGCCGAGCGCGGCGGGGGAGAGCTGCTCCAGCAGCAGCGCGGTCTGCTCGCGCGCGGCCGGTGTCTGGGTCTCGACCAGGTTGAGCACCTGCGGCGCCGCGCTCAGATCGCCGTCGCGCAGGCGGCGGGCGAGGGTCGGTCCGGGCGCGTCATCCATACGCCGCCATCGTACGCGGGCGGTCGGGCGACGGTCCCGCTGGTGGACGCGTGCATACCACCCCGCAGCACGGCGGTCGGTCGCGCCGTCATACCGATGTACAGCGTCTCATCCCGATTGGACCGCGGTCCGGATCGACCTCTGTAAGCGTGTCCCGTGATGACCGACCGCTTCGATGTCCTGCGCTCCCCGCTCCGCTTGGGTGCCCTGCAGCTGCCGCACCGCGTGGTGATGGCGCCGCTGACCCGCAACCGCGCCGACGAGGATGGCACCCCGAACGCGTTGATGGCCGAGTACTACGGCCAGCGGGCCGGCTCGGCGGCGTTGATCGTCTCGGAGGCGACCTGGGTGGTCCAGCAGGGCAAGCCGTATCCGCGGACCCCGGGGTTGGCGACCGACGCGCACCGCGACGGTTGGCGGCAGGTCACCGACGCGGTGCACGCCGCGGGCGGGCTGATCGCCGCGCAGCTCTGGCACGGCGGCCGGGTCGGTCATCCGGACACGAGCGGCGAGCCGACGGTGTCGGCGTCCGACGTGGCGCCGGAGCGGCTGACGATCTTCACCCCGAACGAGGCCGCGGCGGCGATCCCCGCCCCGCGGGCGCTGACGATCGACGAGCTGCCGGGGATCGTCGCGGGCTATGTCGATGCGGCCCGCCGGGCGATCGACGCCGGCTTCGATGCGGTCGAGATCCACGGCGCCAACGGCTACCTGCTGCACCAGTTCCTCGCCGACGGGACCAACCATCGCAACGACGCCTACGGCGGCACGCCGGAGAACCGGGCGCGGCTGACGGTCGAGGTCGCCCGCGCCGTCGCCGAAGCGGTCGGCGCGGACCGCACCGGGATCCGGCTCTCGCCGCTGACCGGCACCCACGAGACCGTCGAGTCCGACGGCGGGGCCACGTACCGCGCGCTGGCGCCCCAGCTGGCCGAGCTCGGCCTGGCCTACGTCAGCTTCATGGGGGAGCCGGGCGATGCATTGCTGGCGGAGCTGCGGACCGCGCTCGCCACGCCGGTGCTGCTGAACACGGGGTTCGCGGTCCACACCGAGCGCGAGGACGCGATCGGCTACGTCGCCGACGGTCACGCCGACGCGGCGGTGGTCGGTCGCGCGTTCATCGCCAACCCGGATCTGATGACGCGCTGGGAGCAGGACGTCCCGCAGAACGAGACGGTCTCCAAGCTGTTCTACAGCAGCGGCCCGGAGGGCTACGTCGACTATCCGGCCCTGACCTCGGCGTAGGGTCATCGACTGGCGTTCGCGGTGGCGAACGCCAAGCATTCGACGTAGATACCGGACGGGTCTCTGTATGGTCTCTGCATGGATATTCGTCAGGACGAACCAGGTCAGGATCGCCCGCAGGAGCGCGTGTACGCGCCCTGGGTCGGTCGAGTCCGGAAGGCGCTGTCTCCCGCAAATGTGATGTCGGCGACCGCACTGTTCGTGGCGCTCGGCGGCACCGCGTACGCCACCGGCATCGTGGTCCCGCGCGACAGCGTCGGCGACGCGCAGATCCGCACCCACGCGGTGCGCGGCAAGCACGTCGCGACCGACGCGATCACCACGAGCAAGGTCCGCAACGGCTCGCTGCGGGCCGAGGACTTCCGCGCGGGCGACCTGCCGGCCGGTGCTCCGGGCCCGGCCGGGGCCGTGGGTCCCGCCGGTCCAGCGGGCCTCATGGGCCTGACCGGTCCGGCCGGTGCGGACGGCGCTACCGGTGAGCAGGGGCCGACCGGGCCGATGGGCCTGATCGGGCTGACCGGACCTCAGGGCCCGGTCGGCTCGCCCGGTCCGCAGGGCCCGATCGGCCCGATCGGGTTGACGGGACTGACCGGTCCCGAGGGGCCGATCGGCCTGACCGGGGCGACCGGTGAGCAGGGCCCCGTCGGACCGGAGGGCCCGATCGGCCTCACGGGTGAGCAGGGGCCCGTCGGACCGGCCGGTGAGACGGGAGAGACCGGACCGGTCGGCCCCGCCGGACCGGCGGGCGAGACGGGGGACACCGGGCCCGCCGGACCGATCGGACCGGCCGGCGAGCAGGGCGAGACCGGAGAGGCGGGCTCTGCCGGTCCCGCGGGTCCCGCCGGTGAGACCGGCGACACGGGTCCTACCGGACCCGCCGGCCCGAAGGGCGACACCGGCGACACCGGTCCGGCCGGCACCGGGGTGACGGGCAACAGCGCGTCCGCCAACAACAGCGGCGGCACGGTCGCCGTGATCCTCGGCGGATCCCTGGTCCCGTACCCCCAGAACCAGAACCTCGGCACGGGGATCACCGTCAACGGCAGCAACGACACGTTCACGGTGGCCAACACGGGCCGCTACCGGATCAGCTACGGCTTCCGCCTCACCGCGGCGCTGGCCGTGCAGAGCCGCGTGCTGGTGAACGGTGCGCAGGTCTCGTCGTTGGTCGAGAGCCCGCTGATGTCGCAATCGCGACTGTCCGCCGACGGGATCGTGACCCTTACGGCCGGTTCCACGGTCCAGGTGCAGCTGTTCGGCATGATCGCCGCCGTCACCTTCGAGTCGGGTGCGGGAGCCAACCTGGTGATCCAGCGGGTCACCTAGGACCGCGTAGTACCCGCCGGGGGCCGCCAGCGCGTCGGGGAGCGGCCCCCGGTCTGGGAGACTGAATCGATGTACGCCGAGCGGTCGCTGGAGCACGGGTGCGTCCTCTGGCGCTCGCGCGGGGCGAACGCCACCACTATCCCCGCCGACGGCTGTGCGGATGTGATCGTGCGGGGTGGCGAGCTGTGGCTGGCGGGCCCGTCGACGCGGGCGATCCGGACG
>JBAZOW010000160.1:0-8425 GCA_041648495.1 Patulibacter sp.
TCACCCTTGATGATCTCCAGCAGCGGCATCTTGTCGACCGGGCTGAAGAAGTGCAGACCGATGAAGTCGTCGGGCCGCGAGACGCCCTCGGCGAGGCCGGTGATCGGCAGCGTCGAGGTGTTGGAGCCCAGCAGCGCGTCCGGCTTGAGGAACGGCTCGATCTCGGCGAAGACCTGCGCCTTGACCTTCGGATCCTCGAACACGGCCTCGATCACCAGGTCGGCGTCCTGCGCGTCCTTGGCGTCCGCCGTGGCCAGGATCCGCCCGAGCAGCGCGTCGGCCTTCTCCTGGGTCGAGCGACCCTTGGCGACCTGCTTGTCGACGATCGCCTTCGAGTAGCCCTTGCCGCGCTCCGCCGCCTCCAGCGAGACGTCCTTGAGCACGACCTCGATGCCGGCCTTGGCGCAGACGTAGGCGATCGCGGCGCCCATCATCCCGGCGCCGAGCACGATGACCTTCTCGGACTTCCAGCGCTCACGACCCTTCTCGCGACCGCGCGAGCCGTTGACCGTCTGCAGGTCGAAGAAGAACGCCTGGATCATGTTCTTCGCCACCTGGCCGGTGACGAGGTCCACGAAGTAGCGGCCCTCGATCTCGAGCGCCGTGTCGAAGTCGACCTGGGCGCCCTCGACGGCGGCGGCCATGATGTTCTTCGGCGCCGGCATGTTCGTGCCCTTGATCTGCTTGCGCAGGTTCGAGGGGAAGGCCGGCAGGTTGGCGGCGAGCGCCGGGTGGCTCGGGGTGCCGCCGGGGATCTTGTAGCCCTTGACGTCCCACGGCTGGGTCGCCTCCGGGTTCTCCGCGATCCACTTCTTGGCGGCCGGCAGCAGGTCGTCCGGCGTCGCGACGAGCTCGCTGACCAGGCCCAGCTCGAGCGCCTTCTGCGGACGCAGCCGCTGACCCTGGAGCAGCACGCCCATCAGGCCCTGCGCGAGGCCGAGCAGACGGGTGACGCGGACGACGCCGCCGCCACCGGGCAGCAGGCCGAGGCTCACCTCGGGCAGGCCGAGCTGGATCTTCGGATCGTCGACGACGATCCGGCGGTGGGTCGCCAGGGCGATCTCCAGGCCGCCGCCCAGCGCGGCGCCGTTGATCGCCGAGACGACCGGCTTGCCGAGCGTCTCGAGCCGGCGCAGGTCGGCCTTGACGGCGCGGACGTGCTCGGCCACCTCGGCCGCGTTCTCCGGCGTCGCCTGCTTGAGGTCGTTGAGGTCGCCGCCGGCGAAGAAGGTCTTCTTCGCCGAGGTGATGACGATGCCCGTGATCGAGTCCTTCTCGGCCTCCAGGCGGTCGACCGTCGCCTTCATCGACGCCGTGTACGCGGCGTTCATCGTGTTGGCGGACTGGTTGGGATCGTCGAGGATCAGGTTGACGACGCCGTCGCCGCCCTGCTCCCAACGGATGGTGGTGCTCTCGCTCATCGCGTTCTACTCGCTCTTCGAAGTCTCAGGTCGGGTCGGAGCGCTAGACGCGCTCGACGACCGTGGCGATGCCCATGCCGCCGCCGATGCAGAGGGTCACGAGGCCGTAGCGCTTGTTGCGGCGCTCCAGCTCGTCGACGATCGTGCCGAGGATCATGCCGCCGGTCGCGCCGAGCGGATGGCCCATCGCGATCGCGCCGCCGTTGACGTTGGTGATCTCGGGATCGATGTCGAGGTCGCGGATCAGGCGCAGCGCGACGGCGGCGAACGCCTCGTTGATCTCGACCAGGTCGAGGTCGGACGCCTTCAGGCCGGCCTTCTCCAGCGCCTTGCGGCTGGCCGGCGCGGGGCCCGTCAGCATGATCGTCGGGTCGGCGCCCGAGACCGCCGTCGCCAGGATCCGCGCGCGGGGCTTCAGATTGTAGCGCTCACCGGCCGCCGGGCTGCCGATCGTGACCAGCGACGCCCCGTCGACGATGCCGGACGAGTTGCCCGGGGTGTGGACGTGATCGATCTTCTCGACCCAGTGGTACTTCTGGAGCGCGACGGCGTCGAAGCCGCCCATGTCGCCCATCATCGCGAACGACGGCTTGAGGCCACCGAGCGTCTCGGCCGTCGTGCCGCGGCGGATGAACTCGTCGCGATCGAGCACGACCTGCTCGTTGAGGTCCTTGACCGGGACGACCGAGTTCTTGAAGTACCCGGCGTCCTCGGCGGCGGCGGCGCGGCGCTGCGACTCGGCGGCGAACGCGTCGACGTCGTCGCGCGTGAAGCCCTCGACGGTCGCGATCAGGTCGGCACCGATCCCCTGCGGGACGAAGTAGGAGTCGTAGTTGGTCTGCGGGTCCATCGCCCACGCGCCGCCGTCGCTGCCCATCGGCACGCGCGACATCGACTCGACGCCGCCGGCGAAGACCAGGTCCTCCCAGCCGGAGGCCACCTTCTGGGCCGCGATGTTGACGGCTTCGAGGCCGGAGGCGCAGAAGCGGTTGAGCTGGACGCCGGCGACGGTGTCCGGCAGGCCGGCCTTGGTCGCGGCGCCCTTGGCGATGTCGCCGCCCTGGTCGCCGACCGGGGTGACGCAGCCGAGCACGACGTCGTCGACGCCGTTGGGATCGAGCTGGCCGTTGCGGCCGAGCGTCTCGTGGATCAAGCCGACGACCAGGTCGATCGGCTTGGTGCCGTGCAGGGAGCCGTTGCTCTTGCCCTTGCCGCGCGGGGTACGGATCGCGTCGTAGACCAACGCTTCTGTGCTGCCCATGGTGGAACTCCTGTGCTGGGAATCGCCCCGCGGGCTCCTGCGTGAGGAACCCGCCCCCCGATCGGGGGTCCCACGGTCGCGGCAAGTCGCGGCCGTCAGCGGGATTTGACGGTGGCAGTCCGCATCTTAGCTAGCCAGCCAGCTAATGACTACGGCCGGGCCTTCGGAGGACGCTCTCGCCTCCTCCGTAGATCCTACGCGGCGTAGCTTCCGCGCGCCAGCGACGACGCCGGGGCGACGTTAGGCGGCGTAGCGCCGCGCCTGCTCGGCCGCATCCGGAAACGCGAAGGGCGTCCCCGTCGTGCGCTCCGGGCGGAAGGCAAACGCCATCTGCCGCGGGGGCTGCAGCCCCGCCTCGCGATCCGGCCGGAACGTCGCGCACGGGTCGGTGCGATCGAGCGCACAGAGCATGTGACGACGGAAGAAGCATCCGTCGCACGAGGGGGCGGCGACGGCCCGTGAGCGGTTCTGGGAGGCGTGGTTCACTGGTGCGTTCTGGGAAACGTGACGGCGGCAGGGGTGACCGATGGGCACCGGAATGCGGCGTCCACACGGGAGACATGACGGGGCGGACCGCACCTGGGAGGAGGCCGGGCTGCGCCCCGAGAGGCGAGGTCGGGGAGGCAGGCCCCGCGACCTGGAGGCATCGAACCACAACCGGACCCGCTCCGTGAGCCTTGTTCCCGCTACTTGGTCACTTTTCGTGTGACTTCCGACGCAGGAAGTCCGCAAATCACGGAGAACTGCAACCGTTGCTCCATGCTCACCCTCGTGACGGGAGCGTCCGGGTTCGCCGGGTCGCTGCTGATCGACCCGCTGCGTCGCCGCGGCCACGACGTCCGGGCCTTCGCCCGCGACCCGTCCCGGGTGACCCACGACGTCCCCGTCTTCGTCGGCGACGTCTCGACCGGGGCCGGCCTGCGCGAGGCGCTCGACGGCGTCGCGGTCGCCTACTACCTGGTGCACTCGATGGAGCCGGCCCCCGCGGGGCACTCGTTCGAGGACCGCGAGCGCGAGTCGGCCGAGCGGTTCGCCGACGCCGCGCACGCCGCCGGGGTCCGTCGGATCGTCTACCTCGGGGTGATGATCGACGAGACCCGCCCCCTGTCCGCCCACCTGCGCAGCCGGTTGACCGTCGAGCAGCTGCTCTGCAGCGCGACGCCCGAGGCCGTCGCCCTGCGGGCCTCGATCGCGATCGGCGCCCGCTCCCGCTCGTTCCGCTTCCTCGTCCGGCTGGTCGAGCGGATGCCGGTCCTGGCCCTGCCGCCGTGGCACCGCTTCCGGACCCAGACGATCGACCAGCGCGACCTGGTCGCCGCCCTGCTCTCCGCCGGCACCACGCCCGCCGCCGACGCCGCGTCCCTCTCCCTCGACGTCGCCGGCCCCGACGTCCTCAGCTACGGCCAGATCATCGAGGGGATCCGCGACCTGATGATGCTCCCCCGCCCCACGCTGGCGGTGCCCCTCGACTCCACACCGATCTTCGGGAGGATCGCCGCCGCGATCACCGGGGAGGACGAGGCACTGATCCTGCCGCTGATGGGCGGACTCACCGGCGACCTGCTGGCGCGGGACGCCAGCTGGAGCACCATCCTCGACGTTCGGCCCCACACGTTTTCCCACAGCGTCAACCGAGCGCTGTTCGAAATGGAGCGTGTGGAGCGCCTCCGCGCCCGCTGACCGCCCGACCGCCCGGTCCGTGCGGGCAAAGGCGTGGGAATCGCACACCAGCGCCACCACGTTGCGGCAGGCGACCGGAGTAGTGTTGCGCCCATGACCGCCGTCGAGGCCAGCATCGAACTTCCGGCGCCACCGGACGAGGTGTGGCCGGTGGTACTGGATCCGCACCGCCTCCACGAGTGGGTCACCATCCACCGATCGCTCGGCTCGACCGACTCGGGCCCGCCGCGAACGGGCTTTCGCATGTCCCAGACGATGACCATCCGCGGGGTCCCGGTGTCGGTTTCCTGGGTACTCCGCGAGTGCGATGCCCCGCATCTGGCCCGCTGGGAAGGACGCGGCCCGGCCGGCGCCCGCGCCCGGATCGAGTATCGACTCGACCCCTCCGCTAATGGCACCCGGTTTGTGTACACCAACGAGTTCTCCGCGCCGATGGGACCTCTCGGACGTATCGCCGCCAACGCCCTGGTCGGCGGCACACCCGAACGCGAAGCCCATGCCTCGCTCGAACAGTTGCGCAAACTGATCGACGCAGGCTAGGGTCGGCAAGCCACGAACGATTCGCTCCGGAGTTTCTGTTAGGGTCCGCTTGGCGTAGGACGCTCGTCAGCGAACGGCAGGTACCGAGGCCGCAACGACAGAGTCCCCTCCCCCCGACGGAAAGCAACGAATATGTCTGATTTTCTCTCAGAGAAGCGTGACGAGATCCAGTCTCGGCTCGACGAGCTAGCTCCGCTGATCGCCGAGCACGAGCGCCTCAAGCGCGCGCTCGACGCGCTCGACGGCGTGGACCCCGTCGGTGGCCGTGGCGCCGGTCGCCCCGCCCGCGGCGGAACGGGCCGCTCGGCCGGTCGCCCGCGCGGCAGCGGCGAGCGCTCCCGTCAGGCCCTGGCGCTGCTCAAGCAGGAGCCGGGTCTCGGCGCCGCCGAGGTCGCCCGCCGAATCGGCGTGCACCCCAACTACGCGTACCGCATCCTCCCGGGCCTCGAGGAGCAAGGCCTGGTCGAGAAGCGCGATCGGTCCTGGTACCCCACGGACGCCGCGAACGCCGAGTAGTCCAACAGCACGCAGGAACGGAGAAGGGCCGGCATATGCCGGCCCTTCGTCGTTGGTGGGTTCGCCCCACCGTCACGCGCGCCGGGTGCCCCGACGCGCGTTGGTCGGTTGATCAGCCCAGGAGACCGAGACCCTTGACCGCGTCCCGCTCCTCGACCAGCTCGGCGACGCTGGCGTCGATCCGGGTGCGCGAGAACTCGTTGATCTCGAGGCCCTGGACGATCTCGTACGTGCCGTCCTTCACCGTTACCGGGAACGACGAGATGATGCCCTCGGGGACGCCGTAGGAGCCGTCCGACGGGATCGCCATCGAGGTCCAGTCGCCCTCGGCCGTGCCGTTGACCCACGTGTGGACGTGGTCGATCGCGGCGTTGGCGGCCGACGCGGCGGACGACGCCCCGCGGGCCTCGATGATCGCCGCGCCGCGCTTGGCGACGGTCGGGATGAAGCTGTCGGCCAGCCACGCCTCGTCGTCGACGAGCTCGGCGGCGTTCTTGCCGTTGACCTCGGCGTGGAAGACGTCGGGGTACTGGGTGGCGGAGTGGTTGCCCCAGATGGTCAGCTTCTTGATCTCGGAAACCGACACCTGCAGCTTGTTGGCCAGCTGCGAGATCGCGCGGTTGTGATCCAGGCGGGTCATCGCGGTGAACCGCTCGGCCGGGACGTCCGGGGCGTGGGCCTGGGCGATCAGTGCGTTGGTGTTGGCGGGGTTGCCGACCACCAGGACGCGGATGTCGTCGGCGGCGCCGGCGTTGATCGCGGCGCCCTGCGGCTTGAAGATCCCGCCGTTGGCCTCGAGCAGGTCGCCGCGCTCCATGCCCTTGGTGCGCGGACGGGCGCCGACCAGCAGCGCGACGTTGGTGCCGTCGAACGCGCGGTTCGCGTCGTCGGTGATGTCGATGCCCTTGAGCAGCGGGAACGCGCAGTCGTCCAGCTCCATCGCGGTGCCCTCGGCGGCCTTGAGCCCCTGGGGGATCTCGAGCAGGCGGAGCTTCACGGGGACGTCAGGCCCGAGCAGGTGGCCACTGGCGATGCGGAAGAGCAGCGCGTAGCCGATCTGTCCGGCGGCGCCGGTGACGGTGACGTTGACGGGCGACTGGGTCATCTGTGGTCTCCTGCAGACGTACGGGTCGGAGCGGCGTCACGTCACGAAGGGAGGACGCCCGCAGTCCGGGTGCCGGCTGATCGTATCCCCCGGACCCCGCGGGGCGCGTTCGCCCTCCCCACCGATCCGCGCCGCCCGCGCGCGAGATCCCGTGCGCGCGCGTGTCTGCCGGTGCGCAGGCGTGCGGCATTCGCTCCGGGAACCGCCGACCTGCGACGATGCCGGGACATGCCCGCCACGCGCACCGTGACGCTCGCTCACCTCTTCGGGATCCGGATCGGAGCCAATCCGAGCTGGTTCCTGATCCTGCTGCTGATGATCGTGCTGCTCGGCGGCCAGTTCGAATCGGTGCTCCCCGCGGCCGGACCGGTCGAGGCGTACGGCCTCTCGGTCGCCGCGACGCTGTTGTTCTTCGTGTCGCTCGTGGCCCACGAGCTGGGCCACGCGCTGATGGCGCGGCGGTTCGGGATCCAGACCGAGGGGATCGACCTCTGGCTGCTCGGCGGCGTGGCCCGACTGAGCCGCGACTCGAAGAACCCGAAGGAGGAGTTCTTCGTCGCCGCGGCCGGTCCGGCGGTGACCTTCGTGATCTGCCTGATCGGCGTCGGGGCCGGCCTGCTGCTGACCGGTCGCGACGAGATCACCGACGCGGTCCGGCTGGCGGACGCGACGACGACCGCCGCGGTCGCCCTGGTCGGCTGGCTGACGCTGGTCAACGGCATCCTGCTGGTCTTCAACCTGATCCCGGCGTTCCCGCTGGACGGCGGACGGATCGCCCGCTCGATCGCCTGGAAGCTGACCGGCGACCGGCGCAAGGCGACCAACGTCGCGGGCTTCCTCGGGCGCGGCTTCGCGATCCTGCTCGGCGCCGCCGGCGTCTACTTCCTGCTCAACAACCAGCTCGTCGACGGGCTCTGGTTCCTGATCCTGGCCTGGTTCATCGGCGGGGCCGCGCGCGCCGCCGTGCTGACCAGCGAGGTCAGCGCGCAGCTGCACGAGCGGACCGCGGGCGACCTGATGGACACCCAGCCGGCCTGGCTGCCCGACGACGTCACGGTCCTGCAGGCGCAGCACGAGACCTTCGTGCCGTTCGCGGTGCCGTGGGCGGCGATGCTCGACTCGTCGGGCCGCTACCTCGGGATCGTGACCGCCCAGGACGTCCAGGCCGAGCTGTCTGCCGGACGCCCCGAGGTGCCCGCGCGCGACCTGCTGATCGAGGACGACGCCCCGCGCACCGAGCCGGACGCGTCGCTGGAGCAGCTGCTCGGCAGCGACGCCCTGCAGCGTCACGGCGCACTGCCGGTGATCGACCCCGACGGCGTGATGGTCGGGATCGTGACGATCACCCAGACCCGCAACGCGCTCGCCGCGGTGCTGCCGGGCCAGGAGGTCTGAACGGTCCGGAGCCGCGCTCCGGACCGCCGCTCAGACCTTGCTCTTGCGGACGCCCCGGCGGTACTCGCGGTTGAGCATGCCGATCACGTCCATGTTGATGCCCTGCGGGCAGACGCGCGAGCACTCGCCGAAGTTGGTGCAGCCGCCGAAGCCCTCGTCGTCCATCGCCCGGACCATGTTGCGGGCGCGCTCGCCGCGCTCGGTCTGGCCCTGCGGCAGCAGGTTGAGGTGCGTGACCTTGGCGCCGGTGAAGAGCATCGCCGCACCGTTCGGGCAGGCGGCGACGCAGGCTCCGCAGCCGATGCAGATCGCGGCGTCCATCGCCTCCTGCTGGACCGACGGCGACACCGGCATCGAGTTCGGCTCGGGCTGCGGACCGGTGGTCACGCTGACGTAGCCGCCGGCCTGGATCACGCGGTCGAGCGACGAGCGGTCGACCATCAGGTCGCGGACGACCGGGAACGCGTTGTTGCGGAACGGCTCGACGCGGATCGTCGATCCGTCCTC
>JBAZOW010000161.1:0-8395 GCA_041648495.1 Patulibacter sp.
GTGCGTCGGTCGCCCCGGCGCTGCCCGGCCGCTGGTGGAAGCGGGTCGCCGCGGCGGCCACGCTCAACGACCCGTCGTGGATCTTCGCGGTCCGCAGCGACGGCAGCGTCGACCGCACGCGGCTGCTCTGGTCGTCGCTCGGGCAGTACGTCGGATGGGTCGCGGGGACGGTCGTCGGCGTGCTGCTCGGCCCGCGGATCGGGTCGATCGAGACGATCGGCCTGGACACGGTGATGCCGATGTTCTTCGTCTCGCTGCTCGTCGCCGACCTGAAGACCCGGCGCCCCGACGACCGCCGGGGCGCGCTGCGCAACGCCGGGGCCGCCGCGCTGATCGCCCTGCTGCTCGCGCCGTTCGCGCCGGCCGGCGTGCCGGTGCTGGTGGCGGTCGCGGTGATCCTGCTGCTCGTCGGACGGAGTCGGACGTGAACGTCGACGTCTGGACGCTGATCGTCGCCGGGATCGCGGTCACGCTCGGCCCGAAGGCGGCCGGTCCGCTGCTGCTCGGCGGTCGCACCCTGCCCGCGGGGGTCCAGCGGACCCTGGCCCTGCTGCCGCCCGCGCTGGTCGCGGCCCTGATCGTCGTCGCCATCTGGGGCACGGAGGGCGCGGGCGCGGGGGCACGCGCGGCCGGGGTCGCCGTCGGCACGTTGCTGCTGCTGCGCCAGGGCTCGCTGCTGCTGGCGATGGTCGTCGCGGCGTCCGTGGCGGCGTTGATCCGCGCGGTGCTGTGACCACGATCTTGCTCGCAGAGCGAACGACTTGCCGCACAGCGCGCAATCACTAGACTGTGACCGTGCTCCGTCCTTCCCCCGGTCGCGGTGCGGCCGGTCGGTGGGGCGGCAATTCCCGAAGGCTCTCGGAGGCTCTCGCGTGACCCGTAGCTCCGCTCACCCCTACATGGCCAACTCCGCTCCCGCGCTGGAGCAGGAGCTGCTCGACGCGGTCGGCGTCGCCACCGCCGAGGAGCTGTTCGAGCAGATCCCGGCCGACCACCGGCCGCGCGAGGACCCGAAGCTGCCGCCCGCGCTGCGCTCCGAGGTCGAGCTGGAGCGTCACCTGCGCGGCCTGCTGGCCAAGAACGGCTCGACCGAGAGCCACCTGAGCTTCCTCGGGCGCGGCGTCTGGCCGCACCACGTGCCTGCGGTCTGCGACGAGATCGCCCAGCGGACCGAGTTCGTCACGTCCGAGTGGGGCACCCCGGCGTCCGACCACGGGCGCAACCAGGCGTGGTTCGAGTTCGCCAGCCAGCTCGGCGAGCTGGTCGACATGGAGTTCGTCGGCCTGCCGGTCTACAGCTGGGGCTGCGCGCTCGGCCACGCGGTGCGGATGGCGGCGCGGATCACCGAGCGTCGCCGCGTGCTCGTGCTGGCCGACCTGGACCCCGAGCGCCTGGCCGTGCTGCGGACCTACTGCGAGCCGCCCGAGACCCGGACCCACCTGACGATCGAGTTCGTCGCCGTCGACCCGTCGACCGGCGGACTGGACGTCGCGGACCTCGAGCGGCAGCTCGGCGACGACGTCGCCGCGGTCTACTTCGAGAGCCCGACCTCGCTCGGCGTGATCGAGGCTCAGGGCGCGCGGATCGCGCAGGTCGTGCGCGCCGCCGGCGCCGAGACGATCGCCGGCGTCGACCCGCTGTCGCTCGGCGTTCTGGCCCCGCCCGGCGAGCTCGGCGTCGACATCGCCGTCGGCTCGACCCAGCCGCTCGGGATTCACATGTACGCCGGCGGCGGCACCGGTGGCTTCATCGCCACCCGGGACGAGGAGCGCTACGCCCGGCAGTACCCGACGCTGCAGGTCTCGATCGCCCCGACCCGCACGCCCGGCGAGCACGGCTTCGCGATGGCGCTGTTCGAGCAGTCGTCGTACGGCAAGCGCGAGGACGGCAACGACTGGACCGGCAACTCGGTCTACCTGTGGGCCGTCGTCAACGCGGTCTACATGTCGCTGCTCGGGCCCCAGGGCTTCGCCGACCTCGGCGAGCTGATCCTCCAGCGCTGCCACTACGCGGCCCGCCGGCTGGCGGAGATCGACGGGGTGTCGATCCGCTACCCGCACGCCTTCAAGGAGCTGGTCGTCGACTTCAACGGGACCGGCAGGACGGTCGCCGAGATCAACGCCGCGCTGCTGCAGCGCGGGATCTTCGGCGGCGTCGACCTCTCGTCCGACCGTCCCGAGCTCGGCCAGAGCGCCCTCTACTGCGTGACCGAGGTGCACGCGCAGGAGGACGTCGACCGACTCGTCAGCGCCCTGCAGGAGGTCGTCCGATGACCCGCAAGCTGCCGAAGTACCAGGCCGCGTCCTGGGACGAGCCGATCGTCCTCGACATGGGCCGCCCTGGCCGCCGCGCGTTCCTCGCCCCCGAGCCCGAGCCCGACGTCCGGGCCGACGTCGACGGCCTGCTGCCCGCCGGCGTCCGCCGCAAGACCGCCCCGGGCCTGCCGGAGCTGTCGGAGTTCGAGGTCCAGCGGCACTACAACCACCTGTCGCAGATGACGCTGGGGATGATGGGGATCAACCTCTTCGGCACCTGCACGATGAAGTACAACCCGCGCGTCAACGAGCGGGTCACCGCGCGCCCCGAGCTGGCCGAGGTCCACCCCAACCAGCCCGAGGAGACGCTGCAGGGCGTGCTCGAGATCGTCCACCGCTTCGACGGATTCCTGCGGGAGTTGTCGGGGATGGACCGGTTCGTCTTCCAGCCCGGCGGCGGTGCCGACGCGGCCTACACCCACGCCTGCGTGACCCGCGCCTACCACGCGTCGCGCGGCGAGCTGGAGCAGCGGACCGAGGTCATCACCACGATCCAGACGCACCCGTGTAGCGCCGCGACGGCCGCGGCGGCCGGGTTCGACGTGATCACGCTGCCGCTCGGTCCGAACGGCTACCCGACGCTCGAGTCGCTCCAGGCCGCGGTCTCGGACAAGACCGCCGCGCTGATGGTCGGCAACCCCGACGACATGGGGATCTACAACCCCGAGATCAAGCAGTGGATCGCGGCGGTCCACGACGCGGGCGGGCTCTGCTTCTACGACCACGCCAACTTCAACGGCGTGATGACGCGGATCAAGGCGCGGGAGCTGGGCTTCGACGCCTGCATGTTCATGCTCCACAAGACCTTCGCCGGGCCGAAGGGCGGCGGCGGTCCCGCGGTCGGCGCCTACGGCTGCGCCGAGCACCTGGTGCCGTTCCTGCCGCGCCCGCTGGTCGTCGAGCAGGACGGGCGCTACGCGCTGGACTACGACGGCCCGCAGAGCGTCGGCCGCGTCCGCGAGTACTGGGGCAACGTGCCCGTCGTCGTCAAGGCGTACTCGTGGGTCCGCTCGCTGGGGCTGGAGGGCCTGCGGCAGGCGGCCGACCTGTCGGTGATCGCGAACAACTACATGGAGACGCGCCTGCTGGAGATCCCGGGCGTGACCAAGTCGCACCCGCAGATCACCAGCCACCGGCTCGAGATGACCCGCTACAGCCTGGAGCAGGTCACCGAGCAGACGGGGATCGACGTTCACGACATCCAGAACCGGATGGTCGACTACGGGGTCGACGCGCCGTGGCTGGCCCACGAGCCGTGGCTGATCCCCGAGCCGATCACGCCGGAGCCGGGCGAGCTGTGGTCGAAGGAGGACATCGACACCTGGATCGACGTGCTCGCCGACGTCGTCCGCGAGGCGCACGAGGACCCCGAGACGGTCAAGACCGCCCCGCACCACCAGGCGATCAGCCAGGTCGACGCGTCCGGGGTCGACGATCCGACGCAGTGGGCGACCACCTGGCGGGCGCACCGGCGCAAGCAGGGCGTCGCGTGAGCACGCGGCCGATCGCGATCGTCGGTGCGGGCAGCATCGGCGTCGCCTGGGCGCTGACCTTCGCCCGCGGGGGACGGACGGTGCGGGTCCAGGACCCCGACGCCGCACGGCGCGACGCCGTCGCCGCAGAGCTGAACGAGCGGTTGGTCGCGCTCGACCGCCACGGCCTGCTCGACGAGTCGGTCGCGACGATCGCGGCGCGGGTCACCGTGACGGCGGAGCTGGCCGTCGCGGTCGCCGACGCCGAGCACGTCCAGGAGTGTGCCCCCGAACGGGTCGACCTGAAGCGCGAGCTGTTCACGACGCTCGACGGGCTGGCCCCCGCCGACGCGTCGCTGGCCAGCTCGTCGTCGTTCCTGCCGGCGTCGCAGTTCGCCGACGAGGTCCCGGGCCGGGCACGCTGCCTGGTCGCCCACCCGGGCAACCCGCCGCACCTGCTGCCCGCGGTCGAGCTGGTCCCGGCGCCGTTCACCGACCAGGCGGTCGTCGACCGCCTGGCCGCGCTGCTGGAGTCGGTCGGGATGTCCCCGGTCCGCCTGAAGCGCGAGGTCGACGGCTTCGTCTTCAACCGCCTGCAGGGCGCGGTCCTGCGCGAGGCGTACTGCCTGGTCCGCGACGGCGTGATCGACGTCGAGGACCTGGACCGGGTGGTCCGGGACGGGCTCGGCCGCCGCTGGGCGGTCGTCGGGCCGTTCGAGACGGTCGACCTGAACACCCGTGGCGGGATCGCCGCGCACGCCGAGCGGATGGGTCCGTCGTACGAGCGGATGGGGGCCGAGCGCGGGCAGCACGACCCGTGGACGCCCGAGCTGGTGGACACGGTCGACACCCAGCGGCGTCGGCAGCTGCCGCTCGACCGGTGGGACGAGCGGATCGCCTGGCGCGACGAGCGCCTGCTCGCCGTCGCCGCCGCGCTCGCGGGCGCGGGGGAGCGCGAAGATGCGTGAGCGTCGCGTCGTCCGTTCCCGCGCTAGCGTTGCGGACATGCCCGCGGACACCGACCCGACCTCAGCCGCCGTCGAGCCGCCCGCGCGCCCGCGCGACTTCGTCCAGTCGCTCGAACGCGGCCTCGCGATCATCCGCGTCTTCAACGCCGAGCGCCCAGCCCTGACGGTCACCGAGATCGCCGAGGCCACCGGCCTGACCCGCGCCGCCGCGCGCCGCTTCCTGCTGACCCTGGTCGAGCTCGGCTACGTCGCCACCGACGGTCGCTACTACGAGCTGACCCCGCGGGTGCTCGAGCTGGGCTACGCGTTCCTCTCGGGGCTGTCGTTCCCCGAGGTGGCGCTGCCGCGGATCGAGCGGCTGGTCGCGGAGGTCGGCGAGGGCAGCGAGGCGGCGATCCTCGACGGCCACGAGGTGGTCTACGTGGTTCGCGTGCCCGGGCCCGCGCTGATGACGATCGCGGTCAACATCGGCGCCCGGATGCCCGCCTACGCGACCGCGCTCGGTCGCGTGCTGCTGGCCGGGCTGCCCGACGACCGCGTCGCGGACCTGCTGGAGCAGGTCGAGCCGGTGCCGCTGCTGCCGCGGACGATCGTCGACCGCTCGGCGCTGCGGGCGGAGATCCGCAAGGTCCGCGAGCAGGGCTGGGCACTCGTCGACCAGGAGCTCGAGGAGGGGCTGGTGGCGATCGCCGCACCGGTCCGCGACCGCACCGGCCGGGTCGTCGCGGCGCTCAACCTGTCGACCCACGTCGGACGCAAGACCGCCGACGAGCTGCAGGAGCTGGTCCCGGCGCTGCAGCGGGCCGCCCGCGAGGTCGAGGGCGACCTGGCCGTGGCCCCGGCGCCGCGGCAGCGCAAGATGCGGATCTAGCTCCCCATGCGGATCGCGAGGATCGACGTCTTCGGACTGGCGATGACGAACGCCAACGGCACCTTCGAGCTGTCGGGAGGACGGGCGCTCGACGCCGCCGACGCGACGATCGTCCGGATCACCACCGACTCGGGCCTGGAGGGCTGGGGCGAGGCCTGCCCGCTGACCGGGGCCTACCTGCCCGCCTTCACCGGCGGCATCCGGGCGGCACTCGACGAGCTCGGCCCGCCGCTGATCGGCGTCGACCCGCGGAACCTCGCGGCCGTCACGACCCGGATGGATGGGACCCTGCGCGGCCAGGCGGCCGCCAAGTGCCCGATCGACGTCGCCTGCTGGGACATCCTCGGCCGGGCGACGGGGCTGCCCGCCGCGACCCTGCTCGGTGGTCTCGTGACCGACGATCTGCCGCTCTACGAGGCGATCCCGATCGGCACCGTCGCGCAGACCGAAGAGCGGCTCGAGGCGTCGCTGGCGCGCGGGTTCCGGCGCTTCCAGCTGAAGGTCGGCGGCGATCCGCGGACCGACGTGGGCGTCGTGCGGCGGGTCGTGGAGCTCGCCGGGGAGGACGCGCTGATCATCGTCGACGCCAACGGCGGCTGGCGGCTCGACGACGCGCTCGTGGCCGCCCGCGGCCTGGCGGACCTGCCGGTCTACTTCGAGCAGCCCTGCCCGACGCTCGAGGCCTGCGCGCGGGTCCAGCGGGTCACCGGCCTGCCGATGATCTACGACGAGGTCGTCGTCGACGCCGAGAGCCTGGTGGCGGCTGTCCGGGACGGCGGAGCGAGCGTGGTCAACCTCAAGCTGACGAAGGTCGGCGGCCTGACCCGCCTGCGGGCGCTGCGGGACCTGGCCGCGAGCCTGGGCGTCCGGGTGATGCTCGAGGACAGCTGGGGTGGCGACATCGCGAGCGCCGCGATCAGCCAGATCGCGGCGAGCGCTCCGGCCGGGGCCCTGCTCGCCACGACGTTCGTCAACGACGCCACCCGCGAGCACGTGGCGGGGCACCAGCCGCGCTCGGCGGGCGGCCGAGGCTCGGTGCCGCTCGGCCCCGGCCTCGGGATCGACGTCGCGCTCGACCTGCTCGGTGCGCCGATCGCCTCCTACGCCTGACGGCCGTCCGTTCAGTCCTTCGGGGTGAGGACGTCGGGGCCGAGGGCCTTGACGCCCGGGCCGGCGGCCTCGCCGAGCGGCTCGAGGTCGAGCAGCTCGGCGAAGGTGCGCAGCAGCGAGTACGGGCCGTAGTCCTTCGCGACCGACGTGCTGCCCGCGGCGAACGGCGAGAGGATCAGCGCGCCGGCGGGCGCGGTCGGGTCGGAAGCGGTCGGGACGATCGCGATCAGGCCCGCCTTCTTGAACGCGGCGCTGCGGCGGATAGGCTCGACCAGCTGCTTCAGCTGCGCGTCGAGCCCCGCGGCGTCCAGGGCCGGGTCGGTCGCGACGTAGGACAGCGCGGGGCGGTCGGAGGGCGCCTTCAACGCGGCGGTGAGGGCGTCGAGGCCGTCGGTCAGCGCGGCGGCACCGAGCGCCGGGTCGGTCGCGACCGGCGCGTACTTGGGCAGCTCGGTCGCGCGGGGGAGCAAGACGTCGCCGACGTAGTCGCCGTCGACCGGCACCGGCGTGCCGATCCCGATCACCCAGATCCGGTCGATCTTCGGCAGCCCCGAGGCGGCCGCCGTGTCGGGCCCGGCCTTCCTGGTCTTCTTCGCCGGGGTCTTGCTCTTGGCCTTCGACGTCGTGGTCGTGGTCGCGGCGGGTGCCGGATCGGCGTCGACGGGCGTCGGCGCGACGTCCTCCGCGGGCGGGAGCGGCGCGTCCGTGGGCTCCGGACCGGCCACGGGGTCGACCGGCACGTCCTCGTCACCGGGTGTGGTCGGGGCCGCGGTCTCGGCTTCGGCGGGAGCGTCCTCGGCGGGAGCCTCCTCGGTCGGTGCGGTCGCGACCGGCGCCTCGTCGGCCGCCGGCCGCGTCGCCGGCGTGCCGGCCGCGCTGCTCAGCGCCACGGGGGAGCCGCTCTCGGCCACCCCGCCCTGGGGCGCGGTCAGGAATCCCGCCGTGACGCCGACGGCCAGGGCGATCGCCGTCGCGATCGATGTCGTCGGTCGACGCCAGACGCTGACCTCCGAAGCGGATTCTGACGCCGACTCTGACGCCCCGACGGGCTCGTCGACCCCGGTGCCGTCGTCAAATACCTTAAAGCCCATCCGATTAGTGTAGTTTCTGATCGCGGTGTCTGCCACCTTCGTCTCATCGACCTCTCCGCCGGTCTCCGACCACGGCGCCTGCGCGACCTGCAGTGCGCCGCTCGGGCCTACCGCGCGCTACTGCCTGAACTGCGGTGCTCGCCAGGCCGGGGCGCGCACCGAGCTGCTCGACCTGGTCCCCGTGTCGCGTCCAGACGGCGCGCTTCCGGGTCCGGCCTCGGTCGCTCCGACGGTGTCGTCGGCGCTCGTGACCTCTCCGGCCCCGCCCGAACCCGCGGCCCTCGCCGTGCCTCCGGTGCCGCCGGCGTCCGTGGCGCTGGCGCCCCTGCCCCCCGCGCCCGGTCCGCGTACGTGGCCGTTCGCGCTGACCGCCGTCGTCCTGATCGCCCTGGTCGTCGGCCTGCTCGTCGGCCGCTGGCTCGCCGACGGGCGCGACGTCGCGCCGCAGGTGATCCGGATCGAGGGTGCGAGCGGGCCGGCGGTGCCGTCGACCGCTGCGCCCGCGCCGACCGACGCGCCGGCCACGGGTGAGGGACCCGCGCCGGTGGACGCGCCGGTCGCCGGCGAC